>WJPL01000001.1:1498075-1811872 GCA_009649675.1 Alphaproteobacteria bacterium HT1-32 | reverse complement strand
AAATCTACAATGGCCCGGATGATGCCGCGACAAGTTATTTCCGGGGCCGGATGACACCCGAACTGCGCGAGAAGTTCACACCCGTCGTCAATGACAGCCTGCGCGAAGTCGGTGCCGTCCGGTCATATGATGCGATGATTGGTCAATATAAATCCCTGCCCTTTGTCCCCGATGTCACGGCCGACCTGTCCGACCATGTGGTAACCGAAGCACTGGGTGGCCTGTTCCTGCTTCTCGGTCGCGAGGAGAAGGCCATTCGTGAAAACCCGGCTGCGCGAACCACCGAAATTCTCAGGACTGTTTTTGGGCGATGAAGGGTCCGGAACCCAGAAAGTTGCGGTGGCGCTTCTGGGGGAAGGGAGGGGGAAGGGTGAAGCGCCACCGCTGTCTCTGGACAGGCCGAGGCGTCGGTCCTGTGTCCAAAACGACTGCGGGTTCAGGGAGGGGAAAACCGCAAGCCGTCATCTGATGAGACCTGTTGTATACGCGTCAGACTAGAAAAAATGTGACCGGCGTCACAGGTGAGACTTTTTTCCAGTGTTTTTCTTATGCGGTGTCATCACCTCAATACCCGCCGCCACCAGAATTGAAACGCCCCCCGCGATCTCGGTCAGACCGACCGGCTCTCCCGCATAAAGCGCTGCGGATCCGACACCAACGACAATTTCACCCATCAGCAGAATACCAACCCGGGCCGGTGCCAGATGCCGCGCGCCCCAGATTGTCAGGATCAGCAACAGTCCCAGCATCACCCCGCCCAGCAGAATCGCACTGCCCGATGATACCGTCCAGACCACCGTTTCCACGCCGCCCGGCATGACGACAAGAATCGCCAGAACCGATATCGCAGAGCCGCTGACCAGCGTCCAGAATGTCGCGGACCGGACACTCACAGCCGGTCGGTCAAACAGGCTGAAAGAGCCGATTGACCAGATCAGTCCCGCCGCCAGTGCGGCAACATCCCCTGCATTGCCGGGTAAGGGCAACCCGCCATCGTCACCCAGTATCAGCATCAGCCCGACAAGACTCAGGATCAGTGCGGTCGCCCTGTGTAATGTCAGCCGTTCACCCCTGAACGTCAGGCCGATCAGGGTGCTCCAGACCGGGGTCAGGTAAAACAGCAGCACCGCGTTCACCACAGTCGTCATGCCAAGAGCCAGGGAATAGAGCGTCATCGCCGCGCCAATGGTCACACCGGCGGGAAGCCCGCCCCAACCCGGTCGACCGGTCCATGACAGCACCGGCGCATAGAGACAAAGGGCCGCAATGTTGAACAGAGCCGCCACCATAACCGCATCAGGGCCTTCTGACTGAAGCCAGCGGACCGGTATCCAGTAAAGCCCCCAAAGAACTGATGCCACGGCGACAGCCAGTGTCGGGCCAGCATATCTGCTGTGCGTTTTCATCGGGTAGCTTTCAGTTTTGTGAAGACCACCGCCATACAGACAAGGACTGAAATCACTGCCTTTGCACCGGCGGAACTGGCTGGGATCCTGATTTAGGACAGTTTTCCACACCCGGCAACAGGACAGCAACCGCTTCCCGCCACTCCCGCACCCCTGACGCCTTCAAGCCGGCAATCTTCTACCGCCGGAAAAATTCCGGCAGGATCTTCTGGCGAGGCTGGCTGAACAATAACCGGAATCCGGGTCTCCGTTCCTGCATATCAGGCGACATGATGGCTGTCTCCGGCTGCTTCCTGGGACTGCAGCATCAGATTGACGATAAATCTGGTGCCACCCGTTTCTGCCGGTGTGGCCCGCACATTGCCCCCCTGTCGGGTGACCGCCCGCTTGACGATCGACAATCCTATTCCGCTGCCTTCATATTCAGACCCGCTATGAAAACGTCGGAACGGCTCGAATATCTGTTCCGCCAGCGCCGGGTCAAAGCCGACCCCGTTATCCGCAAATGTGAGGGTAAATCTGTAGTCTGTATAAACGCCGGAGATCCGGACTTCGGGGGACACTCCCTCCCGGACGAACTTCGCAGCATTTGACAGAATATTCACAAAAGCCTGCACCAGCTGGAAACGGTCCCCCGGCACAGGCGGACCGTCGGGTATATCAAGGCTCACCGACCCTGACCGGTCATCGAACAGATGTTCCGTCTCCCTGACCGCAGCCTGAACAACCTCCCGGAGGTCGAGCATTTCCTGAGATAATGGTTCCGAACCGACCCGTGAATAAGCGAGAAGATCGACAATCAGACGGCGCATCTTCCGGGCAGATATCGCAAGTTTATCGAGATGACGACCAAGATCATCACTGACCTCATCACGATGGCGTAATCTGATCAGGTCAATATTGGTCAGAATTTTCCGCAATGGTTCCTGCAGGTCATGTGACACGACAGAATTGAATTGTGCGAGCTCTTCATTTGCCGTTTCCAGCGCCGTTGAATGCGCAATCAACCGGTCTTCCTGCCGACCCATCCGGTGTATAAGCTCCGTCAGAGACGCCTCTAACCGGCCCAGGGCTTCATAAGCCGACATGCCCTCCGGCCAGGCATGACGGGTAAAAACCTCACCCGGGCCGGAAGACTTCGCCATCCCGACAAGCCGTTCAATGCGCTCCTCGATATAGGTATTTGCCGATTGCAGGCTTGCTGCCGTAACAGCCAGTATTCTCGCATTCTGCCGGGCACGGACATAGACAAACAGAATGACAACGGTCAGCAGTACAAGGCCACCGACGGCGAAATGGAACACCATTCTGATCCGGCTCATCTGGAAATTCTGTTCCTTCAGATTTTCTTCGAGAGCCTCGCGCGCGGCATGAATACCGGCAAGAATTGACCCCATTGCAGCCATGGCTGGGCCGTCATCGATCCTGACGACGCGATCAATCGCGATGGCACTGCGACCAGCCACAATCAGCCGTTCCGCAATGAATGTCATCTCACGATAGGCTTCCAGCGTGTTTCTGATCGCCGCCATGTCATCGACACCGCCCCCCACTTTTTCCAGAGCAAGCAATGCCTTGTTTATCTGAAGCCGGGCCATGAGGAGACGGTCCGCGTCACGCCGCAAAACCCCGTTTTTGAAATTGTGAATGAACTGGGTGTATCCGAGATGATGCTGCATCTCTTCATAGGCCCCGAGCCGGAAATAAACATCTGCCTGAAACTTGCGAAGCGTCTCGATCTGCCGGCTCGCATCCCCCAGCTCCCTCACCAGAAACAGGCTTGCGATGATTGTCACCATGGCAAGCATCAGCAGGCAGAGCAGTATCGAACTCATCCGGTCCTGCGGGGTGCCGGATTTATCCGAATCATTCTCAGACCTTGTCCGAAACAGCATGAATAACCCCAGAAATCATCTCTGAAAAATATACTTTTGGCATAAATTCTAATAAAACCAACAAGTTTTAAGTGCTAAAAAAATCAATATATCGCAGTCGCTTCCAAGTTACCTCCAGAAGGCCTTCGTAACGATACGTACTTTCCACAATACCTGCGTGGCCCCGATGCAAAGTGGCAAACTGCCCCCTATCGTCCGTTGTTGTACGACATGCGCGCACTGGATCGACCGCCAGACGGGTATCAGGTTCGGTACAGTATATCTGATCTGAGAAAATAACGTGTAGACGGAACTGGTCGGCATTTTGCCGGATGCCCGTACAGTGTCAGCAATCCGTAAATATCAGCTTATCCAGATGCTGTGAGATTTCAGTCATGTCAGAATCGTTCTTGAATTCCAGATTATAGACCCGAACCGAATAGCCGCAGGACTGCCTGATCTCGTAGTCCCGCGACAGCAGCTCGATATATCGCTCAAGTCGCTCAATCGATTTATTGTTGAGTATCCGCCTGTGTAACCACCGTTTGAAATTCTGATAGTGCTTTTCCCTTTTCTCCTCACTGTCGTCATCGTCCTCATTCTTTTCATACCAAATGAAGTCTGCGGCCTGTCGCTGAGACCACCCGGCCCGGCGCAGCAGGTGAGAAAGCGCATCATACAACTCATCAGCCCGTTTTTCTTCCTCGTTTGTCCCCATTTGTCCCCACCGTTACCGGATAACGTTGTTGTCAGGACATTCCTGACATTTCTCAAACCAAGCTAATGGAGTAATAGCATGTCGAAGAAAACGAAGAACAACCCCACTTCCGGCAAGCAGGTCACCCCGATGACGAAAGAAGCTGCGGAAAGGATAGAAAGGGCTGCCAGAGGGAAGCCGAACAGTGATCAGGGATTTGTGAAACGGGCCGTGGAGGCAGCAAAAGAAAACAAAAAGTAAGCCCCGTTCCGGGCCGCCCGATGGGAGACCAGACTGTCTCCTATCGGGCATTCTCGGCCCGGCATTCTTCCGCTTTCACCTTGAACGTGCTGAAAAAGGCCTTCCGGTCTCCCTCAAGATCATCCAGAGTCAAATCCTGTTGTGTCTGCTCCAAAGCGCACAGGCACACGTCTCTTTTCTCGCGAACCTCCCTGTCAAGAAGGCTTCGCTTTGAATTCCCGACACAGCTTTCGACAATCGCATATTCTGTTGCGATCGGATAACGGTCAGAGGACATAATCGTATAACTCAAGGCACCCGTAGCGGCCGCGACAAAGACCAGGCGACCGAGCCGGTTGCTTCGACGATCAAACTTTCCATCCGCGATATGCGCTTTACAGGAAGCACATGTAATTCCGAATGGCAGGGGAAGACGGGTGTCCGTTCCACATTTCGGGCAGGCTATTTCCATTTATTGCTTTCCGACTATGACATCATGAAATAATTCCCTCTATGTTTGTTTTTTACAACACAAACATACCTTAATAGAAATTTTAACTCCCGATCACTCACAAGCCCAGATGAACGGGCCAGTCAAAAAACACTGACATTGCCGGAACAAACAAACCCCCGCACGGGTTCAATATGTTCAGATCCAACCCATGAAAATATTGCAATGCAGCATTTCAATTATATCTCTTTGTGAAAACAGAATTATATGTATGCTGCGATGCAATATAAAAATCAAATCAAGGGAGGGGCACAAACAACTTTGGAGAGTTTCCATGTGGCCCTATACCAATATCGAAAATGAGTGGATTGCCGAACCGTCCGAAACGAACGAGCGCCTGACCTATGTCAGGGTCTCGCCGGAGATGATGGATTATTATATCCGCCGGAGCGAGAAGCTGCGTGCACAGGCTGTCAGCAGCATGATCATCGCCGCCTCATCATGGGTCCGGCATCTGGTTGTCGACCGGTTGTTCCACGATGTTATCGGACGACTGGCTCACCGGACAGCTATCCGGCACTAGACCGGTCAGAACGGCGGCCCTGCAGCACCCGAACCGGTGGCGGGGCCGCTTTTCAGATTATCCGGAGGCCCTGCCCCGGCTATCCGATATACCGATGCGTTTTCACCTTCGCATCCTGTGGTGCAAAGCCCATCTTCTTCTTGAAATAGAGGGCGGCGGCCTCTTTCTTTTTCTCGAAATATCCGCGCTCAACATACATGCCCTTGTCCTGACGGATCGGCGAGAGCACGTAGCGTGATTTATCGATAAAGCGTTGTGAATCCTTAATCAGCGGATCCAGATGCTTCTTCTTGTTGGTCTCTGCATCCAGCATCCAGTTATCCATCAGAATATTGTCACAGAGAATATTCAGGACATTCGACGTGGTACTGTTAGCCAGATAATAGCAGCCCAGCAACGGCGAGACCTGGAAGATGTTGGAATCAAGCTTTTCTGCCGGATTGTTCCGCAGGATCGCGTTGATTTTCTTCATTTCCTTATACTTCATCGCGAAGATCGTAACCTTCTGACAAAGCTTTGCGAGAGAAGCGACCGCAGATGTTGCCGGTCCGGTCGCACCACCGAGATCGGCAAATAGTCCGGCAGTGGAAACGGCGAATTGCGCCGTATGAATGGTTGCCAGACCCGCATGCTCGGCCGAACTTTCATTCAGCAGACGCTGCAGGGCCGTGCAGGCATCCCGGGCGTTTCCCGGCAGGATGAAGGGCATATGCTTGGTCACTTTATGGGCCTTGTGAAGATCCTGCGCCGCCTTGCCCCATTCCATCGCCGCCTTGCTGCCGCTCTTGACCTGCTGCACGATTGGCAGAGCCGATGAGATAAAGTCGGTAATGAACTCCGTTCCCAGTTCTGCCAGAATATCCGGCAGTTCGACGACATCGAACAGTTCGAACAGCAGCTTCAGAACCTTGTCGAATCCCGGGACCTTTAAATAGAGATCGAGATTGATTCCCGGAATCTCGATCGCCGAGAGATCAATGGACGGGAAGTCAATGTCGATCGAGGGGACATCGACATAAGGCAGCGAGATATCCGGAACCGAAAGGTTCGGCAGATCAACCCGAAGATCCGGAATCACGAAATCCGGAAAACTGAGTCGCAGATTCAGGTCAATCCCCAGAATGCCCTGCAGGTCCCACAATACCGACGGCAGGGTCAGATGGGGGAACTTGACACCGATAGCCCAGACCAGCGCCGGCAGCGAGATGTCCGGCAACAGGTCCTTGTATTTAATCAGCCCTTTCAGATTGAGCCGGACTTTCGGCAGGCTGAAGCCGGGGATGCTTCCCAGCTTGAAATTAGGCACCAGACTGAGATCCCAGCCCGGAATGCTGAGCGACGGAATATCGATATCGATCAGCTTGCGCAGATCAATGCCCTTGAACAGATCCACATTGAGGCTGGGAATATCGATGTCCGGCGCGTTGAGGCCGGGAATTTTCTGGACGGATTTACGGGCCTTGTTGGCTTCCTTCGCCATATCCTTGGCGTCATCCAGCAGGCTTTTCGGCTTCAGCTGGGTGCCTTCGAACATAGCCTGAAGGGCTTTCCTGCGTTCGCGGGTGATCTCCATGAACGCGGCGCGAAGCGCAATTTCTTCCGATGCTGTCAACGCCATCCGGCGATCCTCCGAAAACCGGACCGGCCAGATGGAACCGGGCCAGTCAGAAACTCTCAGTCTCTGACTAGCCCGGAAAGTCTCTATATTTCGTGAACGCCAAACCGCCGCTCACTCATGTAACCGGATTAACGACGCCACAAAGCCGGATCGGCCGACACCGCACCTTTGACAACAAGGATGCGGGTTGCATCACCATTAATGCCGAAATCATTGTCGTTGATCAACGCCATCGAACCATCACCGAGAAAAGCCACCCCTTCGATTTTCGTCGGCGCATCCCTGTAATCGCGGGAGGTATCAAAGCGCAGCGTCTTGGGAACCGCGACGAGGTCCAGCGCCCTGAGGTCATTGCCGGCTTCCAGCGACGGACTGGTCGACGGATCGTCCCAGCGGCTGCCGAGAATGTTCGTGGCACCTTCAAGGGTCACTTCATGCAGCTTGGTGGTACCATCTGTCCGTTCCAGCATCAGCAGCCGGTCCAGTCCAAGAGCCGTTACTTCGGAGATTCGCGGTGCATTTTGCTTGTCCGACGGATCAAGGCCGAAGGTCTGCGGATCATCAAGCTGGTAGATATATTCTCCGACAAGCTTGCCCGACTCGCGGTCAAGCTTAAACAGACGCGTATTCTTTGACGCGGCATAGGTTTTTGCATCCGGGTTTGCCAGCGGGTTCTGAACCATGAAATAGAGAAATTTCTCATCCGGAGAGACCGCCATTGATTCGATACCACGGTTCGCCTGACGACGTGATAACACGGCTGGCAGACTTGCAACGATCTCGGTATCCGCCCCTGCATAATCCGCCGCAGCATCGGCCGGCACCAGACGTCTGAGCACCCGTCCGTCAGCAGCAACATGCAGGATCGAGGGACCCATTTCCTCGCCGATCCAGAAACTGCCATCAGACAACTTCACAATTCCTTCCGCATCAATCGCATCAGGACTGAAGGCCAGTTTGTTACCCTTCAGGTCAATGCCCACATCCGTCTTTGCAACCGTCTGCGGGTTGAGCATGCCGGAAACCGCAAGACCGGATGCCGTTTTCAGCGAAATAACATCCTTCACCAGAAAGCTTCCCGCAGCGATATCCAGTTCCAGACGATAGATCGACGGCGTATAATCCGGTGTCGGATAGAACCGAGCACCCTTGATGCCCTTGCAGAGAGCCTGGCTTTCCTCGCCCATCAGTTTGATGGCGGCCTTGCAGGTGAAGTTCGGACCGCGGTCCGAAACCGCATAGATGACATTCGTCGGATCAGAGGCATGACGGAAGGCGCCGGAACCCAGACCAACACTGTAGGTTACCTGCTGACCATTGGGATAATCGACATTGCGCCACTGGCTGAGCGGATCATCAATAGTCAGAACCGTAACGTCTGCTGCCTGAAGCGATGTCGCCGCCAGAAACATCGCTGTACTGAATGTCATAATTCTCATGTAACCGGATCTCCGTTGAGTTGAGTTGGCGGACCCTAATCCGGTTTCATGACAGGTTTTTGACCCCCCGCATGACACTGAAAATTTTGTTATCTGCTGATTCTTCTAATTCCTGACGGTCCAGTGACTCAGATCACTTTGCTTCACCGTCAGATGGCCCACTATCCGGCCCGCAAAAGTGGGCATCATCCCGAACCGGAATGAAAGTGATTGCATGATCAGAGACGATGACTGTCCGGATACCGACAGCATAGGTGCCGCCCTGCTCGGCGTGGTGACAGACGCCCTGCCAACGGCAATTGCCTATGTCGATCGCAACCGGATTTATCGCTATGCCAACAATTCATATCTGAAAGCCGTTCGCCAGTCTGCCTCTGACGTTATCGGCCAGTCCATAGACGCAATCGTACAGAATGAATGGCTGTCGGATGATGTGATTGAAATGATTCACAATCGCGTCGCACGCGCCCTGAACGGCATGGCCAGCGAGTTCAGTTTCAAGGCGACCCTCCCGGACACGAAAGAAGAAATCTGGTTACTTGCAACCTATACGCCTGATGTCGACCCGGCTGGCCGGGTTCGCGGATATGTCAGCCTGTTCCGGGATATTACCGAAGAGAAAGCCATCGAGTCACAGTTGCAGGAAAGGGCGACAACCGATCCCCTGACGGGTTTGCGAAACCGCCGGTTTCTGGAAGATGTTGCTGCTCAGAAATTTGCCGAGGCTGAACGCGGTGGAAAAACACTCGGGCTGCTGATGATTGATGTTGATCTGTTCAAATCCTTCAACGATCAGCACGGGCATGCTACCGGCGACGAAATTCTGTGTCAGATTGCCAAAGCCATCTCGGACAGCCTCCGCCTTGGTGATATCGTCACAAGATGGGGTGGTGAGGAGTTTCTTGCCCTGCTCAACAGTACCGAACAGGGGCAGATCATTCTGGCCGCCGAAAGAATTCGCCAGTCTGTGGAAAACCTTCACCTCCAGCCCGGCACACTGCCTCACCCCGTAACCGTTTCGATTGGGGCTTCGCTGTGCGGTAATGATCCGACACAACTCGATCAGGATATAGAAGCAGCTGACAAGGCGCTTTATGCCGCAAAAATGAATGGCCGCAACTGCATCGAGACCAGCCCCCGGTTTTCAGGCGGAGGCGCGGCTGACAAACGGAAACTCGACCCAGAAGGTTGAACCTTCATTCACAACCGATGTGAAATCGATCTCTCCGCCCATCCTTATCGTCAGCTGCTTTACGAGCGCCAGTCCAATCCCGGCACCGTCAATGGATCCGGCCTCCCGCCCCAGACGATCAAAGGGAATAAAAACCTTGTCGTGCATGGCCTCGGATATACCTTCGCCGGTATCGCGGATCGTCAGGCGGCACCAGCCATCCCTTACGCTGTCCAGACTGACAAAGACCCGGCCGTCTGACCGGTTGTACTTGATGGCATTGACCAGAAGATTGGTGACGATCTGACGGTACCGGGCACCGTCGACAAAGATTTTGTTGCCACCCGCCAGGGCCGTCTGAAAATCCAGATGCACGGCCTTCTGTGCAGCCCGGCCGGTCTCCCCGGCAATCACGGCTTCGACGATCACCAGCGGGTCAACCGCTTCCGGCGTGATCTTCAGGGTTCCCGTTTCCAGCTCGCTGTAATCCAGCAATTTGCTCAGCAACGACAGCAGAATGTCACCGCTTCTGACAATCTCCTCCAGATACTGACTGCGGCGTTCAGGCGAAATCGAATCCGCGTCTTCGATGAGCAGGCTGGCAAACCCGATGGTTGCATTAAGCGGCGTCCGGAACTCGTGGCTCATCGCCGCAAGAAACTGGGTTTTTGCCCGATTGGCCAGCAGGGCCTCGGTACTTGCCTGTTCCAGATCATGCGTCCGTTCCCTGACCCGCCTTTCCAGATCACTCTGGGTCTGCTTGAGCAAAGCGAGGCTTTTCTCCTCCCGGTCCTGCAAGGCGTTGAAAGCGGTCATCAGATCACCGATTTCATCATCACTGTCCCAGGTAACACGCCCCCTGGCCCCGTCTCTGGTTTCCCCGAAGGCGCGCCTGAGATCATCGATTGGCCGACCGATCGAGCGACTGTAGGAAACATGAACAATGACCAGCGCCGCCAGCAGCATCACCCCGACGGAGAGCACAGCAAAGCCGAGCCGGTTGAGGGTCTGCTCCCGCAAATGCCGGTCTGTAAAGGCAATCTCCAGCCGCCCCGCCTGACGTAACCCGTCCTGATCCGCAAAGTTCACGAACTGTGACATCCGCCATTCCGCCGGTTCATCCTGCGGCACGCCAAAATTATCGATCAGCCCCCCATTCATGTCATAAATCGCGAAAGCAGCGACAGCATCATCCGCTATCACCGACGCCATCAGCAGTCTGATCTGGCGACGGTCACGGCGATAAAGGGGCTCCGCCATGATGATCGACAGGTTCGACGCAACCGCCCCAAGCCGCTGTTTCAGGTGATGACTCGCCCGGCTGTAACTATGCCATTCATAACCCGCCGTCAGCAGCACCAGGACCAGAAACAGCGCCGGCACAAAAAGGGCCAGAAACCGCAGTTCAACAATTGAAACATGGCGGCCCTGCCATGCACGGGGTTCAGGCGGCTCAATGCCAGTCTCGGTAGACACGTACCGGCTTACAACATTGTACGCGGTGTGGTCTCGATACTCGGCCAGATCCGGTCACTGATGGAGATGTTCTTCTCCATATCCTCCAGCCAGAGTATATGTGTGCCGCGATCCAGCTGCAGAAACAGCCGATCTTCGACAATTTTCCAGGCATGGGGATCAATCTCGAATTTCTTGCCGACACGGACACCGTAGGAACAAAACCCGCCATAGGCCGGCGCATATCTGACCGGGTCAGCCTCGAACAGTTTCCGGTTTTCCGCCGAAGAAAAAAGATAGGTCCCGCCATCATGGGTTGCCACATGACCGGGCATTCCCCGGGCCGGCATACCAAGCGTGAAATAGGCAACGACATCATAGCCTTTGACCATGATGCCCTTGCTATCAACATTCAGCTCATCCGACGCCTGTACCGCCCCTCCGGCACAGAGCAACGCTGCAAAGAGCATCAAACGCAAAAACTGAACCATCCGACACCCTTTCAAAACAGACGGGAAGCTTATCTTTTGAAGTACTTAGACCCGGGAACAAGGTATCCCGACATTCTGTAACGCTCCATACATTTCTGAATATATTTACCGGACAATATAATTCTGGCCAATTCTGAATATATTTCCCGGACAATATAATTCAGTCAGTTTGTTCTTGAGAGCCGAACAGCAGTCCAGTAGGTTTTCTTCCTGTCAGCAACAAGGGGCTGGCAGCAAAAAAATAAACATACAATCGGGCGATGATGCCAATGCATCAATCACCTTCAAAAAACAGTATTGGTTCTGGGAGAACTGTAATGAGTTTCAAGAAAATTGTGACGACGGTCGCTGCTGCGGCTGTTGTCAGTGCGACCGCGTTTGCCTGGACAGCGCCTGCTGTTGCTCAGGACAAGAAAGTCCGCTGGAAAATGGGTTCATCCTATCCCAGCCGACTGGTACAGCTCGGTGGCCTTGGCGTCATCCTGTCGAAGAACGTGGAACGTCTGACCGGTGGCGACATTCAGCTGAAATTCTTTGAGCCGGGCGCACTGGTTCCGCCACTTGAGTATTTTGACGCGATTGCAGCCGGCTCCGTCGATGCCGCCTGGTCAACCCCCGGCTACTGGCAGTCAAAAGAAGCTTCCCTGTCATTGTTTGCCGCCGTTCCTTTCGGCCCGTCAGCCGGCGAATATCTCGCATGGATGTTCCATGGCGGCGGTAACGAACTGATGGACGAGGTCTATGGCAAACACGGCCTGAAAGCCCTGATGTGTGGCGTTATCGCACCGGAAGCTTCCGGCTGGTTCCGCAAGGAAATCAATTCTGTCGACGATCTGAAGGGTCTGAAGATGCGCTTCTTCGGTCTTGGCGCGAAGGTCATGGAAGAACTGGGCGTCTCGACACAGCTGCTGGCGGGTGCAGACATTTATCCGGCCCTGGAACGCGGCACCATTGATGCCACGGAATTCTCCATGCCGGCGATTGATCTCGATCTTGGCTTCCATCAGGTCGCCAAGCATTACTACTTCCCCGGCTGGCATCAGCAGTCGACCCTGTTTGAACTGCTGATGAACAAGCAGAAATGGGAAGCCCTGTCAGACACCCAGCAGGCTCAGCTGGAAATCGCCTGCAAGGCCAACATCATGGAGGGTCTCGCCGAAGGTGAGGCCATTCAGGCCAAGGCGCTGATCGAGCTGAAGGCCAAGGGTGTCAATATCCACCGCTGGTCGCCGGAAATCCTCGGCACACTGGAGGAGACCTGGAACAAGGTTGCCGCCGGACTGGCCGCCGAAGATCCGACCTTCAAGAAGGTCTGGACTTCCCTGCAGGCTTTCCGCGCCGACTACAAGGTGTGGAGTGACCTCGGCTACCTGAAGTAAACGTCAACTGCATTGCGGCCGGAGACCGTCATCTCCGGTCGCAATGTGCTTCCTGACAAGACTTCCGGATACTTATCGCAGGCCGGATCAGTTACTTCAGACCTCGGGGGGACCATGCATCCGCTTCTGCGCACAAGCACCATGCTCGACACCGTCATTGATCGGGTCGCCATGGTTTTCGTCTGGTCAAGCATCCTGCTGATGCTGGCCGTCATCTATGATGTCATCACACGTTATTTCGGCCTTCCGCGAGGCTTCGGACTGAACGCGACAAAACTTCAGGAATCAGAATACTGGTTCCATACCCTGCTGTTCACCTTCACGCTCGCCTGGGCCTACCGGCGTCAGGCACATGTCCGCATTGACCTGATCCGCGACAGGCTGCCCCTGAAGGTGAAATTTCTGATCGAAATTATCGGCTGTCTGCTGTTCCTGATCCCCTACGCGGTCATTACCTTCTATTTCACCCTGGATTATGTCGAACATTCTTATGCACAGCAGGAAGTGTCGAAGTCCGGTGTCGGGCTGCCCCATACCTGGATTATCAAATCAACCATTCCGCTGATGTTCCTGCTGCTGGCAATCGCCGGTGTCTCACAACTTCTCAAATCCGTTGCCGGGTTTATCGGCGTTCTGCCCGATAATCAGGTAACCGCGACACTCGGCGGAGATAACTGATCATGGATCTGGAAACACTTCTGCCGCTGGGCATGTTTGCTGCCCTCGCATTTTTCCTGTTTTCCGGCTACCCCGTCGCCTTCGTGCTCGGCGGTGTCGGCCTGGCTTTCGGCTTTCTTGCCATCGCGCTGGACCCGGACTGGTATAATATCGCAATGTTTTCCGCGATTCCGTCCCGGATATTCGGCGGCATAGCAGAAAACCTGATCCTCACCGCCATTCCGATGTTCATCTTCATGGGCACGATGCTGGAGCGGTCCGGCGTCGCAAAGGACCTGCTTTACTGCCTTGAGGTACTGTTGCGCCGTATTCCCGGCGGACTGGCAATCTCGGTCGTCCTGATGGGCACAATCATGGCTGCGACCACCGGCATCATCGGCGCCAGTGTTGTGATGATGACCCTGCTGGCGCTGCCGACGATGATGAAGATGGGCTATGACAACCGCCTGGCGACCGGCTCCATTGCCGCATCCGGAACACTTGGAATCCTGATTCCGCCCAGCATCATGCTGGTCATCATGGCCGACCTGCTCGGCCGCTCCGTCGGCAATCTGTTCTTCGCCGCCTTCTTTCCCGGCCTCATTCTGGCTGGCCTCTATGTCGTTTATGTCTGCACGATCTCGGCAATCTTCCCGAAGATGGCGCCCAGTTCCGATGCGGATTTCGGCCCGCAAACGATCGCCGCCCGTTTTGGCATGGTCATGCAGAGTTTCATTCCGCCGGTCTTCCTGATCTTTCTGGTGCTGGGTTCCATTCTGCTGGGCTGGGCCACGCCGACAGAGGCGGCCGGCGTCGGTGCTGCAGGCTCGGTATTGCTCGGTTTCATCAATCTGGTGGTTCTGCCGAAAATCGGCATCAACTCGCTGGAGGAACGCTACGGCGCGATCGGCGGAACCGATACCCTTGTTGAAGAACGGGAATCCTTCTTTGTCGTCATCAAGGATGTCGTGGTTCGTGCTGCCCTGACAAACGCCATGATTTTTGGCCTGTTTATCGGCGCAACCATGTTCAGCTTCGTCTTCCGTAACCTTGGCGGGGATGATGTGGTGATCAACCTCGTCGAAGGTCTCGGCCTGGGTTCCTGGGGCCTGCTGTTCCTGATCATGGGACTGGTATTTGTCCTCGGATTTTTCTTCGACTGGCTGGAAATTACCCTGATCGTGCTGCCGGTCTTCACCCCGATCATCGAGATACTCGACTTCGGGACGCATGTGCCGCAGGCCGACATGATCTACTGGTTTGCCATCCTGCTTGCGGTCAACCTGCAAACCAGTTTCCTCACGCCACCCTTTGGCTTTGCCCTGTTCTACATGAAGGCCGTGGCTCCGGCCGGTGTGAAGATTGAACATATCTATGCCGGGATTGTGCCCTTCGTCCTACTGCAACTCATCGGGCTGGGACTGGTCATGGCCTTCCCGGACATCGCACTCTGGCTACCGCGCACATTCCTGAACTGACCATCACCCTGTCATCCCGGCCCATAACCGGGGTGACAGGCTTCTATCGGCATCTGTCCTGAAGTCAGGAGGTTTCCTGGGGAGAAAGCTGGTCCATACGGGTCAGCAGATAGTCCAGATCGTCGGACTGCAGGTCGACGCCAAGATCGTCATACTGGGTCAGAATACGTTCGATGAGTCGCCGGGAGAAGCGTTCCCGGTCATGGTCCAGTCCGTCATATTCCGTCTCGCGCATGACATCAATCGCTGCCCGGACAGCCGTGTATTGCGCCTCTGGCATACCTGATTTCTTGTACAGCGCCTTCAGCCCGAGATGTCCCTGATCGTGAATCAGCTGTCGGGCGTTTTCCAGCGCCACGCCGGCCATCGCCGAGAGCGCATGCTCGAAGAACACCAGATCGCCCATGCAGACTGCCCGTATGACCAGCGAAGCCGTCAGGCGCCCCTCTTTCCGAAGTGCAGCAACAAGCTCGCTGACCTGATCTTCACTCGAAGACATCGACAGACCAACCGTTGCCCTCTCCCGCGCTTTTAGCAGCAGACGGGTCGCAAGATCACTGCGGTCACCCTGTTTCTGGATAAGCTGACTCTGCAATTCCGCCGACACCATCGTCACCAGCCGTTCGGCAATCTGAACCGGGAGGGCAGATCGATTGACCAGCGGGCGCTGAACGCTCTCTGATTCGCCAAACCGGTCGATCACATTATTCAGGGCCTTATCTGATATATCTGCATTCTCATTCCCGACCAGGCGGGCCACCGTTGCTTCACTGCCAACTGTCGCAAGAGCATCCGATACAGCCGATGACACAGTCGGGCGCCCGGCAATCGCCAGCTGTTTGGCGTCGTCCTGAGTGCGCACGATGCTCAGCAAATCCGCATCTGTCAGCACAACAGAGAATTCAAGGACCGGCAGGGCTACCGAGGCAACATCGGCAGCCAGGCTCAGGGCAACATCATGCGGGATATCCGGTGACGTCTTGAGGTTTTCCGACAGGGCTTCGCGAACCCGCGATTCAGCATCTTTCAGCATGATCCTGAAAATATCTTCCGCCAGACGGCGTTCATCGGAACCCAGCTGGTTCGATGTAAAGGCCCCTGCCACTTTCGCTGCCGTTTCCGCGCGGCTGTCCGCAGAACCGTCTTCCAGCAATTGCCTGACGTCTTTATCGGTGAGAAATGCGGCCACGTAAGTCTCCTTACTTCAAGGCTACCAGTATTCAGAATGAACACGGATTATGACAGCATTGAGGCTACTCCGTCGATGACCGTCGTCACAGCCCGAAACAAACCGGGTCCTGTGAATAATTGGTATGGCGGCAATTATTGTTTTGGCCCTTCCGGAGGAATGGGAGAAATATAGGGTCAAATCCAGCACTCCCCCCTTACTGATGAAAGTCAGAAACATGACGGATAGCACTTCCCCTCGTCCACTGTGGCGTAATCCCGTCTTTGTCATCGCCTGTGGCTGTCTGATCGCTATCCTGAGCTTTGGTGTCCGGTCCAGCTATGGCCTGTTCAATGCCCCGCTGTCAGAAACCCGCGGCTGGGGCCGTGAAGTATTCGCTCTTGCGCTGGCCATCCAGAACCTGCTCTGGGGCCTTGGCCAGCCGGTCGCCGGTGCGCTTGCTGACAAATACGGTTCGGTTCGCGTTCTCGCCATCGGTGGCATCATCTATGCCGCAGGCGTCACGCTGACTGCCTATGCCACTACCCCGCTGATGTTGCAGGTCACTGCCGGGCTGCTGGTCGGCATGGGACTGGCCGGTGCGTCCTTCACCATCGTCATTGCCTCCTTCACCCGCCTGGTGCCCGAGGACAAGCGGTCACTGGCACTGGGTGCCGGAACCGCCGCCGGGTCAATCGGCCAGTTCATCTTCGCCCCGATGGGACAGGCTTTCATTGCCGGTTATGGCTGGGAGACAGCACTGGTCATGCTCGGTGCCTGCATGTTGCTGGTTCCGTTTCTGGCAACCGCCCTCCGCACCGATGACAACGCTCCCGTCTCGACCGAGCCGGAGATGACATTCTCCAGCGCCCTGAAACAGGCATTCGGCCATGGCAGCTATCTGTGGCTGATCTCCGGCTTTTTTGTCTGCGGCTTTCAGGTTGCCTTCATCACAGTTCACCTGCCTGCCTATCTTGACGACAACCATGCCACCGCCGGAATCGGTGCCTGGGCCATTGCACTGGTCGGACTGTTCAATGTGGTCGGTTCACTGACTGCCGGTGCCCTTGGCGGCAAATATTCAAAACGATGGCTGCTGAGCGGCATCTATCTCGGCCGGTCGATTGTGATCGCCCTGTTCGTGCTGGCCCCGAAAACCGATGCTGTCGTGCTGACCTTTGCTGCAAGTATGGGGCTGCTCTGGCTGTCCACCGTACCCCTGACCTCCGGTCTGGTCGCCGTCATGTTCGGAACCCGTTATATGGGAACCCTGTTCGGCTTTGTGTTCTTCAGTCACCAGATCGGTTCGTTCCTTGGCGTCTGGCTGGGTGGCCGGCTGTACGACACCACCGGTTCCTACGATATGGTCTGGTGGATGAGTGTCGCTCTCGGCCTGTTCGCGATGGTCGTACATCTGCCCATTCGCGAACAACGCGCCCCCGACCTGGCCCCCGCCACGCGCTGAAACCTGCGGCTTTACCATCCTTCTGAACCCTGTTCAGAGGGACGGTATCGGCCTCTGATTCAGGCTGGCAGGCCCATCAGGCCGGTGGTCATCGCAAGAATCGCCAGAATCGACAGGTATTTTCGCAAGACCCCGTACCACAGCGGGAATTCACCCCGCCGTACAGTCTGGAGATCGGCCAGCGCCACAATGCCATGGCCGATAATCAGCATCAGCAATCCATAGACCGGGTTCATCAGGGTCGCGACCCAGCCGACGATAGAGGGGGCGACGCTGAATCCCAGCCGCGCCCATGTCGCTTCTTCACCGGTCTCCGCCTGCTTGCCGCGCATAATGACCCCCCAGTGCATGGCACCCAGAAATGTCAGAATGACCGCGCCATAGGCAATCAGGGCAAAAGCCGCATCATAGGCGTGATACGCCCCCGGCCGCAGTTCCGGCATCCAGACGCCGCCTGCGCAAAGCCAGAACGGAATCAGTCCGGCAATGCCAAAGGCCAGCGCCGGCAAGGGTATCGATCTCATACAGTCTCTCCGTTCGTATCTTCTGCGGGCTGCATCAGAAAGGCCCGGGCCTTGCGGTAATGCGCATCCGTCATATGCCCCCGCACCATCCCCAGCGCCGCCGCCAGAATGGCCGCATCATCCGTAAAACCGGGAATCAGGATATCGGGGATCACATCCGTTGGCGTGATGAAATAGACCAGTGCACCGAAGATGATTGCCTTGGCCTTGGTCGGCGTCGCCGGGTCCATGGCACAGTAATAGGCAGCAATCGCATCATCGGTGAATGGTATCCTGCCGAGATTTCGCCGCAGCTTCTGCCAGAAGCTGTCCTCGACGATCTCTGCGTCTGCCTTCAGCTTGTCGAGATCAACCGGTTCCGTGCTCATGCCCGCTATATGGAGCGGGTGCCGAAACATGGCAATCCCCCGCACCCTCTGATATAGAGCAAAAGACTCAATTTTCATCGCAGATTTCGGGAGTTCGAGATGGACGTCAAGGGTAGTGCAGCGGTTGTAACCGGTGGTGCTTCCGGCCTCGGGGCCGGCATGGCAAAAGTGTTGTCCGACAATGGCGCGAAGGTCGCCCTGCTTGATGTGAACGCAGAAAAAGGCGAGGCCCATGCTGCTGCCATAGGCGGTATCTACTGCAATTGCGACGTAACCAGTGAAGACAGCGTTACCGCCGCACTGGACAAAGCCGCAGCGGCGCATGGCGAGGCCAGAATCTGCGTCAATGTGGCGGGTATCAACATCCCCGGCCTGACCGTCGGCCGCAAGGGTGCCTATGCCATCGAAAAGTTCTCGAAGGTAATCGAAGTCAATCTCATCGGTTCCTACAATGTCGCCCGCCTTGCCGCTGCCCGCATGACCGAACTTGAACCGATGGAAGACGGAGAGCGCGGTTTCATCTCCTTCACCTCATCCGTTGCAGCCTATGATGGCCAGATGGGCCAGACCGCCTATGCCGCCTCCAAGGCAGCACTGGCCGGTATGACCCTGCCAATGGCCCGCGATCTGGCCCGCACCGGCATCCGGGTGATGACCATTGCCCCCGGCCTGTTCGCCACGCCGATGATGTTCGACCTGCCCCAGGAAGTGCAGGACGCCCTCGGCGCATCCGTCCCTTTCCCCTCGCGACTGGGCACCACGGATGAATATGCCTCGCTGATCATGGAGATGATCCGCAACCGCATGCTGAACGGTGAAACCATCCGCCTTGATGGCTCGCTGCGTCTGCCACCGAAATAGGGCTGAATGCAATTGCGGTCCTTCGAGACACGGCTTTGCCACTCCTCAGGACGAGGGGGGTCTGTAACCTCATCCTGAAGAGGCGCGTCGCGTCGTCCCGAAGGACGACCGCATTCCCGTTTACCGAAATTCACGCAGACCAGGCGACCTTATCCATGCGATACTCACAGTCATGAGCTTTTCCGGTCATGCCCTTACCTGCCAGCGTGGCGGACGTCTGGTCTTCTCCGGCCTCGACTTTACTGTCGGTGCCGGTGAGGCGCTGCTGCTGACCGGGGCCAATGGCAGCGGAAAATCCAGCCTGCTCCGCATCATGGCCGGTTTGCTGACACCGGCAGAAGGAGTGTTGCAGCTGGACGGCACCGCCGTCACCGAAGATCCGGACAACTGGCGGGCGTCGCTGGCCTTTGTCGGCCATCATGACCCGGTCAAACCGGTGATGACCGTGCGGGAGAATCTCAGCTTCTGGGCCAGACTTGCCGGGTCGGACCGGCTGGATGACGCCCTCGACGCTTTCGGCCTGACCGATCTGGCCGACACGCCCGGCCGGTTTCTGTCAGCCGGCCAGCGGCGACGCACGAACCTTGCCCGATTGCTGGTCAGTCAAGCCCGGATCTGGCTGCTCGACGAGCCTTCAACCGCCCTCGACCGCCATGCAACGGACAGACTGGAGTCCGTGATGGCCGCCCATCGGGCCGGCGGCGGCATGGTCGTCGCCTCCAGTCATATTCCGCTGAAGCTGGAACAGGCTGCCAGCCTGACCCTCGGACAGAACCAGCCTGCGGGGGATGCCGGATGATCCACCTGATTGCCCTGATCCGCCGTGATCTGGCACTGGCGTTCCGGGAACGCTCGGACAGCCTGCTGGTCATCGCCTTCTTTGTCATCGCCGCCCTGCTGTTTCCCTTCGGGGTCGGGTCAGAACCCAACCTGCTGGCCCGGATCGGACCGGGAGTCATTCTGGCGGTTGCCCTGCTGGCGGCTTTGCTGTCACTCGACCGGCTGTTTCAGACAGATTACGAAGACGGGTCACTTGAACTGCTGGCCACCGGACCGGTTCCGCTCGGCCTGGTTGTCACCGCCAAGATCATCGCCCACTGGCTGACCACCGGCCTGCCGCTGATGCTGGCAGCGCCACTGCTCAGCCTGTTCTTCAATCTGCCGCCGGACCTGCTGCCCGCCCTGCTGCTGACCATGCTGCTGGCGACCCCGCTGCTCAGCCTGATCGGCGCTATCGGCGCGGCGCTGACACTCGGGGCCCGGCGCGGCGGTGTACTCCTGTCCCTGCTTATCCTGCCACTCTATATCCCGACCCTGATCTTCGCCGCCGGTGCCCTCGATGCGGCCCGCCTCGGCCTCGACATCTACCCGCATCTGGCCATCCTCGGCGCCATGCTGCTGACCGCCCTGCCACTCTGCCCGCTGGCCGCAACAGCCGGGGTCCGACAGGCGCTGGCATAAAGAAAAAACCGCGCGAATTGCGCTTTGCCTTGCGTCAAATCAATGACCTTTCTGGATAAGACCCTATATCTGGGCTAGATACCGGATAACGATGACCTGACCCTCGGATCGCCATGCATCGCTTTGCCAACCCAACCCGTTTTCTGCGCATCGCCAATGCGTTGCTGCCGTGGTTTGTTCTCTCGACATTGTTGCTGATCGGCAGCGGGCTGTATTTTGCGCTGTTTGTCTCGCCTGCCGACTATCAGCAGGGAGAAACCGTGCGGATCATGTTTGTACATGTACCCTCCGCCTGGATGGGGCTCGGGGTCTATACCGGACTGGCCATCGCCAGCGCCGTCGCCCTGATCTGGAAACATCCGCTGGCAGATATTGCAGCCCGTGCATCAGCACCTGTCGGGGCGGCTTTTACGCTGATCTGTCTGCTGACCGGGTCGCTGTGGGGCAAGCCGATGTGGGGAACCTGGTGGGTCTGGGATGCGCGCCTGACCTCGATGTTGCTGCTGCTGTTCCTGTTTCTCGGCCATATCGCGCTGTCGAATGCCTTTGACGACATGGAACGCGGGGCAAAATCAGCCGCCGTTCTGGCGCTTGTCGGGTTGGTCAATGTGCCGGTCATCAAGTTTTCCGTCGACTGGTGGAACACCCTGCATCAGCCGGCCAGCGTGGTCCGGCTGGACGGTCCGGCGATCCATCCGTCGATGCTGACGCCCCTGTTATTGATGGCCGCTGGCTTTCTGGCCTTATATTTGACGCTTTTGATCTTACGTATGCGCGGTGAAATTGCAGAACGGAAAATCCGGGTCATGCGGATGAACCGGGCTGCTGATGGCGAATTTGCTGCCAACGCGGCAGAATAAGGGAGGGGAAGAGATGAGCGAATTTCTCGATATGGGTGGTTATGGCGGATTCGTCTGGCCCAGCTATCTGGTCACACTGGTTATTCTCGGTGGCTTTACCCTGTCCTCCTGGATCGGCATGCGGCGTCAGGAAGCCGAACTGAAATCACTTCAGGATGACTCTCCCCGCCGTCGACGGAAACGGGGTGGCGCGTGAAACCGAAACGCCGCCGCCTCTACATCGTCGGACTGGCCCTGCTTTGCCTCGGCGCGGCAACGGCCCTCGTCCTGACCGCCTTTGAAGACAACATCGTCTTCTTCTACAGCCCCACTGAACTGGCCGAAAAGCCGGATATCGGGGCGGGCCGCATGATGCGGATCGGCGGACTGGTGGCTGAAGGCAGTGTCCTCAAGAACGATGCCACCGTCTCCTTCACGGTCACAGATCTGAACAGCACCGTCCCCGTATCCTATACCGGCATGTTGCCTGATCTGTTCCGGGAAGGTCAGGGTGTGGTGGTCGAAGGCAGCCTTGGCGCTGATGGTCGCTTCATCGCCACCGAAGTGCTGGCCAAGCATGATGAAAATTACATGCCGAAAGAAGTCGCTGATGCGCTGAAAGCCTCCGGGCAGTGGAAACATGCGGAGGAAGCGCCGAAATGATCCCTGAACTTGGTAATTTCGCCCTGGCACTGTCGCTGGTTGTCTCCGTGGTCATGACCGGGTCCGGTCTGATCGGTGCCCAGCGTGGCAATGCGGCCTGGATGGTTGCGGCCCGCCCTGCCGCCATTGCCCTGTTTGGCCTGTCGGCTATCGCCTTTGCCGCCCTGACCTGGGCCTTTGTCGTCTCCGACTTTTCGGTCGCCAATGTCGCCGCCAATTCGCACAGCCTGAAACCGATGCTCTACAAGGTTGCCGGAGTCTGGGGCAATCATGAAGGCTCGATGCTGCTCTGGGTACTGATGCTGTCCCTGTTCGGTGCGGCGGTTGCCGTGCTGGGGGATAATCTGCCGCCCGGCCTGCGGGCAAGGGTGCTGGGCGTACAGGGGGGGATTGCCTTCGGATTTCTGTTATTCATCCTGCTGACCTCGAACCCGTTTGACCGGCTTGACCCGGCCCCGCTGGATGGTCAGGGGCTGAACCCGCTGTTGCAGGATCCGGGCCTCGCCTTTCATCCGCCGATGCTCTATCTCGGCTATGTCGGCCTGTCCGTGACCTTCTGTTTCGCCATTGCCGCCCTGATTGAGGGCAAGGTGGATGCCGCCTGGGCACGTTGGGTCCGGCCCTGGACACTGGCCGCATGGTCATCGCTGACCCTCGGTATCGCGCTTGGCAGCTGGTGGGCCTATTACGAACTCGGCTGGGGTGGCTGGTGGTTCTGGGATCCGGTGGAAAATGCCTCCTTCATGCCCTGGCTGGCGGCAACTGCCCTGCTGCATTCCGCGATTGTGGTGGAAAAGCGTGACGCGCTGAAAACCTGGACTGTGCTGCTGGCGATCATCGCCTTTTCCTTCAGCCTGCTGGGGACATTCCTCGTCCGCTCCGGGGTGCTGACCTCGGTTCATGCCTTTGCCACCGATCCGGCACGGGGGCTCTATATCCTGCTGTTCCTGCTGACCGTCATCGGCGGATCACTGACCCTGTTCGCCATCCGCGCCCCCGCCATGAAAAGTGGCGGTCTGTTTGCGCCGGTCAGTCGCGAAGGGGCGCTGGTGCTGAACAATCTGCTGCTGTCCACCGCCCTGGCGACGGTGCTGCTGGGGACACTCTATCCGCTGTTTCTGGAAGTGGTCAGCGGCGACAAGGTTTCCGTCGGCCCGCCCTTCTTCAATGCCACCTTTGTTCCGCTGATGATTCCCCTGCTCATCGCCATGGCCGCAGGGCCGCTGATGGGCTGGAAACGGGGCGATCTCGCCGGGGTTCTGTCCCGCCTGAAAGTCGCCGGCATTGCCGTGGGCTTCGCCATTGTCATCGCCTGGTGGGCGCAATCTGACGGGCCGCCGCTGGCGCTGCTGGGTATTGCCTTAGCCGCATGGCTGTTTGTCGGAACACTGGTCGAGTTCTCAGAACGAACCAGACTTTTCCGCATCCCATTCAGCGCCAGTCTTCGCCGGGCAGCGGGCCTGCCCCGGTCCGCCTGGGGGCTGCTGCTCGGTCATGCCGGCGTTGCCATTCTGGTTGCCGGTGTCACCGGGTCATCCGCCTGGACGGTTGAGAAAATTCAGGCCATGGCTGTCGGCGAAACCATTGATGTCGCAGGCTACAGCTTCACACTGGACGGCGTTTCCGAAGGACAGGGGCCAAACTATCAGTATCGCCGGGCCGCCTTCACGGTGCGTCATGACGGCAAGGTCTATGATATACTGGAGCCGGAAAAACGCTTCTTCCCCGTCGAGCAGAACGAGACGACGGAAGCCGCCATCCGCACCACCTTCCTTGGTGATCTCTATGCGGTCATCGGTGATGCAACACCGCAGGGAAAATGGGTCACACGGATTTATTTCAATCCGCTGGTACCCTGGATATGGGCGGGTTGCCTGATCATGGTTGCCGGTGGTCTGGTCTCGCTGTCGGACCGTCGCCTGCGGATCGGTGCTCCACAACGCCGGCGCAACACACCGTCACCAACTCCGGCCCCGGCGGAATAATGCGTAAATTTCTGTATTTCATCCCGGCCCTGATCATGGCTGGTCTTGGCGCGGCCTTTTATCTGCAACTGGGCAAGGATGCCTCTGTCGTTCCCTCGGCCCTGATCGATCAGCCCGCCCCTGAATTTTCCCTTGGTCCGATCGAGGGGCATGACAGACCGGGCCTCGCTTCCGCTGACTTTGCCGGCCAGGTAACAGTCGTCAACGTCTTTGCCTCATGGTGTGTGCCCTGCCGGGCAGAACATCCGCTGGTGACGGAACTGGCAAAGCGCGACGATATTCAGGTCACAGGCCTGAACTACAAGGACAAGCCCGCAGATGCCCGTCGCTGGCTGGCAGAACTGGGAGACCCGTATGACCGCATCGGGGCCGACCAGACCGGACGGGTCGGCATTGATTTCGGAGTCTATGGTGTGCCCGAAACCTTTGTGATCGACCGTAACGGCGTGATCCGCTTCAAGCATGTCGGACCCCTGACCGAAGAACATGTCCGGAAATCAATCCTGCCCGCTATTGAGGCATTGCAGAAATGAACCGCTGGCTGCTGATCGCATTGGCCCTGCTGATGGCCTCTCCTGCCCTTGCTGTCATGCCGGATGAGGTTCTGGATGATCCTGCACTGGAAGCCCGCGCGCGGGAGGTCTCGAAAGAGCTTCGCTGTCTGGTCTGTCAGAACCAGTCCATTGATGACTCGAACGCTGATCTGGCCCGCGATCTGCGGGTGCTGGTGAGGGAGCGTCTTGTCGCCGGGGACAGCAACGATCAGGCGCTTGATTTCATCGTTGCCCGTTACGGTGATTATGTGCTGCTGAAGCCACCCGTTCAGGCCAATACGCTGGTGCTGTGGGCCGGGCCGGTTGTGATTTTCCTGATCGCCGGCGGCATTCTGCTGATCCGGGTCCGGCGCAAAACACCCCTGTCTTCAGCCCCGCCTTCTCTGACAGCAGACGAGGAGGCCCGCGTGCTGCGGGCACTCGACCCCGAAAAACAGGAACGGGATTAGACCATGTTGTGGTTCTATGCCGCCCTGATGACACTGGCCGTCATCGTCCTCATCCTCTGGCCGTTGCTGCGCCCGACTCGCCGTAGCATCGACCGCGCCGACTATGATCTGGCGATCTATCGTGACCAGCTGGACGAGGTTGACCGCGATCTCGCACGCGGTGTCATCGACGCCGAACAGGCAGAAGCCGCCCGTACTGAAATCAAACGGCGAATTCTGGCCGCTGATGCTGAACGCAACGCCATCAGCACCACCGCCCGCCGTCCGGCACTGGCCGGGGCGATCCTGATTGCCCTGATTTTACCCATCGGGGCAGTCGCAGTCTATCTGCCCCTCGGCAATCCCGATCTGCCAGCCCAGCCACTCACCGAGCGACGGGAAGCCGCTGCCAAAGCGGCGGGGGCCGGATCTTCCCTGGAGTTTAAAGACGCCATAGAACAGCTCCGCCAGCGGCTGCTCGAAGATCCTGAAAGCGCAGAAGGCTGGACCTTGCTGGCCCGTTCCCTGGCGGCCATGAAGCGCCATGCCGAATCTGTTCCCGCCTTCCGTCGTGCCCGTGAATTATCGCCGGACAATGTCGGGCTGATGACCGATTTCGGCGAAACCCTGATGATCATCCATAATGGTGAGGTGACGGAAGAAGCCTTGCAGCTGTTCCTGCAGGTGCTTGAAAAAAGCCCTGACCATCCTGCCGCTGTCTATTATGTCGGCCTGTCATCGGTCCAGAAAGGCATGGTGACAGAAGGCATGGCGCGCTGGGCTGCCCTTGCCCGCAAGGCGCCGCCGGGTGCTGAATGGCTGCCCTTTCTGGAAGACCAGATGCGCCAGCTGGCCGCGAACAGTGATGCAACGCTGCCGGACGACATGACCGCACCGGCCACCGGTGGACCCACCCGCGAACAGATGGAAGCCGCGCAGGAAATGACGCCGGAAGAGCGGCTGGAAATGATCCGCTCCATGGTCGACGGTCTTGAAGCCCGCCTGAAAGACGAGCCCGACGACCTGGCCGGATGGCAACGCCTCGCCCGGGCGTGGCGCGTCCTGGGCGAAACGGCCAAGGCTGAAATCGCCGAACAGCGCATCCGGGAACTTCAGCAGAGCCGGCCGTAAGGCGGAGATTCCCTTTCTCGCCCTGCGGGGCCTGACGATATGGTCAGGCCGCCACCCTGCGCTGTTTCACAAAAATCCAGATCGCCACAAGGATCAGGCCGCCGCCGACAATCGGGCGGACCGTTCCCTCCATCATGAACAGTGGTATCGACAATACCGCACACAAAGCGGGAATGAAGATATTAGCCCAGCTGTGACCGGCCTGTTTCGCCTTCTGATACCAGGGGAAGGCGATGGAGAAACAGGCAATGAGGATAAAGAACAGCGACCACGGGCGGGTGAAATAGAGCGTCGGGTCAGCATCCGACGAGACCGCACGATTCAGCCAGACCTCGGCAATCGGCCCCAGCACCACACCCAGAATCATCGGTGCCAGCGGGAAGCCCAGCAGGCGCATGACATAGCCGAGGATACCGAAGATGAACAATGTCCAGATATCAAAGGTCGAGTTATGCAGCGCGAACACCCCGATCGCGCAGAAGCACAGAATAACTGACGCCAGCGCGTACATCCGGGCTTTCGTCACCAGCAGGAAGCCGCGCAGGGCCACAGACTGCACCGCCAGCATCAGGAAGTTGGCAAAGAAGAAGGCGATAAAGATACCATAAGCCAGCTTCGGCTGATCGCCGATAAAGCTCGGGCTCGGCACAACGTCATGGATCAGCAGGGCACCGAGCATCACCGCGGTGACGATGTCTCCGGGAATACCCAGTGCCATCATGGTGATCAGCGCACCGCCCGCCGTGGCGTTGTTTGCACTTTCCGACGCGATGATACCGGCCGGAACGCCGGTGCCGAATTTCTCCGGGTTCTTGTCCGCCTTCTTTGCCTGATCATAGGCAAGAATATTGGAAATCGAGCCCCCTGCTGCAGGCAGAATACCTGTGAAAGCACCAATCAGGGATGAGCGGATCAGATGCGCCCAGTCTTTCACGATCGCCTTGACCGCTGCGAGATGTTCAACCCGTACCGACTTTGCACCGGCATCCATCAGGCGGCCACGGGCTCCCTCCCTGTCGGCAACATCCGTCATCAGCTGGCTGAAGGCGAACAGGCCAACCAGCACCGGCAGGAAAGCAAAACCGCTTTCCAGAAATTCCATACCGAAACTCAGCCGCTCGATGCCATTGACCGAATCCTCGCCTATGGTTGCCAGCAACAGGCCCACCAGTCCGGCAATCATGCCCTTCAGCAACTGTTCGCCAGCCAGCGATGCCGTGATGGTCAGGGCAAACAGGACCAGCGACACATAATCGTTAGGTCCGAATTCCAGCCCGATCTTTGCCAGTTGCGGTGCCAGCGACATCAGCATGATGGCGGAAATGATTCCCCCCGCAAATGACGACCAGACACCGATTCCCAGCGCCAGCCCCGGACGACCGTTGCGGGCCATCGGGAAACCATCGAAGGTCGTCGCAACAGAGGATGGTGTGCCGGGAATACCCGTCAGCACACCGGACATCAGGCCGCCGGAAAGACCACCGACGAAAACCCCGATCATGGTCGACAGGCCCTCAATCGGCGAGAGCGCAAAGGTGAAGGGCAGGGTCAGTACCACCGCCATGGTAATGGTGAAGCCGGGAATGGCACCGGCGATGAGGCCCGCCAGCACACCGACGGTCATCAGCAATATATTCTTGATCTGGAAGACTGCGTCAGCAGCACCAAGTACGTTTTCAATCCACATGATGCGTCTCCCCTACCAGGTCGAAAGGATCACACCTTCGGGCAGGATCACCCGAAGTGCGAAAGTGAAGATCGACCACATTGTCCCGACAGACAGCAGAGCGATGAGGGCATGCAGTGCCAGCGCACGGGGCGATGCCCCGCCCATCACGGTCAGGGCCAGGAACACGAACAGCACCCCGCCGATCAGCATACCGAAGAAATCCAGCGTCAGCAGGAAGGCGAGAAACAGGCCATAGCAGAAGAACACGTTGCGATAACGGTAAAGCCAATGGCCTGAAACGGCAGTATCCTCGTCCCCTTCACCCTCTGCCACGACATCGGGACCACGGCGCAGTGACTGCGCGAGATAGCCGAGCGTACAGAGTATCAGCGGTATCAGGATTGCCTTGGGCCAGACATCAGCGCCCATTGTTGCAAACGACATTTCACGAATCTGGAACGTCTGTTGCAGAAAAACAGCTTCGACAATCAGCAGAACGATTGCCGTCAGCGCATCACGGTTAAGACCGGCCATGGCGCATCCCCCCTGGACGTAGTGGTCACAAAAGCTGAGTTTCCGGTTTTATCGCCGGACCGCAAAAACCGGATCCGGACAACAAAACCGCCTCCCTCAAAGCAAACGCCGCCCCGGTCAGTTACCGGGGCGGCGAGTCATCAGCTTATTTCTTGTACAGGCCGACATTGATGGCCAGTTTTTCCCACTTTGTGTAGGTGTCCTGCCAGTATTTTGCCGTCTCTTCCGGGGTTGTGCAGAAAGTCAGCGAACCCTTGGCTTCCATCTGCTTCTTGATGGCCGGGCTTTTGCAGGCCGTAACAAAGCGCTCGCCCCACATGGCGATCACGTCTGCCGGGGTACCTTTCGGTGCCATGACGCCACGGTCGGTACCATAGACCAGGTCATAGCCCTGTTCCTTCAGCGTCTTGACGCCGGGGATTTCCGGATTGCGTTCTTCGGTGGTGATGCCCAGCGCCTTCAGTTCACTGGTCTGGATATACTTCTTTGCCGAGGCAAGGTTGATTTCACCCAGCTTGATATTGTCAGCCAGCAGAGCCGTCATCCGCTCACGCGTGCCATCATAGGAGACATGCTTGAACTTTGCGCCCGTCGCATCTTCCAGCAGCAGGAAGACAAAGTGGCTGGTCGACCCCAGCGTGCCACCGGCAAGAATCGTTCCCGGAGCATCTTTCGCCGCTTTAACGAGACCACCGATATCATCATAAGGCACATTCTTCGACGCACCGATAATGGCCGGTGTCCGTGTCAGCAGCGAAATCGACTCGAACGCATCCCAGGTGAAGTCAACACGACCGGTGAAGAAACTGGTAATTGCGCTCTGATGAATGGCGAACAGCGTGCAGCCATCGGGATTTGCTTTCCGGGCTTCCTTCGCGCCCTTGTTGCCGCCCTGACCGGGGGCATTGACGACCTGAAGCTGCGGTGACTTTCCGTCCTTGTTCACTTCTTCGACGAAAATGCGGAAAATGATGTCGGTACCACCACCTGCACCCCAGGGCACAATCAGCTTGGCCGTGCCACAAGACAGGTCAGCAGCCCCGGCTGTCGTCGCGCCAAGGCCGGTGAGGGTCAGTGCAGCTGTCGCCGCGATAAGTGTTTTACGTAACATAGAAGTCTCCCTGATTTCGTACGGTTCAACCGGCTTTCCCAGGCTGGAAGAACATGATTGATGTGCGGTCTGGTCCTTGATTTCTTCAAGAGTTCTGTTGCACAGGTCGAACAGGTTAGCCAAATTGAACGCTGAATCAAACGGCAGGACAAAGAATAGCATGACACAGACAGGCGAGATGACGGTTGCAATTGGCGGCCTGGGGGCAATCGGGATGAAAGTTGCCCGGGTACTGGATCAGGGTGGTATTCCCGGTTGCCGGCTGGTTGCCGTCGCCGCCAGCGACCCGAAACGGGCCGCAGAACGGGTCGCTGACTTCACAACACCGCCTGAAGTAACCGACCTCGCCGGGCTGGCAGACAAGGCTGATATCATCGTCGAGTCCGTACCCGCACGTCTGTTCCCGGAAATCGGCCGACCCGCACTGGAAGCCGGGAAAATCTTCATGCCGCTCAGCGTCGGTGCCCTGCTGGATCACATGGAACTGGTCGATCTGGCGAAAAAAACCGGCGGGCGCATCCATGTCCCGAGCGGCGCGCTGCTGGGGCTGGATGCCGTGCGCGGTGCCTCCGAAGGTGAAGTTTTCTCCGTCACAATGGAGACCCGTAAACCGCCCCGTGGCCTGAAAGGCGCACCCTACATCGAACAGAACAAGATCGATCTGGACGCAATCAAGGAACCGACAGTGATCTTTGAAGGATCAGCGCGTGAAGCCGTTCGCGGTTTCCCGGCAAACGTCAATGTTGCGGTTGCGCTCAGCCTTGCCGGCATTGGGCCCGACAAGACAACCATTCGCCTGTACGCAGACCCTACCGTCGACCGGAACACCCACACCATCACCGTTGATGCCGATTCAACCCGGTTCACCATGAAGATCGAGGGCGTACCGTCACCGGAAAATCCCGCAACCGGCAAGCTGACACCGCTGAGTGTCATTGCCGCCCTGCGCGGTATTGTCTCGCCCCTGCATATCGGTTCCTGATTCCCCCTCACCTGAAATCGTCATTACGGTTGCATACAATCAGCCTCCGATAACGGCTGGTGATTGTATGCAACCGCGCTTTGCTGATAAGGTCGCGGTCGCTGGAGGGAAAAGGGTGGAAGATGTCTTCTCTGAAGTCGCTGTTGCGCGGCTGAAAACATACATATCGCAACCACATCTGGTTGATCAGTTCGCGGCTATTGCGAACCCGGATGATGCGGTGATGAATATCCTTGTGGCCGGTCACCGGCGCGCCGGAAAAGGTGCGCTGCTGAATGCCCTGACTGATGCCTCCGGGACCGGGTCCTTCAAGGAATCCGGGCTGGATGACGCTGTTGTCAGCATGGAAATCAAAGGCATCTGCTACACCAGTTATCATCTGCCCGAAAACGGTGTGAGCGAACTCCCGGCGGCCCTGACAGAATTGTTGCCGAAGGCTGACCATCTGATGCTGGTACATGACCCCGGTGTCGGTCATCTGCGCCGGTCAGAACTGGATTTTCTGGAACGGCTGAAAGAAATCTCCGGCTTCGATCCGGTGTCCCGGCTGAGTCTGGTGCTGTCGCATCGTGAAGCCTATGAGACCATCATTCAGGATCTTCTGGGTTTCATTCTTCAGCAAATTGATGAATCCATCGGGCTCAAGCCCCGGGTTTTCATGGTTTCCTATGCGCGCTATCTGAAAGGCGTGCTGCTCGACAAACCTGCCTTTACCGAACGCAGCGGTATTCCCGATCTGCAGCAGATGCTGTCAGAACTGATGAATGACCGCTCCCTGCGTGTAGCAGGGCAAATCGGCGACAGCGGTGCTGAGGTCGTCGCACGTCTGAGAGCTGAAATTGATGCTGCAATTGATAAACGCAAAGCCGAGATGCAAAGGCTTGAAGAACATCTCGACAAGACATGGTCAGCCCTGGTGGGCGACATGGAACGTCTATCCGCAAAATACGAAGAACGACTTGCCGCTTACGAGGCGGAAAAGTGAAGGATCTGGCCATGATTGATATTCTGAGACAAAGCGCAGCCATCTGCGTAAGGCACATTAAGGAACTCGCAGATCAGGATTTTGACCCGGGGATTGTCAGGCGCGTCTTTGAAACCCTTTCGGATGAAGACGCCCGTGAAATCCGGTCTCTGATTATTGCCCTGACCGAACTGATCGGGCCGCTTGGCGACTATGTTGAAGATGCCACCAACCTGCCGGAAGACAGACTTCTGGCCGCATCGGCCTTCAATTACCTGATTATGCCTTTCGATCTGATCCCGGAAAATGAATTCGGCATTATCGGCTATCTTGATGACGCCATTTATTCGTTCCTCGTTCTGGACCGGCTGACCGAACCCTCAGACAGCCTCCGGGCGATTGTTGCCAGTAACCGCGGAACACTGGATGCAACCTGCACCATGTTGCCGGACTGGTTCATGGAAGCGGTCGAGCGGTCAATCACCCAGACCTGTGACCAGCTGCGCCATCAGATCGGCAGTCTCGCATCGTGATCGCCACAGGGAAGATCCAAGGGGCCTGCCCATGGCGATAACCATTATCGGCGGTGGACTTGGCGTCGGCAAAATTGCCGGCAACAAGACCGAACGGGAAACCCCGGAACAGGCAGAACATCTTCGCAAGCTGCGCGAGACGCTGGTTGCCGAGGTCTGCGAGGATGCGCGTGAGCTGATTGCCCGCCATGACGATGTGATCGATCACCCGGAAGACGTTTCAATGAGCTTCCTGCGGGTCAAGGATTTCGTCCGGGCATCCGCAACCGAACGTCATCAGGACGTTCCGTTCCGGCTGCTCTGCAGTCTGATGCCGGAAGCACGGCTGGCTCAGTCGATGATCGACAAAAGCCTGCGCATTGCCGAGCTTCAGGAACAATATGAAGAACTGAAACGCCTGCGGAATATCGTTGACCGCACGATCGGCTGATCTCCCGCCGCTTTACAGGATACGGTTCTGGTCTCGGACAGAACGGTCTAGCTGCGCAGTCTGAGATTCTCCGGGTCGTAAGGGCTTTCAGCAATCAGGGTTGCCTTGTACATCCTGTCCAGAATGCGGATATCAAATCGGTTGCCTTCAATGGCCAGATCCGGCCGCACCATCGCCAGCGCAAGCGACTTGCCAACCCGGAAGCCATAATTTCCGCTGGTCGCCCGGCCAACCAGCCTGCCGTCCTGATAGATCGGATTGTTCCCCAGCGCATCCGCGTCCGTGACATCATGCACCTCCAGCGTCACGAAGGCATTTTCAAACCCGCGTTCACGCCACTGCATCAGCGCGTCACGACCAATGAAGTCACCCTTGTCCGGATGCACGAACCGGTCGAGACCGGTTTCATAAGCCGCATATTCAATCGACATTTCCGTGCCGACCAGACGGTAGGACTTTTCCATCCGCATGCTGTCCATGGCGCGAATGCCAAACGGCCTGATTCCGAGATCGGCACCGGCAGTCATCAGGGCATCGAAGATATGGTTCTGATATTCGATGGGATGATGCAGTTCCCAGCCCAGTTCCCCGACGAAGTTCACGCGCAGCGCCATTGTCGGTGCCAGCCCGGCATCAATCCACTTTCCGGTCAGCCAGGGAAAGGCCGCCGTTGAGAAATCCGTGTCGGAAACACGCTCCATCAGGGTCCGGGCTTTTGGTCCGGCGATCACCAGCACGCCATACTGACTGGTCAGATGATCAAACCGCACGCTGCCGTCATCCGGCATATGCCTGTGCAGCCAGTCATGGTCGAGCCGCTGCATCGCCCCCGCCGAAACAAGATAGAAGCTGTCTTCCGCTTCCCGCATGATGGTGAATTCGGAATGTACGCCGCCACGGCTGTTCAGGGCATGGCAGAGACCCACCCGGCCGATTTTCTTTGGCAGCCGGTTGGCCACCAGGCGATCCAGAAATGCTTCCGCCCCCGGACCGGAAATCCGGCATTTCGCAAAGGCAGACATATCCAGCAGACCGACATTCTCCGCCACATTGCGGCATTCATTACCGATATGCTCAAACCATTTTGAGCGGCGGAACGACCAGTCATCTTCTCTCGGCACACCTTCCGGCGCGAACCAGTTTGCCCGCTCCCAGCCGAATTTCTGGCCGAATACCGCCCCCAGCGCCTTCAGGCGGTCATAGCAGGGGGCCGTGCGCAAGGGCCGTCCGGCCTCGCGCTCCTCATCCGGGAAATGAATGGTGAAGACATTCGCGTAAGCCTCCTCGTTCTTTTTCCGCAGGAAGCTTTTCGTCGCATAGTCACCATAGCGACGCGGATCGACGCCCAGCATATCGATGGTCGGTTCTCCCTCAACCATCCATTCCGCCAGCTGCCATCCGGCACCACCGGCAGCGGTAATGCCGAAACTGTGGCCTTCGTTCAGCCAGAAGTTCGGTTTGTCCCAGGCCGGGCCGATGATCGGGCTGCCATCCGGTGTGTAGCAGATCGCACCGTTATAGACCTGCTTGACACCAACCTCGCCGAACGCCGGAACCCGGTTGACCGCATCCTCGATATGCGGTTCCAGCCGCTCCAGGTCTTCCTGAAACAGCTCATATTCCGAATTGTCATTCGGCCCGTCGAGATAACAGCAGGGCGCTCCTTTTTCGTAAGGCCCCAAGATCAGCCCACCCCGTTCCTCGCGCATATACCAGGCCCCGTCGGAGCCGCGCAGCACACCCATCTCCGGCAGGCCCTGTTCCTTGCGGGCAACAATATCCGGATGGGCATCGGTAACGATATACTGGTGTTCAACCGGGATGACCGGAATATCGAGGCCGACCATGGCCCCCGTGCGCCGGGCGAAATTGCCGGTCGCCGAGACGATATGCTCGCAGGTGATGTCGCCCTTGTCGGTCTTCACCAGCCATTCACCGCCCGATGTACGCTCGATGGCGATGACCGCCGTGTTCCGGTGGATGGTCGCCCCCCCTGACCTTGCGCCCTTCGCCAGCGCCTGTGTCAGGTCTGCCGGCTGAATATAGCCGTCATCCGGATGCTGGATCGCCCCGACAATTCCCTCGATATTACAAAGCGGCCAGACTTCCTTCACCTCGTCCGGGGTCAGGAAATTCACCTTCACGCCAATTGTCTCCGCCACGCCGGCATATTGATAATATTCATCCATCCGGTCACGGTTGGTTGCCAGCCGAATGTTGGAAACCGTCTTGAAGCCAACGTCCTGGCCGGTTTCTTCCTGCAATTCCTTGTAGAAGCGGACCGAATATTTGTGAATCTGACCGACTGAATAGGACATATTGAACAACGGCAGCAGGCCCGCCGCATGCCAGGTCGAACCAGACGTCAGTTCCTTGCGCTCCAGCAGCACCACATCCGACCAGCCCTTTTTTGCCAGATGGTACAGGGTGGAAACCCCGACAACGCCGCCCCCGATGACAACGACCCGTGCGTGACTGTTCATCTGCTCTCTCCCCCCGGCGGCGACCTGCGGTCAGCCCGACAATACACCGCCCCGGTAACCCGGAGCAGAATGCGCACTTGACCATTTACCGGAGGGGCAACGCTTGGCAATTCGCGACATCAGTTGGCACCGGACGCGACATGGGAGTGGTGAAGCAGACGGATCCTGAAACGAGTTCAGGAGTAAGCGCACTGGAAATGGCCGGTTCACATCACTTCAGAGGTCGTACGAAGATGTCTCCAGTCTATTCCAGATCAATCTTCTGGGCACCGCGGATGTCGATATCCTTGACGTTGGCGCCCCGGAAGTCGGCGCCCTTGCAGAAGCTGTCACGGAGGTTGGCGCCGTTGAGGTCGGCGTCGCGCAGGTCAGCCCCTTCGAGATTTGCACCCTCGAAATTGACATGGCTGAGATCGGCGCCGCGCAGAATGCTTCCGGTCAGGCGCGACAGGCTGAGATCGGTCGGCCAGACATACTCCATCGTCCCCCGGATGCTCATCGGGCCGAGGCGGGCGCCGGTCAGATCAGCCCCGCTGAGATTGGCGCGGCTGAATTTCGCGCCCCGCATATCCGCCTGTTTCAGGTCGGCCTTGCGCATATCGGCAAACCCGAAATCTGACATCACCAGCATTGCTGCCGAGAAATTGCAGCCCGCGAGGACGGAATATTCGAATTTCGCCGTCCCCAGATTAACCCGTCGCAGATCCTTGTCGCGCAGGTCATGGCGGCTGAAATCGGCCTGTTCGCCGTCCCGGCCACCGCTATCGACCCATTTCCCGTGATTGATGAGGATATCGCGCAACTTGCCTTCGAGACCGTCCATCTGGGTCGGCAGCAGGGCGTTGGTAATATCGGCTTTCTTCAGGTCACGGTAATCAAGGATCGCCCCCAGCAGGTTTGCCCCTGCCATATGCGTTCCGTTCAGCACCGCCCCCAGCATGATCGCCCCGGAAAAGACGGCGCCATCAAGATTGGCTTCCGACAGGTCAGCGCCTTCCAGATTCGATCCGGTCAGATTGGCATTGCGCAGGTCAGCCCGGATGAATTTCACGCCTTTCAGGATCGTGTCTGTCAGGTCGGTCTGAATGACAAAGGCATTCGACATCTTGGCGCCGGTCAGGTCTGCATGCCGTATCTTGGCGTTCTGCAACTGGGCACCATCTGAGTCTTCGAAAATGCGCTGAAGATTTCCCCGCTTGTCGGATTTCAGCATGACCCCGTCGCGCAGGTCGCTTTCGACCATCGTCGACCCGGTCAGGTCGGCCCCGCGCAGGCTGGCGCCCCGGATATCGGCCTTGGACAGATCGGCCCCCCGCAGACTGGCCTTTCGAAAATCAGCAGAGAACAGGTTGGCACTGACCAGAACGGCTTCGTTCAGGTTTGTTTCGTGAAGGCGGCAGCCGGTCAGTTCCGAATTCGACAGATCGTATTTTGAAAGATTGAGATAGCTCAGATCAGCCATCGAGAAATTCATCCGTTTGCCACCGGACTTGCCATTCACGAACAGCTTGTGCAGCGCATAGGCTTCATCAACCTCGTCCTGGCTTACCTTACGCCAGTCGAGCTTCTTTTCATCCATCCATGAGACGCTCTTGATCGCCATCTCTGATCCGATACTGCCCCGTAATGCCCCAAAATCAGCGAAAACCGATTGAATGACAGATTGTGATAACACCACGACGCAAGTTGCGAAGTGATTAAATGCACAACCAGTTCGTCATCATGCTGCCGATTATCAACGTTTGCCCGCATTGATACGGTCACTGACCGATTTCCATGCCTCGACAGCCCGTGCCAGGCGGTCGGCAAACTCCGCCGGGCCCAGATAGGTGGCCCGGGTCATTTTCTCTTTCAGAATGGCCTGCATCGCGGGGCGGTTCAGCAGGTCCGCGATGTTCCCTGCAATCGCCTCGACCACCGGTGCCGGTGTGCCTTTCGGTGCAAAAATTCCGCGCTCAAGTTCGTACACGAAATCAATGCCCTGAGACCGAAAGGTCGGCAGACCGGGAAATTCGTCAACCGGTTGTGCCGACGTCACGCCCAGCAGACGGAACGACCCGCTGGTTCTTGCCGCAGCGCCCGCCCCCGGACCAACCTCCGCCAGCGTAATATCGCCATCTATGAGGGCACGGACCATTCTTCGCGGGCTCTGATAACTGCGGAATTCCGGCGTCACACCAATCATCTGGGTCAGCGCCTGCAAGGCAAAATAATCGACCGATCCGGGATGACCCGCCGCAATCAGCGGAGAGGCCGGCCCGTCAGCGGGTTTCGCAAAGGCTGCAAGATCCCCGGCGGACCGTATCGCCGATTTGGCGGACACCGCGATCAGCAGCGGTGTTGATGCGACACGGGCAACCGGTGTGAAGGCATCCGCCGGGATATCCGTGTTCCCGGCCAGGCGCTCCAGCGTCACAAAATCATGTGCTGCCAGCATCAGACAGCCATCCGGACTGGCTTCTGCAACCAGACGGGCCCCCACAAGGCCGCGTTCCCCCGCAACATTGCGGACCTTCAGCGCAGGCAGATGGCCGGCAAGGTTGTAGCGTTCGGTCAGAATACGAAACAGCACATCCGTCGCCCCGCCGGGATTCCAGGGGACAACCAGCGTGATTGCCTTGCACGGCAACAACTGCGCCTGTGCCGGGCCCGTCGGAAATATCATCGCTGTCAGGGCAGCCAGTCCGGCCACCGCCAGCATTGCGGCTTTCATCATCAACAGCTAAGTCCCATACCATATGCCGGAAAATGATCTTGCCGGTTCAGGATCAAACAGATTGACTGACATAACCTAAAGACAACCTCTGTCCAACCCTCTGCCCTTAACGGAAAATCACACATGACCAAATCTGCCGTCCCCCCCAGCGTCACACCCAAAGGCTCCGGCCCTGCCTTTACAACCCGTCCGGAAATCATCGGTACATTCGGTGTTGCAACATCAACGCACTGGCTCGCCTCGTCAGCTGCCATGGGAATACTGGAACGTGGCGGAAATGCGTTCGACGCCGCTGTCTGTGCCGGATTTGTGCTGAATGTGGTTGAACCGCATCTCAACGGCCCCCTTGGCGACGCCCCGATCCTGACCTACGACGCAAAGACCCGGACCACAAAAATGATCTGTGGTCAGGGCCCTGCACCGAAAGGCGCCACCATTGAGCATTATCGCGGCCTCGGTCTCGATCTGGTACCGGGCGCGGGTTTTCTTGCCGCCGTTGTGCCGGCGGCACCGGATGCCTGGCTGACCATGCTGGAAGATCACGGCACCATGCGGCTGGAAGAGGTCATTGCACCGGCCATCTATTATGCCGAAACCGGCACACCGCTGGTTCCCAATGTCATCAAGACCATCGAAACGGTGGTTGATCTGTTCAAGGATGAATGGCCAACATCTGCCGAACTCTGGCTGCCCGGCGGCAAGGTGCCGGAAGCCTTTGCCCTGCATTGCAATCCGAAACTGGCGGAAACCTGGAAACGGGTGGTTCGTGAATCGAAGGGTGGCTCGCGGAAACAGGAGATCATCAAGGCGCGGGCCTGCTTCTATGACGGTTTCATCGCTGAAAGCATTGAGGCCTTCAACCGCAATGAACTGATGGATTCCTCCGGCGAACGCCATGCCGGTGTTCTCACCGCTGCTGATCTGGCCGGCTATCGCTCCCCGATCGAGGATCCGCTGACCTTCAGTTATCGCGGCCACACGATCTGCAAGGGCGATGCCTGGTGTCAGGGGCCTGCATTGTTGCAGCAGCTTGCCATTCTCGAAGGTTTCGATATCGCCTCGATGGACCCGACCGGCCCGGATTACGTACATACCGTTGTCGAAGCCGCCAAGCTGGCCTTTGCCGACCGGGATACCTTCTATGGCGACCCGGATCATGTCGATGTGCCGATGAAAACGCTGCTGTCGAAAGAATATAACGACGCCCGGCGTGCCCTGATCGGCGAGAAAGCTTCCCTGGAACTGCGTCCGGGCACGATCCCCGGCTATGGAACACCGCCGGATTACGCCGCTGCCTGTGAGCGGGTGAACGCCGATGTCGCACCGGGTACCGGCGAGCCGACAACCGGCAAGCTGGGCACCACCAAGGGCGATACCTGCCATGTCGATGTGATCGACCGCTGGGGTAACATGGTCTCGGCCACGCCAAGCGCCGGCTGGCTGCACTCCTCGCCAACCATTCCGGAACTCGGTATGTGTCTCGGCTCCCGCGCCCAGATGTTCTGGCTGGACCCCAAACACCCGTCTGCCCTGATGCCGGGCAAACGTCCGCGCACCACGCTGACCCCGTCGATGATGTTGCAGGATAGCGAAGGCGTGATGGCATTCGGCACCCCCGGTGGCGATCAGCAGGACCAGTGGCAGATCGGTCTGCTGCTGCATCATCTCGATCACGGGATGAACCTGCAGGAAGCCATTGACTGCCCGAATTTCCACTCCGAACATTTCATCTCGTCCTTCCATCCCCGGGCTGCCCATCCGGGCAAGCTGGTGCTCGAAGGCCGTTTCCCGCAGGCGACAATTGATGAACTGAAACGCCGGGGTCATGTGGTCGAGGTTGGCGGAGACTGGTCTGAAGGCCGGCTGGTTGCCGCACGCCGTGACGGTAAGGTTCTGAAAGCAGCTGCAAACCCGCGCGGGATGCAGGGCTATGCGGTGGGGAGATAACAGAATGTCTGTACCCGTCATCGATATCCACAGCCATACCGGTGTCTATGGCCGCAAGGAAGTCGGCCCTCTTGCCGACGGCATGCGGACAGCCGGGCTGGACCTCACCATTGCCAGCGTTGTTGCCGACAACAAGGTCATCAAACGCGATGAAACCGGCCTCCTGCGGTGCATGCGTGAGCCGGACGAGGGCGAGCTGTTCGAGCATACCTGGCAGCAGCTCGACCGGCTGGATGCCGCAATCGAGGAAGATGGTCTTGGTGTCCTGCTCGACAGCGGCGACCTGCCGGAAGGCCCGGCCGTACTCAAGGCCATCGAAGGGGGCGATTATCTGGAAGGCGATCTCAGCCGGGTCGAAGCCGCCTATAACCGGGGTGTCCGGTCCATGCAGCCCGTGCATTACCGGATCAACGAGCTTGGCGATATCCAGACCGAACCGGAACGTCATCACGGCCTGACCGGGTTTGGTCGCGAATATGTGGCCGAGATGAACCGGCTGGGGATGGTCATCGACCTTGCCCATGCTCCGGAAGCCATGACCCGTGATACGGTCGGGATCAGCAAGGCTCCGGTCATGATTTCGCATACCTGCCTGCAAATGCCCGATGATCCGCACCCCCGAATGGTTTCGGCCGAACATGCCCGCGCTGTGGCAGAAACCGGTGGTGTCATCGGGGTCTGGGCCTGCGGCTTCCGCTTTTCGACACTGGATGCCTATGTCGAACAGATTGTCCGGCTTGTCGATGCAATCGGCGAGGACTCTGTTGCCATCGGCACCGACCAGTTCGCCGGGGCTGCCAAGAAGGTCTTCCCGGATTTCGAACCCTTTGGCCGCCTGCCCGAGATGCTAAAGCAGGCCGGTTATTCGGAGACGGTCAGCGCAAAGATTCTCGGCGGTAACTTCCTCCGTCTGTTTGCGGATGTCAGAGCCGCGGCGGCATAAACCGCTATATTCCGTTGCCCCGGGTCGTCGTCACCGGCACCCGGAGCAACGTGAATTTATGGCTCAACTTCTTTTCTGCTCCTCGCGGAGGCCTCAAGCTTTCGTGTTGTGAGTTGAGAAGCCATACCGGGCTGGCCCGTTATGATCACTCTGTCATTAAATCTTCAGGACAGAGGAAACTTCCATGAGCTCCAAACTTGCAACTGCTGCCATTCTCGCCGGTGCCGTCGCTGTCGCCACCTCCACTCTCAGCCCGACCGACGCACGCGCTGCGGGCAAGGAGAAATGCTACGGTGTTTCACTGGCTGGCCAGAATGACTGCAAGGCCGGTGCCGGTACTACCTGTGCAGGCACCTCCAAGGTCGACTATCAGGGCAATGCCTGGACACTGGTGCCCAAGGGAACCTGCACGACCCTGGAACTGCCGGGCGACCGCGCAGGCAGCCTGACCGAACTCAGCCGCGACCTCCCGAAAGCCTGACCCGGCCCACATCCTTCGGGAGCGCCAGAACCGCGCCCCGAAGGATAATCGCCGTTCTCATCAGAAACATAGCCGCGGGCTGATCCATGACCGTTCAAACCAGCGACCTGACCGGCATCAGCCTGAAACCGCAGCATTACGACGACATTCTGGCTTCCTCGCCACCGGTTGGCTGGTTTGAGATACATCCCGAAAATTACATGTGCGACGGAGGTCCGGCTCATCATTATCTGACCCGGATCCGCCAGCACCGGGAGATATCCCTGCATGGTGTCGGTCTCTCGATTGGCGGTGCAGAGCCACTGAACCGGGATCATCTGGATTGGCTCAGACAACTTGTCGACCGCTATGACCCTGTCCGATTCTCCGAGCATCTCGCCTGGTCAGGCCATGGTGGCACTTTCTTCAATGATTTGCTGCCGCTGCCCTATACCCTGGAAACGCTGACACTGGTCTGTGACCATATCTCTGAGATTCAGGATTATCTTGGCCGCGAAATATTGCTGGAAAACCCCTCGACCTATCTCCGCTTCACCAGCGGTGACTTTGACGAACCGGCCTTTCTGACAGAAATTTCCCGGCGGACCGGCTGTAACCTGCTGCTCGACCTCAACAATGTTGTCGTCAGCTGCACCAATCAGCAGACCAGCCCTGACGACTGGCTGGATGCCTTTCCGCTGGACCGGGTCTCGCAGATCCATCTCGCCGGACATGCCACGGATCGTGATGAAACGGGCGCGCCCCTGCTGATCGACAGCCATGACCGCTGCGTTGACCGTCAGGTCTGGGCGCTGTTCGAACGGGTGATCCGTAACCGTGGCACCATCCCGACACTGATCGAATGGGATGATGACATTCCCGCACTTGATGTCCTGCTGGCGGAATCAGCAAAAGCCGCGGCAATCCTGCAACAGGCCGGCTCTTTTTCTGAAAAGGAGGCGCGACATGCCCTGGCAGGATGAACAGGCCGCCTTTGCAGCCGTCCTTCCCGCACCACATCTTCCCGCACCGGGTTGTACATCCGGCCCCGGCCAGTCCCGTGCTGACCGGCGTTTCAACATCTATCGCAACAATCACATCAGCAGCCTGATTGACGCACTGGCTGCTGGCTTTCCCGTGGTCAGGGCGCTGGTCGGTGATGAATTCTTTCGCGCCATGACGGCAGAATATATCCGCCAGCACCCGCCCCGGACACCCGTCTTGCTGGCTTATGGCGAGACTTTCCCGGGCTTCATCGCCAGCTTCCCGCCGGCCGGCAGTCTGCCGTACCTGCCGGATATGGCGCGACTTGAACGGGCGATGGCAGAAAGCCTGAATGCCGGGGATGCAGATCCACTGACGATCAATACGCTGGCCGGCATTGACCCGGCAGCGCTTCCGGACCAGCGACTGATCCTGCATCCGTCAGCACGATGGGTGGAAAGTGACTGGCCCGTGATCTCAATCTGGCAGGCACATCAGGCATCCGGCACCAGCCCATCGCCGGATGCCCGCGCAGGCGCTGAACGGGCCATTATCCTGCGCCCGGACCTGACGGTCGATCTGCACCACGCAGAGCCCGGTGCCTACAAATTTTATCGCGATCTGGCGTCCGGCAGCACCCTTGGCGATGCATCAGAGGAATTGGGAGAGGAGGCTGCCACCATTCTCCCCGGTCTGCTGGGGACGGCCTTTGCAATGGGGCTTGTTACCGCAATCAGCGGACAGCAATCAAAACCCATAACAACGGGAAACAGGAAATGATTCATACTCTGAAGACACAGCATGATGCCGTCTTTGACCGGCTGTCCGAGATTTTCGCCGGCTGGGGGGTTGGGCTTGCCGCACGTCTGGCCTTTGCCAGCGTCTTGCTGGTCTATTTTCTGAACTCTGCCGCGACCAAGGTCGGCAGCGGATTTCCCGGCATCTTCATTCCCGAAATCGGGGCCTATGCCCAGATGCTGCCATCCATCGCAGAAGCCGCAGGCTATGACATCGATGCCATTGCCTTCTTTCCCTATAAGCTGATCGTGCTGGCCGGAACAGTCGGAGAAGTGCTCCTGCCCATCGCCATTGTCATTGGCCTGTTCACCCGGCTGGCCAGCCTCGGCATGATCGGTTTCATCGCCGTCATGACTTTCGTCGATATCACCGGACATGGTGCGGAACCGGCCACCATCGGTGCACCCTTTGACCGTATTCAGGATGCCGCTATCTGGGACCAGCGGCTGCTCTGGGTCTTTCTGCTGTTCGTACTGGTCATTCAGGGGGCCGGGAAAATCTCACTGGATGCCCTGCTGAGCCGCGTCACCCGATAGGCCGTGCACTCACGAGCTGGTGTTCAGTGCCTTTGCAAGACGGGCATCACGGCCATAGATATCGTCGCGGAAATGCACCGTACCTCCCTCACCGATCCAGGCCGTCAGATAGGTCAGATGAACCGGCACCCGGTTTTTCAGGTTGATGCGCGATGTCTTCCCTTCCGCCAGAATCGCATCGATACGTTCCCGGTCCAGACCATTCGGGCGCAGCAACAGGGCCGCAAGGTCAATGGGCTTTTCCAGCCGGATACAGCCGGAACTGAAAGCACGGACGGTTTTTGCAAACAGATCACGTGACGGTGTGTCATGCAGATAGACATCATATTCATTGGGGAACATGAATTTCACCTGACCCAGTGCGTTCAACGGTCCCGGCTTCTGGCGTAACCGATAGGGAAACTTACCCGGCCCGAATGTCATCCAGTCCACAGTTGCCGGATCGACGGGCTGGGAATCATCCTGCCAGCTTGCAAAAACCTCGAATCCGTTCGCGACGAGATAACCCGGGTCTTTTTTCAGTTTCGGCAGAATATCGTTCGAGGCAATCTTCGGAGTCGCGGTCCAGGTCGGATTGAGTTCAAGATACCGGATCGTGTCGCTGAAAATTGGTGTCATGCGGAACGGTTTGCCCACCACAACCCGCATGGACAGAGCGACCAGCCCCTGCTCCACATAATCCAGTTCAAACCCTGCCATATTGACCAGCACATGGGTCTCGCCCAGTTCGTCCGGCATCCAGCGTAACCGCTCCATATTCAGCAGAACGGTTTCAATCCGTTTTGAAACCGGCACGTTCAGCGCCTTCAGGGTACCCGCACCAATAGCACCGTCGGCGGACAGCCCATGCCGCCGCTGAAACTGCCGTACCGCAACTTCCAGTTCCGGATCATACAGATCTCCGGCATTTCCCGGACGTGTCTTGTCGAACGAGGCCGCAAGCCGGGCCCGGACAGCACTGATCCGTGTATCCGTCATACCCGGTTTCAGCGTCGGGCCGTCCGGAACCGGCTGCCAGCCGCCGGATGCGGCCAGCGCCCGCTGTTCCGCCAGCAGGCGGCGCATCCGGATATATAATTCACCGGACGGGGCAAATTCCGCGAGGGTTGCCGCCGGCCGGGCGCTGTCTGCGATCCGTTTCAGTGCGGCAACACCATCAATATCACGGGTGAAAACAAACAGTTCCGGGTCTGCCTTTGACGGCCCGACACGACCGGCATGCAGGTCCGTGACATAGCGCAGCACCTTCGCCGACAGATTGACATCAAAGCTGGCAAGGGCCGCCTCCGTCGCATCGTCCGGCAGGCTGATCTGATAATCGTCCGGGCGCAGACCTTCCAGTGCGGCCCTGTCCAGACGCCCGATGACCGCTATCGCCTTCTCATCCGGCCCGGCATCTGTGGTCCAGACCGGTTTCAGGTCGCGGGTACGATAAAACCCGGTCACCGCCTCAACCGTCTGCGGGGTATATCCCCGGAGGCCGTTCAGGGCGGCCTCAATCGAACTGTCTGCAGCAGCCTGTCCGGCACACAGAAGTCCGGTGACCGTGATGAACAGAACCCGCAGAGATATCGACGACAAGCTTGATGGCATCACGTGAAAATCTCCCGGTTTGGATTTACCCCCGGATAAGACACCAGATCATCAGAGCGGCGCAACTCCCCATCGGGCAATAAAGCCACGGGCATCAATATGAATGAACGGCCCGTGCGATGCGGTACTGCCATAAGCGCCCAGCCCGCCCGGCATCCAGGTGCGTTTCTCCCGCCCTTCCAGCTCTTCGATCAGGTTGTAGAGAGCCAGCGCATCCTTCTTGGTCACCTTGCCATCGCCGTCAAGATCATCCATCCGGTCGTCCTTCGGGTGGACATCAATAAAGATATCAGCAGCCCCACCATAGATATGCCGGGAATTCGGACCGTTACCGATTGAGCGGTTATAATGCGGTGTGCGGTAGCCGCTCATCACCTCAAACGAGGCGGTTTTCCAGCCACGGGCGTTCACCGCTTCCAGCACCCGTTCCAGCTTGATCAGCAGCTCAGTTCGCAACACGACGAATTTCGGCCAACCTCCGGGCTGTTTGCAGAGAAACTGACCAAGCCGGAAATGTGGCGAAACCGGCAGATCGGCCAGCTCTGGCGTAACCTCGATCAGGCCCGGCGGGCGTTCGTAAACAGACAGCCCCTTGTAGGGTTTTTCCGGATAGCTGCCGATGACGTAGCCGTCGATAACACCATCCTTCACATCTTCCATCGGGCGCATGACAATGACCGTCAGATCCACTGTCTTGCCGGATGCGACAACTTTTACCGCATGTGGTCCGGTCCGGTCCGGAACCACCCAGCCAAAACGGCGCGGCGTGACCTGAATGATCTCGCCTGTTTCGGCGCGCAGTTCTGCCTTCACCCCGGTTCTGATCGCCAGACGGCCACCGGGCAGTGCAAAAATCGCCATCTGGCGATAGGGAATATCAACGCCATCCACACTGACATGAAAGGCAGCCCGCGCAGGCTTGTAGGCGTCAGCTGACATTGCTGGCCGGATGGGCAGCGCACTCAGCAAAACACTCAGAAAGATCAGGAATCCGGCAAACCGAAGCATCAACGCATTCCGGCGGCACAACATTTTCTGTGTCCTCAATGCCCGAAGGCAGGGGAAAATCCGGCGCTCTTATATACGTTCTCACGGCTTCCACAAAGCGGATTATCAGGGCTCCACGCAGGATATGAAAGCTGCCCTCCGACGATCAGGAAAGACAGGCATCTCCGTCACGGCGCGGGTCGCCCGCCGCTTCAAAACCGCGTCCCGTCAGGCCCGCAACCTGGGTTCCGCCAAAGAACATGCTGGGCTCTGGCCATTCATGGACCGCAAGCCCGGTTTCGCGCAACAGGGCCAGCTCAGCCACCGGAAATCCCGGCTCGATATCAGCGCGACCAGCCTCGACATGCAGACGGGGAGCGCCGACGGCTGACGCCAGATCCATCCCGCAACCCGCGATATTGCGGATAAGCTGAAGGATCGCCGTGCGTATCCGGTTCGAGCCGCCCGAACCGAGAGCGACAAGCTGACCGTCCGGTCCCTGCAGGATACAGGGGGTCATCATCGAGGCCATGGGGCTGTCAGGCCGCCAGTTATGAAAACCGCCAGGATTGATATCCTCTTCGCCCAGCACATTGTTCAGCATAAAACCGCAACCCGGCACCAGATGTCCGTTCCCCTCACCATTGGAAAGGGTCAGGGCAGCAGCATTCCCTGCGGCATCGACGACACTGATATGACTTGTTCCCCGCGTCGACAGCAGGCTGTCACGCAGGGCCGACTTTGCCGCCCCGATGATCTCCGGCGCCAGCAAGCGTTCTGCCGAAATGTCACCGGACAGACGAAGCCGGTCGGTCTCGGCCATCACCGCAGCCAGAGACCGCAGACTGCCAGGTGATTGCGCAGATTCTGGCGGCAGAGAATCCAGCAATGCCAGACCAAGGGCAACCAGCACCCCGCCGCTGGAGGGGGCCGGGTTTGCCGCGACCTGCCATCCCCGGTAGGTGACATCAATCGGCGAACCTGTCTGAACCTGATAGCCGGTCATGTCTTCCATCGTCAGATGACCGCCGGAGGCTGCAGAAAGCGCGGTGACATCCTGTGCAATATCACCGCGATAAAACAGATCTGCACCTTCCCGGCCCAGCCGTTCCAGCAGATCGGCGAGGTCCGGGTTGTGCAGACGATCACCGGCAGCAAACAGCCCGGTTTCAGGGTCGGAACCGGCATAAAGCCTGCGGGCATCCTCTGTCGCCTGATAGATCGGAGCCACCACCGACATGACCTGTGCCTGAAACCTGTTGATCTCAAACCCGGTCCGCGCCGTCGCAACGGCAGGCTGAAGCAGAGCAGCGGCAGACATGCTCCCGAGATCATCCAGAATGCGAAAGAACCCGGCAATGGCACCGGGTGTCGCTGTCGACCCCATACCGATGTGAAATTCCTGTCGCGTCGGGCCAAAATCCGCATGGGTCGCGTGAAAATCAATCTCGTCTGCCGGTCGTTTCACTTTCGGTGTCCGGGCAAAAAAATCATAGGCCCGGGGCACCCCGCCAGCAGGTCGCGCGACCATAAAGCCGCCACCGCCCGGACTGGCCAGAACCGGCTCTGCGACAAAGGCCATCGCCATGCCGGCAAGCGCCGCATCAAAGGCATTCCCGCCTGCATGCAGGATATCGGTTGCGGCCCGGACGGTCAGGGGATGGCCGGCGGCGACGGCACCTTTCATGCTGATCTCGTTACTGTCATCGGGTTCATGGCACGGTTTAACCGCCAATCACCCGCCGGTGCCATAAAAACTTCGTCATTTCCATCACGTCACCGGCTGTGGCATAGTCCGCCCGTGCTTCAACAGCGGGGAGAGCGGCACATATGGGCGAGCCGCTCCACGGAAAAAGAATACTCATCTACAGCCACGATTCGTTCGGGCTCGGACATCTGCGCCGATGCCGGGCGATTGCGCATGCGCTGGTGGATAATGACAAGGAACTGTCGGTCCTGATTATTTCGGGCTCGCCGATCATCGGCAGCTTTGATTTCCGGTCGCGGGTCGATTTCATCCGCATCCCCGGCGTGATCAAGCTGCGTAATGGTGAGTACACGACACAGAGTCTGCGCATCGACACGGAACAGATTCTGGCGATGCGTGCCTCGATCATCCAGCATACCGCCGAGACCTTTGAACCGGATATCTTCATCGTCGACAAAGAACCGCTGGGACTGCGCGGCGAAGTACGTGACACCCTCACCATGCTGAAGGCACGCGGCACGCCGACCATTCTGGGTTTGCGCGATGTGATGGATGAACCGGCTTTGCTGGCGCCGGAATGGGAGCGCAAGAATGTGCTGCCCGCGCTTGATGATCTGTATGATGAAATCTGGGTCTATGGCCTGCGTCAGATCTGCGACCCGCTGGCCGGGCTGCCAATCCCTGCATCTGTCCGCCGTAAAATGACCTATACCGGTTATCTGCCACGCTTCCCCTCGAAGGGGGCGGTCCCGACAGATGCCATACCCTTTGAGGAACCCTATATTCTGGTGACAACCGGCGGCGGTGGTGACGGTGACACCCTGATCGACTGGGTTCTGCGCGCCTACGAGTCCGGTGAATCCCTGCCGCATCCGGCCCTGCTGGTGCTTGGCCCCTTCATGCAGGCTGAAATGCAGGCGGAATTTCATCAGCGGGTGGCCCGCCTTGACCGGGTCCATGCCATCACCTTTGACGCCCATATCGAAACCCTGCTGTCGCGGGCAATCGGCATGGTCGCCATGGGCGGCTACAACACGTTCTGTGAAATTCTGTCTTTCGATAAACGCGCCGTCATCGTGCCGCGTACCCGGCCCCGGATGGAGCAGTTCATGCGGGCATCTGCCGCTGCACGTTACGGGCTGGTCAGCATGCTGGAAGATGACGGCTGGCGGGAAACCGGACAGATGGTCGAGGCGCTTCGCAAGTTACCGACCCAGCCGATGCCATCGCAATGCGTGATGCCCGGTCTGCTGGACGGATTTGGTACCATCCGGCGCCAGACATCGCTCTGGCTGCAGAATGACAGCGGTGACCGCCCGCGGCTCGCGACTGCCGGGGAATAGGCAGTCCTCCGTCATGGCATCTGTCGGGATTGTTCTGAAGGGGTATCCGCGTCTGTCGGAAACTTTCATCGCACAGGAACTGCTGGAACTGCAGCGCCGTGGACTGGATTACCAGATCATCTCGCTGCGCCATCCGACTGACCGGGAAACCCATCCCGTTCATCGCGAGATAACGGCCTCTGTCAGCTATCTGCCGGAATATCTGCATCAGGAACCGTCGCGGGTACTGAATGGATTCCGTCAGGCACGCAGGCTGCCCGGATATGCAAAGGCCTGGGCGATCTGGTTACGTGACCTGCGCCGCGACCCGACCCGCAACCGTATCCGCCGGTGGGGGCAGGCGATGGTTCTGGCGACGGAACTGCCCTCAGACACCACCCGCCTTTATGCCCATTTTCTGCATACCCCGGCCTCGGTCACCCGCTATGCGGCAATCCTGCGCGGTCTGCCCTGGTGCTGTTCGGCTCACGCCAAGGATATCTGGACTTCGCCGGACTGGGAATTGCAGGAGAAACTGTCCGATCTGGACTGGCTGGTGACCTGTACCGAAACCAATGCCCGGCATCTGAAGTCGCTGGCGGCGAACCCCGACAGGGTTGCACTGGTCTATCATGGCCTTGATCTCGAACGATTTCCTGTTCCTGCCTCGCGGGCGATATCAGCCACCGGCCCGGTCACCATCCTGTCCGTCGGCCGTGCGGTCCCGAAAAAAGGCTATGATGATCTGCTGCGCGCACTGGCCCTGCTGGATGCCGATACTGACTGGCAGTTCGTTCATATCGGCGGCGGCGGGGAGCTCCGGAATCTGAAAGCACTGGCGACAGAACTCGGGATCGACCGGCGAATCAGCTGGCGGGGTGCCCAGCCCCAGACGGCTGTGCTTGAAGCGTTGCAACAGGCAGACATCTTCGTGCTGGCCAGCCGTATCGCCGAAGATGGCGACCGTGACGGGCTGCCGAATGTCCTGATGGAAGCCCAGAGCCAGCGCATCGCCTGCGTGGCCACCGATATCTCGGCCATACCCGAACTCATCATCGACGGAAAAACCGGCCTGCTGGTTCCGGAACGGGACAGCCCGGCACTGGCAAAAGCCCTCGGGGAGTTGATTACCGACCCTGAAAACCGGGCAAAAATGGCCCTTGCCGGAGAACAGCGTGTGCGGACGGGTTTCGCCATGCGCCGGGCCATTAACGATCTCGCAAAACGCTTCGGACTTGACGAACCGACGCCGGAACCGGACAAGATCGTCTGATGCGGGTTATGTTTTACGCTCCTCTGAAGCCGCCGACGCATCCCGTCCCCTCTGGTGACCGGCGGATTGCGCGACTGCTGATGCGCGCCATCGAAGCAGCCGGACACAGTGTCGAGCTGGCAACGCGCTTTCGGTCACGGGACGGCTCCGGCGACGAAGCACGCCAGATCAAGATGGCGGCACTGGGCAAACGCGTCGCCGACCGGCTGATCCGCCAGATAAAATCCCGCCCGGCAGAAGAACGCCCGCAGGTCTGGTTTACCTATCATCTGTATTACAAGGCACCAGATTATATCGGCCCGGCAGTCTGTGCCGAATTCGGCATTCCCTATGTGGTGGCCGAGGCGTCACATGCCGCGAAGCAGGAAGACGGTCCCTGGGCTGTCGGTCATCGCGCTGCCGAAGCCGGTATTCGTGCGGCTGACCGCATCATTCTTCTGAATTCTGCCGACCTTGAGGGGCTGGAGGGAATTGTTGCAGACTCCGCTGCCATTGTCCGCCAGACCCCCTTCATTGATACCGCCCGCTTTGCCGAGGCCGCACTGGCCAGCAGCCGGCATCGGACCGAAGTCGCTCACGAACTGGGACTGGATGCAGGCAAACCATGGCTGATCTCGGTCGCCATGATGCGGCATGGCGACAAGCTGCAATCCTATCGGGCACTCTCTGCCGCCGTCAGCAAACTGACCGACCTTGACTGGTCACTCATCATCGTCGGTGACGGTGCAACCCGTCCGGTGGTTGAAGCGGCCTTCAATGAGGCTGCACCCGGTCGGACGGTTTTTGTCGGACGACGCGAAGGTAATGATCTGGGCCGCCTGCTCGCTGCCAGCGATATCTATGTCTGGCCTGCGATCAACGAAGCCTTTGGCATGGCCTTTCTGGAAGCACAGGCATCGGGATTACCCGTGGTTGCCGGCGGATATGGGGGCGTCTCCGACGTGGTCACCGGTGGTGGCATCATTACCCCGCCGGATGATGTCGACGCCTTCGCAGCGGCTGTCCGTCTGCTGATTTCTGACGCCGCCCGCAGGGACTCACTGGCCGCCGCCGCCCAGCGGTCGGTCACCGACATCTCTCTTGCCTCGCGGACCATAGACCGGCTGCTGAAAGATGTGGTCGGAGAGGAAGCGTGAGGCGGCTCTGCCTGCTGCGCCATCTGCCCACCGACTGGAATCGGGAAAAACGTCTGCAGGGACGGCGGGACCAGCCTTTATCAGCTTCATCCCGGCCAACCGCGACGATCTCCCTCAACCCCGAGCGATGGCAGTTGCTGTCCAGCCCGCTGAAACGCTGTCTTGAAACGGCCCGGCTGACTTTCGGGGCTGACCCGCAACCGGAGCCGGCCCTGATTGAAATGGACTGGGGTGAGTATGAGGGCCGCAGGCTGGCAGACCTCCGCCGGGAAGCCGGTGAAAGTCTCGCCGCCAATGAGGCTCGCGGGCTTGATTTTCGCCCACCCGGGGGTGAATCCCCCCGCGATGTCCAGAAACGCCTGAGCGACTGGCTGCCCGTCGCCGCAAAATCGGACCGGGATATGGTTGCCGTCACCCATAAAGGGGTCATCCGCGCCTTCTATGCCCTCGCGACCGGATGGGACATGACCGACGATGCACCGGACAAGCCGGACTGGACGCAACTGCACTGTTTCACGCTGAGCGACGGGGGCCTTCCCGCAATCGACCGGCTGAACGCGCCGCTTGAGAGCCTGCAATGACCGGCCCGGTGCTGTTCTGGGTGCAGCATCTGCTCGGGATAGGCCATCAGCGCCGCAGCGCCGCCATCGCCCGGGCCTGTGCCGCCGCCGGACTTGAAGTTCATTATGTCTCCGGCGGCATGCCGGTGCCGCATCTCGATCTTGCGAGATGCAGGTTCCACCAGTTGCCGCCCTGCCGAAGTCCCGACGACAGTTTTTCTGCCCTGATCGACGATCAGGGCCAGCCGGTCAGCCCGGCCTTCTGGTCTGCCCGGCAGTCACTGCTGACACAACTGGTCACTGATATCCGGCCCGCTGTCTTCATGACAGAAACCTACCCCTTCGGACGGCGGGCGTTTCGCCATGAACTGCGACCCGTTCTGGAACAGGTTCTGAAAACCGGCGTCAATGTCGCTTCGGTCCGGGATATACTGGTGCGCAAGCCTGACCCGGCAAAATATGCCCAGGCTGCAGATCTGATCGACCGCTATTTCACAGCCGTTCTGGTGCATGAACCGGATGCATTCACCGGGTTCGACAACAGCTTTCCGTTCAGCGGGCAGATCGCAGGCAGACTACATAAAACCGGATATGTCGCCGAGCGACCACTCCCCCCCGGCAATCCGGACACCAGCCGCGAGCCTTCCGGTGACATTCTTGTCTCCGGCGGTGGCAGCGATGTTGCCCTGCCGCTGTTCCGGGCGGCACTGGCGGCCCGGCGTCATTCGCGACAGGCAAACAGGAATATCTGGCGAATACTGGTCGGACAGGGTGTCAGCGAGGCGGAGTTCCAATCCCTGATTAAGGACGCAGAAGACGGCGTTGTTGTGGAGCGGACCCGGGCTGATTTTCATGACCTGCTGAGCCGTGCCCGCGCCTCTGTCTCGCTGGCAGGCTACAATACCGTCATCGACGGACTGGTCGCCGGCCTCCCCATGCTGCTGGTCCCGTTCGCCACCGCAACCGAAACGGAACAGACCGACCGGGCACGGGCCCTGGCTGAAGCAGGCCACGCCATTACCCATGACCTGGCGACGATTAACAGCCTCTCGCTGGCCGCCGCCGTTGACCGGACCCTTGACCTGCCCCGACAGAACCACAACACCGCCTGGTTCCGGGGGGCTGAACAGTCTGCCGCAATCCTGCATCAGCTGGCGACGCAAACCCGCGAATGAATCGACGCTGCGGTTTCCCATGCCTATAGTGACCGGGGTCAGGGGGTCTGACCGGAAACCAAGGGGCGATCAGGGAACAAATGTCGGCGTTGCAAGCAGCGGAGCAGAATCTGCAACCCCTTCTGCCGGAAACCCTGAACGAACTGGAATGGTGGCGTCGGCAGGAACGACAGGCCACGCTCTGGTGGCGCGACGACGACGCTGTAGCCGACAGCCCGGCACTTCGGCAGATGCTGGAAATTTCAGCCCGCAACCGGGTTCCCCTGACGCTGGCCGTCATTCCTCACGGGCTGGAGAATAATCTGGCACCCGCGACAGGGGACTGCCCGGACCTGACTGTTATGCAGCATGGCTATCGCCATCTGAATCATTCCCCGGCAGATCAGAAAAAATGCGAACTGGGCGACAACCGGGACCCTGATGACATTCTGTCCGAACTGGCGGCGGGCCGGAAGATTTTGTCGGACGCATTTGCGAACCGGTTTGTGCCCGCACTGGCCCCCCCCTGGAACCGGATTGGCAGCATCATTGCCACCCGGCTGGATGAGGCGGGCCTGATCGGCCTCAGCCTCTATGGCGACAAGCCGGCTTCGGTTACGGATGCCATCACCGGTCGCCATACCCATCTCGATATCATCGACTGGAAGGGCAGCCGGGGCTTTACCGGCGCAACCGCCGTCGACCGGTTATTTGCCACAGCCCTCCGACAGCGGCGTGAGGGCAAGGTGGAGATATCTGCACCGATTGGCCTGCTGACCCACCATCTGGTCCACGACCCGGCGGCATGGGACTTCCTTGATGCCTTCATGGCCTTCGCCCGCCATGATCCGGCGCTCATTTGCAAAAGCGGTACAGAGGTGTTTGCTTGGATAACGTGACTTCGACGATGCATTACTATCCATCGAAAGAACTGATCGGCGATTATATTCGTGGCACGATCGGTGTGGTGATCTGTGCGACCCCGATTGTCCTCACCGGATCAATGCCGGTCGCCGGCTGGATACTTGGCTTTCTGGTGCTGCTGTTTGCCGGTTTCATCATCCGGACCGCCTTGCGCCATTATACCCGGATCAAAATGGATGATCTGGGGCTGACCAGCTCCGGCATCATGACCAAACAGATCGCCTGGCCCGATATCAGCAGGGTAAAAATGCGTTATTACTCGACCAAGCGAGACCGTACCGAAGGCTGGATGCAACTGAAGATAACCGGGGCGCGGGGACGGACCATCGAAATGGACTCCATCCTGACCGATTTCCAGAGCATCATAAACAAACTGGGAACGGCCGCGGTTCAGGCCAGCGCGGCGATGGATGAAACAACCCGGGCAAATTTTGCGTTGATGGGGATAGACTTGCTCGAACTTGCGAACGAAGAACCGGGGGAAACGACGGAGTGAGCAACATCCTGTCAGTCGAAAACCTGCATGTCCGCTTCCAGCTGGAAGCCGGAACACTGGAGGCTGTCAGAGGTGTTTCTTTCTCGATTCCCGAGAAATCGACCGTAGCACTGGTTGGCGAATCCGGTTCCGGCAAGTCGGTGATCAGCCAGGCAATCCTTGGCATTCTGCCGGAGATTGCCGACATCAGCGAAGGGTCGATTGAATTCCGTGACCCGGAGAAAGCCGGCGAGATCATTGATATCGCCGCTCTGCACCGGGATTCCCGGGAGATCCGGCAGATTCGCGGCGGACGGATTTCCATGATCTTTCAGGAGCCCATGAGTTCCCTGTCCCCGCTGCACACGATTGGCGACCAGATCACCGAGGCCGTACGGCTGCATCGTGATGTACCGGGGTCTGTTGCAACCGATCTGTCACGCGAGATGCTTGATCTCGTCGGGTTTCCCGATCCCGGTCGCGCCCTCAGAACCTACCCGTTCGAGCTGTCAGGCGGGCTGCGTCAGCGGGCCATGATTGCCATGGCACTTGTCTGCCGCCCGGCGCTGCTGATTGCCGATGAGCCGACAACCGCCCTGGACGTCACCATTCAGGCCCAGATTCTGAAACAGATGCGGGATCTGCAGGACGAACTCGGCATGTCGATCCTGATGATTACCCACGACCTTGGGGTTGTTGCCAATATCGCTGACGAAGTGGTTGTGATCTACCACGGCGAGGTGATGGAGCGCGGCCCCATCGACGAAATTTTCGAGAACCCGCAGCATGAATATCTGCGCGCCCTGTTGCGCGCCGTGCCGCATTTCGACATGGCGGATGGCGAACGTCTGACCCCGATCCGGGAAATCGAGAGTGAAACAGGACATCTGCTTGATGCCTACCGGACGGATGAGACAACCCCCTCCATTGCCAGCGGCACAACCTTGCTGGATGTCCGGCATGTGACGAAGACCTTCAGCATCCGCAAGACCGGCCTGTTTGGCGGCAAACAGAATGAAGTCGTGGCGCTGGACGATGTCAGCCTGCATGTCCGGAAAGGCGAATGTCTGGGGCTGGTTGGTGAAAGCGGCTGCGGCAAGACGACGCTCAGCAAGATCATCATGAGCGCCATCCATGCAGACCGGGGCGAAGTGATGATTACCGGCCCCGAAGGCCCGGTCGACATCAGCAAACTGACCGAACGGGAGCTGTTTCCCTATCGCCGGAAGATACAGTTCATCTTTCAGGACCCCTATGGATCGCTCAACCCGCGCATGCCGGTCTCGGAGCTGATCGCCGAACCCCTGGTCATCCATGATATTGGCGACAACCAGTACCGTGAGGAAATGGTGAAGGAACTGATGAAGCTGGTGGGGATGGATATCCGGCATCTCAACCGTTATCCGCACAGCTTCTCCGGTGGCCAGCGCCAGCGTATCGGTATCGCCCGCGCCCTGGCCCTGAAGCCCGACCTGCTGCTCTGTGATGAGCCGGTCTCTGCACTCGATGTCTCCGTGCAGGCGCAGGTGCTCAACCTGCTGAAAGACCTGCAGGAAAAACTTGGCCTGACCCTGCTGTTCGTATCGCACAATCTGGCTGTCGTGAATTATATCGCCAACCGGATTGCGGTGATGTGCGCCGGGCGGCTGGTTGAAATGGCACCCGGAGATGAACTGTTCCGCAGGCCCGTCCATCCCTATACCCAGGCACTGCTGAAAGCCGTTCCCTTCCCGGACCCGTCCCGGCCCCTCGATTTTCAGGGCCTGATGGATGGCAAGATGTCACGCCCGGAAGACTGGCCGCCGCCGTTCGGCGCATCACCCGGCGCCCGGCTGGACCTGCAGGATATCGGCAACGGCCATTTCGTCCGCGCTGACGACTCCCTGCTGCGTGCAGGAGCCGCCTGATGACGACACCCTTTTTCATCTCATCCGCACAGGATCACGAAAGGATCTCGCGATGAACTTCACCAGTGCCCTGATTGCCGCCACCGTTATCCTGACCAGCGCGGCCGGTGCTGCCGACATGAAAGAGCCGCCTTATCTGGCCGCACAGGTTGCCGCCGGGAAGCTGCCGGCGGTCTCTGAACGACTGCCAGAGATGCCGCATGTCACCGACCTGGCAGCACTGGGCAAAAAGCCAGGAAAATATGGTGGTGTGCTGCGCACCCTCGTCGGGCGCGAGAAGGATATTCGCCTGATGAATGTCTACGGCTATTCCCGGCTGGTGGGGTATGACGCCGATATCAACCTGCAGCCCGATATTCTGGAAAGCTACGAGGTGGAGGAGTCCCGCATCTTCACCCTGCATCTGCGCAAGGGCCACCGGTGGTCTGACGGGCATCCGTTTACCGCAGAGGATTTCCGCTATTACTGGGAAGATGTCGCCAACAATGTCGCACTCTCGCCGGTCGGCCCGCCGGAAGAGCTGATGCTCAACAAGCAGCCGCCGATCTTCCGGGTGATCGATGAAACCACCGTTCAGTATGAATATGCCGGCCCCAACCCTTATTTCCTGTCACAGCTGGCCGCGCCGCGCCCGACCTATCTGTATCGGCCGGCGCATTATCTGAAACAGTTCCACGAGAAATATGCCGACCCCGCAACACTGGCAGCACTTGTCGAAGAACATCGCCGCAAGAACTGGGCGCAGCTGCATAACCGCATCGGCCATATGTATAATAACAGCAATACAGCACTGCCAACGCTGGAGCCCTGGGTCGTTGCAACCGAGGCCCCGGCAGATCGCTACAGCTTCACCCGCAATCCTTATTTCCACCGGGTCGATTCAGACGGGCACCAGCTGCCTTATATCGATGAAATATCCATGTCGATTGCCGCCAGCGGGGTGGTGCCGATCAAGGCGGGCACCGGCGAAACCGACCTTCAGGGCCGTGGTCTTGCCTTTGCCGACTTCACGTTCCTGAAGCAGAACGAAGAGCGTTATGGCTATAACGTCAATCTCTGGCGACTGGGCCTTGGCTCCGTCATGGCGCTTTATCCGAACCTGAACACCAGTGACGCAGAATATCGCAAGCTGTTCCGGGATGTCCGGTTCCGGCGCGCTTTGTCGATGGCAATCAACCGGGATGAACTGAACGAGGTGCTGTTCTACGGCCTCGCGATCCCCGCAGCCAATACCGTGCTGCCTTCCTCGCCGCTGTTCCGGGAAGACTACCAGCAAGCCTGGAGCAACTTCGATCCGGATGCTGCAAATGCATTGCTGGATGATATCGGCCTGACCAAACGCAATGATGACGGCCTGCGTCTGCTGCCGGATGGCCGGGCCATCGAAATCACCGTTGAGACAGCCGGCGAACGCCCCCAGCAGGTCGATGCCCTGCAGCTGGTCAAGGACAGCTGGCTGGAGATCGGTGTCCGCATTTTTGTGAAGAATTCACCGCGTGAGACTTTCCGTAACCGGATTTTCTCCGGTGAAACCCTGATCTCTGTCTGGCCGGGTCTCGATAATGGCGCGCCAACCGCTGATGACAGCCCCTCGGAAATCGCCCCGATCAGTCAGCAGCATCTGCAATGGCCGAAATGGGGGCAGTATGTCGAAACCTACGGCAAGTCCGGGGAACCGGTTGATATGCCGGAAGCCATGAAACTGGCTGCACTCTACAAGGACTGGACTGCCACCACGACGACGGAAGCACGCCGCAGGATCTGGCATGAAATGCTGAAAATTCATGCCGATCAGGTCTACACTATCGGGACCGTCTGCTGCTCCGTACAGCCGGTGGTCACCAAGGCGGGGCTGGAAAATGTACCCCAAGAAGGGCTTTGGGCCTGGGCACCGACGGCCCAGTTCGGCATTTACCGGCCGGATACTTTCTTCTGGTCAAACCAGTAAGCGGCGGGCTGGATCACACTGATGTTCTCCTACCTGCTCCGGCGACTGTTTATCATGATCCCGACATTGCTCGCGATAAGCTTTATCGTGTTCGTCGTGATCCAGTTGCCGCCCGGCGATTATCTGACCACGCTGGTCGAGGAATATCGCAGCCGGGGTGAGCAGGTTCCACTGGAGGAGATCGCCTTCCTGAAACGGGAATACGGCTTTGGCGAGCCGTTTCTGGTGCAGTATATTCACTGGCTGGGCGGCATGATGGTCGGTGATTTCGGCCATTCCTTCTCGTTTGACCTGCCGGTCTCCGAAGTCGTCGGTAACGTGCTCGGCTATACGGTACTGGTGGAATTCACCACCGTGCTGTTTGTCTATCTCGTCTCTTTCCCCATCGGTATCTATTCCGCCACCCACCAGTACAGCTGGACAGACCACGGTATCAGTCTGATCGGTTATATCGGCTATGCGGTGCCGAATTTCCTGCTGGCGATCGTGCTGATGTATTATTCAAAATTGTGGTTCGGGGCGGAAATCGGCGGGCTGATGGATATCCGGTTTGAAGATCAGCCATGGTCCTGGGACAAGGCGGTTTCCGTGGCCCAGCATCTCTGGATTCCGGTCGTTGTGATCGGCACCTCCGGCACTGCGGCGATGATAAGACGGCTGCGGGCCAATCTGCTCGACGAACTGCGCAAGCAATATGTCGTCACCGGACGGGCCAAGGGGCTGCCGAAAACCCGCCTGTTGCTGAAATATCCGGTCCGGATGTCGCTCAATCCCTTCATCGCCGATATCGGCAGTCTGCTGCCTGAAATCGTCTCCGGGTCTGCCATCGTCGGTATCATCCTCAGCCTCCCGACCACGGGCCCGCTGCTGCTGAATGCCCTGCTCAATCAGGATATGTATCTTGCCGGGTCGTTTCTGATGTTCCTGTCGGTGCTGGTTGTGGTCGGCATGTTCGTCTCCGACATCATGCTGGCCTGGCTTGACCCCCGGATCCGCCTCGACGGAGGACTTCAGCGATGAGCAGGGAACGCCATACACGACGGCTTGAACACTGGGTCAGTGACGCCCCGTTCAACCCGATGTCGGTGCAGGAAATCTCTGCCGAACAGCAGGCCTATTATCTCGCACCGCACTGGAAACTGATGTGGTGGAAGCTGAAACGTCACCGGATTGCTGTCTGGTCAGGCGTGCTGCTGTTGCTGCTGTACAGTTCGATTCTGGTCAGTGAAATCCTGGCCCCGTACAATCCGAACACGCGGGTCATTTCGCATATCTACGCACCACCCCAGTCGCTGCACCTGTTTCATGAAGGGCGGTTCATCGGCCCGTTTGTCTATGGCTACAAGAAAAGCCTGGATATGACGACGCTGAAGCGAACCTATGTCGAGGATCCGAAAAAGGTCCAGCCGCTGCGGTTCTTCTGCGCCGGTGATGAATATGATTTCTGGCTCGGCGGAACCTTCGATTTCCATTTCGTCTGCCCCGCCAGGGGCGGGCAGTTGTTCCTGCTGGGGACAGACCGTCTGGGCCGTGACATGCTGTCGCGACTGATTTACGGCACCCGGATATCCCTGACCGTCGGGCTGATCGGTATCCTTGTCAGCTTCTCGCTGGGCATCACCATCGGCGGCGTTGCCGGGTATTTTGGCGGCTGGGTGGATTCCACCGTGCAGCGATCAATCGAAATCTTCAAATCGATACCTACCCTGCCATTGCTGATGGCGCTGGCGGCGGCCATTCCACCGACCTGGCCAGTATTGGTGAAGTATTTCGGTGTCACCATTATTCTGGGATTGCTGGACTGGCCCGGGGCTGCACGAACCGTCCGCTCCAAGCTGCTGGCGCTGCGCGAGGAGGACTTTGCCGTCGCCGCGCGCCTGATGGGGGCCTCTCCCACACGGATTATCGGCCGCCATCTGATCCCGAATTTCGCCAGTCATCTCATTGCTTCGCTGACGCTCTCAATACCCGCCATGATCTTCGGCGAAACCGCTCTCAGCTTTCTGGGGCTCGGCCTGCAGTCACCGATGATTAGCTGGGGCGTGTTGCTGATTGAGGCACAGAATATCAGCGCGGTTGAGCTGTATCCCTGGCTGATGGCACCGGTCGTGCCGGTGTTCGTCACGGTACTGGCCTTCAATTTCTTTGGCGATGGTCTGCGCGATGCGGCAGACCCTTACCGCTAACCGAAAGGCTGATCCGATCATTATTTCCTCAACCCATGAATAGAGTATAGAATTACTGCTCTGTTTACGTTAACTATCTCAGTCATGAACAGATATCAGCAAAAACAACCAAGCCTGCGCCGGACACTTTTGTCGGCTGCCGCCTATGTTGTTGTTTTTGCTGCAATCTCATCCACTCCTCTGCTTCTCAACAATTCTCATGCCCGGGCCGAAACCCCGCTTGAAAAAGTTCAGGTGCAGGCGACTCGGGCCTTGTTTGAGGCTATCCGGCAGAATTCCATCACCGCGGTGCGCACCCAGATTGCCCTGGGGGCTGATCTTGATGCCCGTAATGCAGACGGTCAGACACCGGTCGGGCTGGCAGTCTCTCTGCGTTATACGACCATCGCTGAATTGCTGAACCGGTCCCGTGTCATGCAACGGGCTGCTGAAGAATCCGCCGTTCCGCTGCGCGCGCCGACCGTCAAGGTGCTTCGGGCCGGACAATCGCGTACCGGCAACGCACCACCCGTCCGTGACACGAAGATCGTCACCGATGAGAACGGTGTCGCCATCTATGAGGGTGCCCGCGAAGAACAGATCAGCAAACCGGCACAGCCGAATACGGCCTTTCCGTCGACACTGGTCTGGCCGCCGGCACCCGATTTTGTCACCTCGGTTGACGGCCGTCGCGTACCGACCGACCCTTCGGCAAATGTATTTTCATTCGATTCGCCACCGGACCGGGTAACGGCCGCACCGGTTTCTTCTGTCACCGCAGAACCTGTCGCCCCGGCACCGGCACGAATGGCGCCGCCGGGACCGACATCATCAGCTGATCCCGTCCACCCGGCCTCTTCTGACGATATCCCGAAAGAGCACTCCGGTACCGGGACAGGATTGTCACCGAAGCCGGACAACAAGACACCGGCAACAGCGGAGCCGGTTACGGCACAACAGGAAAAACCGGCCCGCAAGAATGGACCGCCAGAGCCGCAGACCAGCCCGGAGCCGTCCATCCTTGAACGCCTGGGCAACCTGTTCTCCGCGGCAGAACCGGTTGGTCCGCCGTCTACCCCGAATTCTGTGGCAGCAAAGATAACACCGGAATCTCCTGCGGCTGTTCCCGCCATCAAGCCAGAACCAGCCCCCCTGCGTATCGCCGAACCGGTTGACGCGACAAACGGTCTTGATCCGGCAGTACTGGCACAATCTCTGAACGAGCCGGTGCAACCTGCGACGGCCGATGTCGTGCCCGCTGAAACAGCGGTTGCGGAAGTAACGCCAGCAACCGTGGAAACGACAACGCCTGTCCATGCCAGCCCGGCAGATTTCATCGCATCTCTCGGGAATCTCCTCGCACCGGAACCAGCGGTTGAGACCACTCCGGCGGCAGAGGCAGAACCGGTTACAGTTCCTGCGGAAAAACCGGTCGTTGTTGCAAAGTCTGCGCCGGAACTTTCACCGTCTCCCAAGACCCCGGAAGTGCTGGACCGGCCCTTGGACGTACAATCTGTCATGGCAGAAACAGCCGAACCTCAGTCCGGGCAAAGGATTGACCTGCTTGATGTGATCGGAAAATTGTTCACTGCGGAGACATCGGGGCCGGCTGATACACTGGCAGCAACGGAAACTCCGGCCTCTCTTAGTGCCGAGAACGCCGCCGGGCCGGCCTCCCCGAACAGAGTAAGCAAGCCTGCAATGGCGGAACCTTCCGTTCTGGATGCTGTCGCGTTCACACCGCAGAACCCGGAAGTTCTGGCACAGACCGAAGCTGAATCTGTCTCTGTTCAGCCTGTGGCAACGCCGGTCGCAACAGTGAAACCGACGGTGGCAATACAGGAAGTCCCTGAACCCGACTTCTTCAATCGTGTCGCCAGTCTGTTCAGTTTTGGCAGCAACAAAGATGAGACACCGGAAACCGAAATCAACGCAGAACCGGAAGTTCTGGCCAGCCAACCTCTGGATGAAAAAACGGTGACCAAGGCAGTCCAAGCCGCAGTTCCCGAGACCAGATCAGCGCCCAAAACCGCCTTTTTCCCCGGCGAGAAAAAAATCGTGGCGGGTGCCTGGCCTCCGGCCCCGACCGAACCAACAGCGCCGCCGCCGCCCATGCCACGTCAGATGGTGCCCGAGACCGCCAGCGAAGATGTCGTGCAGACAGCCTCACTGGAAGTCGGGCCGGCACCGTCACGCGAGCTGCCTTTACCCGCCTGGACAACGGCCCCCGCGGTTGAGCCCCGCACCTTTGCCTTTTCAGAGCTGATGCATCTCGGCCATCGTCGCGACATCTATGATGCCGAAGACACCAAATGTCTGAAATATGTCTATCGCCACAAGAAAGAGCGGATCAGGGCCTGCGTTGTCAATGTGACATGGCCCCGCGAAATCCGGCCTGATTTCGTGGCAAATTCCATCATCTATACCGGACAGAAAGCCGTCGTCATCTATCAGGACGGCATTGCCGCCGCAATGTATGCTCTGTTCCGGTCCGATGCCTTTGAACGTATCTCCGGCTATCTTGCCAGTCAGTACGGCCCGACAACTGATTATAGCCGGGACAAGGTACAGCTGATGGCCGGTGGCCGGCGACAGAACGAAATCAGTCTCTGGCGCGGCACTGACCCGGCCAGTGGCCTGGCAATGGAAATGGAAGTGCGCAAGTTCGACAATGTGCGCGATCTGTTCGGCGACCCCTATCACGGCATGATTGAAATCCGTTTCGCTGAATCCCGCCGTGTTTTCCAGTTCGTACAGCCACTCGATCTGATGACCAACCGCTGAACACCCGGCTCAGGATGATGAGCCTGTAATTTCCGAGATCGTCTGTTCCATTGCCGCGAAGGCCGGCTTCCAGCCTTGCACCCTGTCTTCCCGATACAGACGCATTGACGGATACCAGAAGGTGCGGTCTCCGGTCAGCCCCCAGCGCCAGTCCGGCAGGGTCGGCAGCAGCACCAGAACCGGCACCCCCATCGCACCGGCAAGATGCGCGACCACATTATCAACAGTCACCACCAGATCGAGGCCGCTGATGATGTCTGCCGTATCCGCAAAATCCTTCACGCCCGGCATCGGATCAGTGACCTGCTCCCGAAGGGCGGGATGAGAGAACTGTCCCGGTGGCGTATCTTTCTGCAAATTTACCGGGCGGATATCCTGTCGGTGCAAAAGCGGCAGAAAATCTGCGAACGTTGAACTGCGGAGATGATTGTTGCGCGATAGCGGATTACCGGTCCATGAGAACCCGACCCTTAGCCTGTCCTCTTTATTTCGGTCCCGTGACCTGTCCCCTGATGCGGACAGATAGGGGGGCTTCGGATAGCTGTCCCGTTTCAGGTTCATCAGATGCGGCAGGCTGAGCAGTGGCGCCCAGCGATCAAAGTCCGGATAAGGCCCGCCATAGGGCACAAGCCCGTCGATACCCGGCACATCCCTGAACAGCCGGATCAGGGGCCGTGGTACTTCCACAAAGACCTGACGGAAGTATGATTTCGCCATTCCGGCGAAACGAATGAAATGAATACTGTCACCCAGTCCCTGCTCCGGGGTGATCAGCAAAGACCCGCCTCCGGTTTCTTCCTGCTGCCAGCGTGGCTGACGGAAATCCGGCGCCCGGGTTGTGAAGGCGCTGACTTTCCAGCGCCACTCATAGGCATCAAACGCCTGCTCTGTCTCACCTGAATGGAACAGGGCTGAGGCCAGATTATAATAGGCTTCCGGCAATCCGGGATTGAGCGCAATAGCCTGCCTCTGATATCCGGCTGCCGCCGCTGCATTGCCCAGCCCAAGCTGGATATTTCCGCGATTGACCAGACCGGGCAGGTTTTCCGGGTCGGCTTCCAGCAGCCGAGCGTAAGTTGCATCCGCCTCCTCCCGCAAGCCAAGCCCGGCATACAGCGAACCCAGAGCCTGCAGAATATCCGGCCGGCTTCCCGCAAATTGTCTGGCCTGCTGACAAGCCGCAACGGCGCCTGCCCGGTCCCCGGATCGCTGGCAATACTGTGCCCGGACAATCCATGCCTGCGGATCAACCGGATCGCGTGACAGCATTTTCCGGGCGACCAGTTCCGCCTGCCAGTTCCTTCCGGCAGAGAGATGGCTGATTGCCTGCTGATAAAGGGTGTCGTCTGTCATTACGCGCATGTCTCCGGTCAGGGAGGAGGCTGCAGGCTGACGGTCCGTCCGGCAACAAATTTCAACAGCGTCATTTTTTGTCACAAAGCTGTAACGCCCCGTCTGTAGGAAGGCAGCGTTCGCCGCACATATTTCACCGCGGTGTCCGAAATTTGGAACCAACTCGGAGAGTCCCCAGTGTTCAAGAAAACCCTCGCATTTGCGATTACGGCAGTTGTCGCAACCACCATGGCCCAGTCGGCCTCAGCCCGCGACCAGATCCGCATCGTCGGTTCGTCAACGGTTTTCCCGTTCTCCTCGGCTGTTGCTGAAGAATTCGGTCGCTCCACCTCCTTCAAGACCCCGGTTGTTGAAAGCACGGGTTCCGGTGGCGGTCTGAAACTGTTCTGCGCCGGTGTTGGCGTTGACCACCCGGACATCACCAACGCTTCCCGCCGCATCAAGTCTTCGGAAGTCGAGCTTTGCGCAAAGAATGGCGTCACCGAAATCACCGAAGTCAAGGTCGGCTTTGACGGTATCGTCTTCTCCAATTCGAAGAAATCCCCGCAGATGACCGTGACTCTTGAGCAGATCTTCCTCGCTCTCGCCCGCGAAGTTCCGGTTGATGGCAAGCTGGTCGCCAATCCGTACAAGATGTGGAACGAAATTGACCCGTCACTGCCGAAGAAGAAAATCGAGGTTCTCGGCCCGCCGCCGACGTCCGGCACCCGTGATGCATTCGTTGAGCTCGCCATGGAAGGCGGCGCGCATGCCAACAAGTTCATGAAGAGCCTCGACAAAAAAGCCTTTGGTGCCGCTGCCGGTTCGATCCGTGAAGATGGTGCCTATGTTGAAGCCGGCGAAAACGACAATCTGATCGTTCAGAAACTCGACGCCAATCCGGATGCCTTCGGTATCTTCGGCTTCTCCTTCCTTGACCAGAACGCTGACAAACTGCAGGGCAGCATTGTTGACGGTGTCGACCCGACCTTCGAGCTGATCGCCGATGGCTCCTACCCGGTATCCCGCTCGCTGTACTTCTATGTGAAGAAAGCTCATGTCGGTGTTGTTCCGGGTATTGCTGAATATCTGAGCGAATTCACCGCTGAAAAGGCATGGGGTCCGGAAGGTTATCTCGCAGACAAGGGCCTGATCCCGCTGCCGGACGCCGAACGCAAGAAAGTTGCCGCCGACGCCCGTGGCCTGGCCAACCTGAGCATGTAATCTGATCTTCAGGATCGGATGACGGGAACGCCCGCCGATTAAATCGGCGGGCGTTTTCTGTTTCGGGTTTTCTGGCTTTTTTGCGTGCAAGTCCTGAGATCAGCCGGATTCATACCGAAAGATCGCACTACAGGACCAAACCATATGCCGGACCTCTTGCCGGACATTCTGCTCGTCGAAGATACACTCTCGCTGTCGCGGGTGTATGCTGAATATCTGCGCGACGAGCCCGTCAATCTGCATACTGTCGCCACCGGTGCGGCAGCGCTGGAAGCCCTGCGCCGGTTGCATCCGTCGACGGTGCTTCTTGATCTCAAACTGCCGGATATGGATGGTCTGGATATCCTGCGCACCATCCGGCAGGAAGACCTCGCCGATACGGTGATCGTCATTACAGCGCACGGATCGGTCAATATCGCCGTCGAGGCCATGCAGGCCGGTGCGACCGACTTCCTCGTCAAACCTTTCACTGCCAACCGGCTGGTCGTCACCCTGCGGAACGCGATGGAGCAGGCGTCGTTGCGGACCATCGTCGCGACTTATCGCGATACATTTGATCGCCGTGAATATTGCCGCTTCATCGGCTCATCCCTGCCCATGCAGGCGGTCTACCGCATTATTGAAAGTGCTGCCTCGTCGAAGGCTACCGTCTTTGTGACCGGTGAATCCGGGACCGGCAAGGAACTGACTGCCGAGGCGGTCCACAACCGCTCACCACGGCATGCCCAGCCTCTGGTCGCCATCAATTGTGGTGCCATTCCCGGCGAGCTGATGGAAAGCGAAATTTTCGGTCATGTAAAAGGAGCCTTTACCGGAGCCGTAGCCAATCGTGACGGGGCCGCAACCCGGGCCGACAAGGGAACCCTGTTCCTTGATGAAATCTGCGAAATGCCAATGGCCCTCCAGACTAAGCTGCTGCGCTTCATACAGACCGGGCGATTTCAGAAGGTTGGCGGTGGTGCGGATGAAAGTGTGGATGTCCGTTTCGTCTGTGCGACCAACCGCGATCCCTGGGAAGAGGTGATGGCCGGCCGGTTTCGCGAAGACCTGTATTACCGGCTGCATGTGATCCCCGTATTGTTACCACCACTCCGGGATCGCGACAGTGATGTCCTCGACATTGCCGATCATGTCCTTGCGCGGATCTGCAAGGAAGAAGGGAAAAGCTTCACCGGTTTCGACGAACCTGCCCGTCAGGCACTGCAACAATATGACTGGCCGGGTAATGTGCGTGAGCTGGAAAACACCCTGCGCAATGTTGTTGTTCTGAACGACGGTGAACGGGTCAGCATGACAATGCTGCCGGAAAGAATTGCAGCGGCCATCGACACCAATCAGGACCGGCGACAACGCATGATGCGACGGGCCACAGATACCGGACAGCGAACAGAAGACGCCGCCACAGGCCCGATTGAACCGCTGCGTCTTGTCGAACGACGGGTCATTGAAGCCGCCATTTCACAGATGGACGGAAATATACCGAAAGCGGCAGAGGCTCTGGATGTCAGTCCGTCGACGCTATACCGGAAACTGGCTGTCTGGCAGGAAACTAAACGAAGTGCAGCCACGCCGGAAACCTGAAACGGGTTTCAGTTTTTCCCGTCAAGAACCGACTGCGCCTCATCAATCGAAGCCTCGGTGACAGACTGGAAATCCAGTGTCAGCTGCCGGGCACGATCCTTGTCATCCTTCAGACAGCAGAATTCGATTTCCCGTGCGATCTCAGCGAGGCCGACAAGCCCAAACGTACCGCAGACACTTTTCAGGGAATGCGCCCGGTCTGCCATCACGGCCATATCAACCGGCTGGTTATCCTGATCCGTTAAACCGTGATTTCTGACTTCTGCAAAAAAATCTGCGTACAGACTGTCCGCAGCCCCGGCAGAAACATTCTGCCGGACATCCTCAATCATTGCCGCATCAACCAGCCCCGACGGATGGTCAGGAGTCATAGGCGACCAGCGCCTCGAACGGGACATCCAGCCGGTCACGGCCATTCAGGAAAGTCAGTTCGATCAGACAGGCCGCCCCGACAACATCGGCACCAACCTTGCGCAGCAGATCAATGGACGCCTGCAACGTGCCGCCAGTGGCCAGCAGATCATCCAGCACCACCACCCGCTGACCGGGCTTGATGGCATCTTCCTGAATCTCCACCGTATCCGTGCCGTATTCGAGTTCATATTCGAACGGGATGGTCTTGCCGGGAAGCTTGCCCTGTTTGCGGACCATCACAAATCCGCTGCCCAGCTTCAGCGCCAGAGGGGCAGCAACCAGGAATCCCCGGCTTTCAATGCCGACCAGCAGGTCAGGCTGAAACCCCCGGACAATCCTGGCCAGACGACCAAGGGCAACCTGCCAGGCATCGGCGTCGGCCAGCAGGGTGGAAATGTCATAGAAAAGAATGCCGGGCTTCGGAAAGTCGGGCACGCTGCGGATGTGGTCCTTGATATCCATAATCTGGGTTCTGCCGGGTAATTTCGATGCGCGACTTTAGCCAGCCCGCGCGGTGCGATCAACGCGTCATAGGCAATCCGGTTGTGCCAATCCACAGATTCCCGATAAGCTTCCCGCAGCATCTTGAAGGAAACCGGCCATGGATCATGTCTTTCATCGCAGTACCAGAGGGGTCATGCCACAGGCTGTCCGGGGTGATGGTATCGAACTGATCGACGCCACCGGAAAGCGGTATATTGATGCCAGCGGCGGGGCGGCCGTGTCCTGTCTTGGCCATTCCAGCGAGGCCGTACGTCAGGCCATGCATGAACAGCTGGATCAGCTGGCCTTTGCCCATAGCGGCTTTTTTACCAATCAGCCGATGGAGCAGCTCGCCGACTTTCTGACCCAACAGGCAGGGGGTGATCTGGACCGGGTCTATTTTGTCAGTGGCGGGTCCGAGGCTGTCGAGACCGCCCTGAAAATGGCCCGACAGTATTTTGTTGAAATTGGCCAGCCACAGCGCCGCCATTATATCGCCCGGCGTCAGAGCTATCACGGCAACACGCTCGGCGCGCTGTCTGCGGGCGGGAATATGTGGCGACGTCAGCAATTTGAACCGGTCCTGCTGCCCGTCACGTCCCATATTGCCCCCTGCCATGCCTGGCGCTGGAAGGAAGCCGGGGAAACCGATGAGGCCTATGGCCTGCGCGTGGCAGGAGAGCTGGAAGAAACCATCCTGAAACTGGGAGAAGATCAGGTCGCTGCCTTCGTGGCAGAGCCTGTTGTCGGTGCGACCATGGGGGCTGTACCCGCAGTTGAAGGGTATTTCCGGCGCATCCGGGAAATCTGCGACAAATACGGGGTTCTGCTGATTCTGGACGAAGTGATGTGCGGGATGGGCCGGACCGGCGATCTGTTTGCCTTTCATCAGGAGGGGATTCTGCCCGACATGGTCGCCATCGCCAAAGGTCTGGGGGCCGGATACCAGCCGATTGGCGCGACGATTGTCCGGAAGAAAATCTATGATGCCTTTGTCAACGGGTCGGGCTTCTTCCAGCATGGCCATACCTATATGGGGCACGCCCTGGCCTGTGCAGCCTCCCTTGCCGTGCAGAAGGAAATACAGGACCGGGATCTGCTGACCAATGTCACAGCCATGGGTGACCGGCTGGATGCCCTGCTGCAGGACCGTTTCGGCAATCATCCGAATATCGGCGATATTCGCGGACGAGGGCTGTTTCGCGGACTGGAACTGGTTGCCGACCGGGCCAGCAAGGAACCGCTGGACCCGGCAGCTTCCGTAAACGGGAAGATCAAGACAGAGGCCATGAAGCGCGGTCTGATGTGCTATCCCGGCGGGGGTACGGTCGACGGACGGACCGGCGATCATATCCTGCTGGCCCCACCCTTCATCGTTACGGAACAGGATCTGTCCGCCATCGTTGAAAGACTGGGTGATGCGGTCGATGCGGTTCTGCCCGGCAGCCGGTAATCTGGCTGGAAACGTGATTTCTTGCCATGGCTAGGCAAGCTGGTACACTTTTCTTCTGACGGTATTTCCGTCGACAAACGAACGCGGATTGCAGAAGACGGGCGGATAAACCAGCCAGTCCAGTCAGCCGATGTTCGAATAACAGGGGGTTTTGCTTGAGCGATAACACGCTCCAGAAACAATTCCGAAAATCTCTGATCCGGTGCCTTCTGCTCCGGACCAGAAAACCGGATGCGCTGAACGACAGTGCGTTCGTGCGGTCGCATCATGACCGGCTCTGATGATCGCCAGAAAACCGGCACCGTCAGGGCGAACCTATGCAAACAGTCACATACGAAAACAGGAGGGGGTTCATGATCCTCAAAAAAACACTCATTGCTACCGTCGCCGTTGCAGGCCTGTCGCTTGCCGCGACCGGCGCGTCAGCACAACAGACTTTCATTTCCATCGGTACCGGCGGTGTCACCGGCGTGTATTACCCGACCGGTGGTGCAATCTGCCGTCTGGTCAATGCAGGCCGCAAGGAACACGGCATTCGTTGTTCCGCTGAATCGACCGGTGGTTCTGCCTATAACATCAACACCATCAAGGCAGGCGAGCTGGAATTCGGCGTCGCCCAGTCAGACGTGCAGTACCATGCTTACAATGGTACCGGCGCTTTCCAGGAAGCCGGGGCATACAAGGACCTGCGGTCCATGTTCTCCGTTCATGCCGAGCCGATCACCGTGGTTGCCCGTCGGGAAGCCGGTGTGAAAAGCTTTGAAGACCTGAAGGGCAAGCGCGTCAATATCGGCAACCCCGGTTCCGGCGTCCGCGCCACCTGGGAAGTTCTGGAAGCCGAATATGGCTGGAAGCGCGACGACCTGAAGCTGGCCTCAGAAATGAAGTCGGCTGAACTGGGTCAGGCACTCTGCGACAACAAGATCGACGCTTACTTCATGACGGTCGGCCACCCCGCTTCGATGGTTCAGGAAACCGTGTCTTCCTGTGATGCAAACATCGTTGCCGTAACCGGCGATATTCCGAGCAAGCTGGTCGGTGCCAATCCTTACTACCGTTTTGCGGATATCCCCGGCGGCATGTATGCCGGCAACCCGGACGACACCAAGACCTTCGGTGTCGGTGCAACCTTCGTTTCATCATCAGCCGTATCCGATGAAATTGCCTATGTGGTTGCCAAGGCGGTCATGTCGAACCTCGACGATTTCCGCAAACTGCATCCGGCTTTCGCCAATCTGAAAGCTGAACAGATGGTCAAGGATGGCCTCACTGCCCCGCTGCATCCGGGCGCAGAGAAAGCCTATAAGGAACTCGGCCTGATCAAGTAAGGCTGATTACCGGGTCGACGGGGGTGCCGCCTGGTGCCCCCGTCATCCGCCCGACTCGTTCAGACATAGGCAAAACCAGGCACTTCAAGGGGGAAGATCATGGCGGATACGAACAAAAAAGGCGGGGCGGCAATCGATGATATCGATCTCGATGATCTCGTAGCCTCGTCGGATACAGGAGCACGGGCACCGACCGGTTTCGTCGGCAAGCTGATAGCCGGAATTGCACTGACCTGGTCGCTGTTTCAGCTCTATATTGCCTCGGACGTACCCTTCTTGCTGGCGGAAGTATTCGGCAATGTCGTGCTGTTCCCCTCGGATCAGGCACGCGCCATTCATCTTGCTTTTGCCCTGGTTCTGGCCGCACTGGCCTATCCCCTTTTCAAAGGCTCTCCCCGCGATCGCGTCCCCTTTTATGACTGGGGCCTGGCGCTGATCGGGGCCGCCTGCTGTCTCTATCTCGTTTTCTTCAAGGGATCGATATCGACGCGACCGGGTCTGCCGATCACGGCCGATATTGTCGTTTCCGTTCTCGGCATGATCACCGTGCTGATTGCAACGTTCCGGTCACTTGGCCTGCCACTGGTTATCGTGGCGTCGGTTTTCCTGATTTATGTCTTTTTCGGTCACCAGCCCTTCATGCCGGAAGTCATCCAGTGGAGAGGTGCCTCGCTGGACAAGGCGATGTGGCATTTCTGGATGCAGACTGAAGGCGTCTTTGGTGTCGCCCTCGGCGTCTCGACCTCGATGGTCTTCCTGTTCGTCCTGTTCGGCTCCCTGCTCGACAAGGCCGGTGCCGGCAACTATTTCATCAAGCTGGCTTTCGCCATGCTCGGCCATCTGCGGGGCGGTCCGGCCAAGGCGGCTGTTGTGTCTTCTGCCATGACCGGCCTGATTTCCGGCTCCTCCATCGCCAATGTGGTGACCACCGGCACCTTCACCATTCCGCTGATGAAACGTGTCGGCTTCTCGGCAGAGAAAGCCGGATCGGTTGAAGTCGCCTCCTCGGTGAATGGCCAGATCATGCCGCCAGTCATGGGGGCTGCGGCCTTCCTGATGACCGAATATGTCGGCATCAGTTATCTCGAAGTCGTCAAGCATGCGCTGCTGCCGGCGGTCATCTCCTATATCGCGCTGTTCTACATCGTCCATCTGGAAGCCCTGAAAGCGAATATGAAGGGCCTGCCGAAACCGGGTGTTGCCAAGACCCTGATCCAGAAGCTGACGGGTATCATCCTGGGTTTCGTGATTACCGGCGCTCTTGCCATGGGGATCTATTACGGTCTCGGCTGGACCAAGGATGTCTTTGGTCAGGCAACCATCTATGCGGTGGCCGTCCTGTTCGTTGTTGCTTATCTCGGCCTGCTCTATGTGTCGGCCCGCGCACCGGATTTGGAAGAAGATGATCCGAATGCCGAGGTCGTCTCGCTGCCGGAGACCGGCCCGACATCCCGTGCAGGTTTCTACTTCCTGCTGCCGATTCTGGTGCTGATCTGGTGCCTGATGATCGAACGTCTGTCACCGGGTCTGGCCGCTTTCTGGGCCACCATCGGTATGATCTTCATCCAGCTGACCCAGCATCCGCTGAAAGCCATGATGCGGGCACGGGGTGATCTCGGCGCCTCATTCCGGCAGGGCTGGAACGAGGTTATCGACGGCATGATTGCCGGTGCCCGGAACATGATCGGGATTGCCGTGGCGACCGGTGCTGCCGGCATCATTGTCGGCACCATCTCGCTGACCGGTGCACATCAGATCGTCGGTGAGTTCATCGAATTCCTGTCCGGCGGCAACCTGATCTTCATGCTGATACTGGTGGCGATCTTCTCGCTGATCCTGGGCATGGGTCTGCCGACAACGGCAAACTACATTGTCGTCTCCTCACTGATGGCCGGTGTCATCGTTGAGGTTGGTGCCTCAAACGGGCTGATCGTCCCCCTGATCGCGGTGCATCTGTTCGTCTTCTACTTCGGCATCATGGCGGATGTGACACCCCCTGTGGGACTGGCATCCTTTGCAGCGGCGGCCGTTGCCCATGCGGACCCGATCAAGACCGGGTTCACGGCGTTCTTCTATTCGCTGCGAACCGTTGCCCTGCCCTTCCTGTTCATCTTCAACACGGACCTGCTGCTGATTGACGTCGGCTGGGTACAGGCCGGGTTTGTCTTTGTGGTGGCAACCATAGCCATGCTGCTGTTCGCTGCGGGGACACAGGGCTACTTCTTTGCCCGCTCGAAATTGTGGGAATCGGCCCTGCTTCTGATCATCGCCTTCACCCTGTTCCGGCCCGGCTTCTGGCTGGATATCGTCGAAGAGCCTTATCAGAAGGTCGATCCGGCAACCATTGTGCAACTGGCAGAATCCTCTCCGGCGGATGGCGCCATCCGGGCCACCCTTGAAGGTGAGGAACTGGGATCCGGCAAGATTGTCGAGAAAACAGTCAGCCTGCCGCTGGGTCCGGCCGGACCGGGTGCTGAACGTCTGGCCAAAGCCGCCGGGATCGAAGTAATCACGACTGACGGCAAGACCATGGTCGATAACGTGACCTTCGGCGGCTATGCCGAGCAACAGGGCATTGACCTGGACTGGGTCATCAAGAAAGTCGAAGTCGAGTCAGAACGGATGCCAAAGGAAGTTTTCTACATTCCGGCACTCATCCTGCTGGCGGGGCTGATCATGATCCAGCGCCGTCGCCGTGAGGGTGAACCCGCCTGATCCGGTTATCTGAACCACAAACACGAAAGGCGGTGCCCCCCGGGCACCGCCTTTTTCTTTACCCGGTTACGTCAGAACCTTAAAACGGTGCTTACTTCACCTGTTCCAGCATATAAGCCAGCAGGTCATCGCGCTCAGACTCTTTCCTCAGACCGGCAAATGCCATGCGGGTGGCGGCTTTTTTCTTGTCAATAAAGCTGCCGATATATCCTTTCGGGTCGGCCATGTAATCAACAAAGCCCTGTTCATTCCAGACCAGTCCGGCTTCACCTGCGGCGACCATATCCTTGGAATATTTGAAACCTTCGACAACACCGGCTTTTCGCCCGAACAGCCCGGCCAGCGTCGGTCCCGGCTTTCTCTGTTCAGCATCAAACGAATGACAGGCAGCGCATTTCTTGAAGACGGTCTTGCCCTTGGCCGCATCACCGGCAGCCTGTGCGGCACCGGCAAACATCCCGGCAGCCAGCAGAACGGTGGTCGCGGCTACAGTCAGTTTCATCACGGAAATTCTCCTCATCACCTGCAGTTAATACCCATGACCCTGATTTAGCGACGAGGCGTAGTGATGTACAGGGGCGAATATCTGCCCTGCATCAATTGGAGACATAGAATGATCATCTCCAAAAATATCATTTCTATTAATATAATGATTTCTAATATCGATTTTGATAATGTTTGTTTTCAGGTGATAAAGGTCATCCCCTTACCGGAGATAATTCATGACCTCAGTATCCGTTCTCGCCCGTGAAACCCGTGTTCTGGTCTTTGATCAATACGGCACCATCGTCGATATGCAGAAAGGCCTCACTGAAATCGCCACGCCGTTTCTGAAGAAAAAAGGCTGGGATGGTGAAGCCCATCGTTTTGTGACCTGGTGGCGACGCACCCATTTTGAAAATTCAATGATCGACGCGCTTGGCGATCGCGGCCATACCCCCTACCGCGAGATCGGCCACCGCGCTGTCAGTTTTGTCATGGACCGTTGCGGCATCAGCTACACACAGGACGAAGTTCGCTGGCTGGTCGGCGAGATTGAAAAACTGAAACCCTTTCCGGATGTGCTGACGGCACTGGCCCGCCTGCGCGAGGCTGGCTACAAGCTCGCCATTCTGTCGAATGGTGACCGCGACATGCTGGAAGCCGCAAAGCCGCATATCGGTTTCCCCTTCGACCATGTAATTTCGGTTCAGGAATCCGGCTATTTCAAACCGCACTGGAAAACCTATGCGACGGCGGCCGAAATCATCGGTGAAGACCGCTCGAACTGCCTGTTCGTTGCCAATCACGCCTTTGACTGCATCGGGGCGAAATGCTGGGGTATGCGCGCCGCCTTCATTGACCGCCGCAAACGGCCCTTTGGCGAAACCCCGCACCAGCCGGACCTCATCACTTCAGACTTCACGGAACTGGCGGCGGCCCTGACCGAATGACCGGATGAATCTGCGCCGTGTTGACCTGAACCTGCTGGTCGCCTTTGACGCCCTGATGCGAACCCGCCATGTCGGGCGCGCGGGCGACCTGCTTGGTCTTGGCCAGCCGGCAATGAGTGCGGCTCTCAGCCGGCTGCGTTATCTGTTTGGCGATGACCTGCTGGTCCGCCAGGGCGGCGGCATGGCAGCGACGGAACGCGCGACCCAGCTGGCACCTGAGGTCAGCCGGCTGCTGAAGGAAATCAACCGCCTGATCGAGGAACCACAGGGGTTTGACCCTGCCGCCAGCCAGATGACCTTCCGCCTGCGGCTGTCTGACCTGCTGTCTGCCCTCATCCTGCCGAAACTGCTTCAGCATCTGGCGGAAACAGCACCAGGCATCAGCCTCGAAGTTGTCCATCTGTCGCCGGAAGCTACCGTCGATGCACTGGAACGGGGGGATATTGACCTCGCGGTTTCAACCGGCCTGTCAGCACCGAAGTCGATCCGGCAGGCAATCCTGTTCGTTGACCGGCTGGTTTGCCTGACCCGTGCCGAAGCGGCCCTGGATAACACCACACTGACAGCCGCGACATTTGCCTCCCTGCCGCAGATCCGGGTCTCACAAAGCCCGCTGGATGATCGCTTTATCGACCGCCAACTGGCCGCCGCCGGCCTGAAACGCCGGATCGTGCTGACCCTGCCGCACTGGCTTGCCCTGCCGGAAATCATTGAACAGACCGAACTGCTGGCGGTCGTTCCCGAAAGCATCGCAACCCGCCTTGTTACAGGACGCAATCTGACGTTCTCCCCTTCTCCGCTGACAGAATCCGGTTTTGACTGGTCCCTGTACTGGCATCGGCGTACAGACAATGATGCAGCCCATGTCTGGTTGCGGAAAATCATTGAGGAGATTGCCTGATGGCAAAGCCTGCCCCGGCCAGACCGGATCTTATCCTGTTGCCCGGATTCATGTGTGATGATGATTTGTGGAGCGATATCCTGCCGGGACTGGCAGATATTGGTGACTGCCGGTTTGGTGATCTGTCAGCATCCGGCGACCTCGACCAGATGGCGCAGACTCTTGCCGCCAGCCTGACCGGCCCGACGCTGGCCATCGGTTTCTCCATGGGTGGATTTGCCGCCCGGAAACTGGCGCTGCTGGCCCCTGACCTTATACAGGGGCTGGTCATCATCAACTCATCTGCCCGTGGTGACACGGATGTCCGGCGCGAGCGTAACCGGGTCGCGCTGGCGGCTCAGGAAACCCGGACCTACAGGGGGATTTCGCGCAAGGCCCTGTCCCGTGCCCTGCATCCGGATATCGAGACAAACAAGGTACTTATCGAGCGCCTGCATGCCATGTCGATACGTCTGGGACGGCAGGCTTTCCTCAACCAGCTGTCAATCCGGCGCACAGATGAACGCCCGACACTCGGCAACATCTCCTGCCCGACGCTGGTCGTAACCGGCGATCAGGACCGTCTGCGCGGCATCGAGGAAGCCGAGGAGCTGCGCGACGGCATCCCGAATGCCACCCTCACCATCATCCCGGATTGCGGCCATATGACCCCCGTGGAACAACCCGCCGCCCTGCTGAAGGCGATTCGTGACTGGCACGCGACGATAGCCTGAGCGACAGAGACAACCCGTCAGACATGAAAAAGCCCTCATCCCGAACTTGTTTCAGGATGAGGGCTTTTTATTCAGTCAGATAACGAGTCTGGCTCAGATCTCGCCTTTGACCCAGTCAAACAGCTGGCTTTTCGGCAGCGCGCCGACCTTGGTTGCGGCAACATCGCCACCCTTGAACAGCATCAGGGTCGGGATGCCGCGGACGCCGTACTTGGACGGGGTCATCGGGTTGTCATCAATATTGACCTTCGCAACCGTTACCTTGTCACCAAGTTCGGCAGCGAGTTCTTCCAGAGCCGGGCCGATCTGCTTGCAGGGGCCACACCATTCTGCCCAGAAATCGACCAGAACCGGGTGGTCGGATTTGAGAACGTCTTCATCGAAGCTTTCGTCGGAAACTGCCTTGGTGCTCATATTTCATCATCCTTGTCGTGGGGCCGCCCGATCATCGGCGGCGCAGGGGTGGGTTCATTTGCCCGATATCTGGGACCGGAACGGCGACACGTCAAGGCGCGGCACGTTCCATCGACTCAACGGGGAGTCTCATCAGAATTGGTCCGTCCGTCCATAACAAAGCGCAATCAACTGTTTTTCCCGGATAAATCGTCATCAGCAAACGCCGGTAGAGCGCCATCTGCCGGAGATAGATCATCGGCACGTCGGCGGCGTCTGTCGGTGGCGGGCGGTTGGTCTTGTAATCCACCACCAGCACCCGGTCATCGATGATCACAATCCTGTCAATCTGGCCGGAGACAACACGCGGACCGGCCTGCGTCTGTACCGTCCCGACAATCGGAGCCTCGGCGACCGCAGCCCCGGTGAACAGATCAGCAAAATCCGGTCTGCTCATGACCGCCAGCGTTTCCGTCAGAATGGCTTCCTGCTGGCTTTCACTCAGCCGGTGGCCCGGTTGCGCCAGATAGGCCGCCCCCACATCACCGCGACGGGCCGGGTCAATATCCGGCAGGCTTTGCAGCATCCGGTGAACCAGCTTGCCACGCAGGAAGCGGTCCCGGTTATCCCCGTCCGTCAGCGGTGAGCGGACCGGCGGGTCTTCCTCATCCGGGCGCGACGGACTTAGCGGGTCAGACGGCTCCGGATCTATCGGGGCAGACCGCAGCGCCCAGTCCGGCAATGGCAGAATACGGGTTTCGGTCAGATCATGCTGTTCGGTCGAGGGCTCCCGTGTCTGGTCGTTTTCCAGCCGCAATATCGGAGTTTCAAACCGGGCATCCGTAATCTCCGCGGCGTTACCTTCGAGACCATTCAGGATCAGATTGTACCAGCAGCCCTCCGGCTCTTTCTGCCGGTTCTTCCAGCCGCAGATATACAGCCTGTCCTCAGCCCGGGTCATCGCGACATAGAGCAGCCGCCGATATTCCGCATCCCGCATCACCTTGCCAAGTTCCTTGCGGCGCTTCACCTCGGCGCTGTCCAGCGGGGCCTGCGGCGACCAGAGGGGCATGCCCCCACCCTCTTTATCCGGATCCCACTGAATCAGGGCACCCCGTGACGGCGCCTGCAGGGTGTCCGGGAGATAGACCACCGGCGCCTGAAGACCCTTCGCGCCATGCACAGTCATAATCCGCACGGTGTCGCTTTCACCGGACTCCGGGTCACGTTTGATCTCGACATCGCCGGTTTCGAACCAGTGCAGGAAACCCTGCAGGGACGGCGTGTTGCTGCGTTCAAAATTAAGACAGAGATTGATGAATTCGTTGATCGGGTCTGCACAATCCTGACCCAGCCGCCCGAGGAATTTTTTGCGCCCCCCGTCGCCATCCAGTACCCGTTCATACAGCTCGAAGGGGCGGATATAATCTGCCTGTGCCAGCAGATCGTGCAGCCAGCGGGTCGCGGCGACCGCATTCGGCAGCGAAGAATCACGCAGGGCATCCCACAGCCGTGCCGGGCGATTCCAGGCCACCCCGAACAACTCGTCTTCCGTCAGACCGATCAGCGGGCTTTTCAGCAGGCAGGCAAGATTCAGGTCATCTTCCGGCAGCAACAGAAACCGGCCCAGAGCGACCAGATCCATAACCGCAATCTGTTCCTTCAGAATCATCCGGTCGACCCCGGCGATCTCCACATCCCGCGCCTTCAGCGCCCGCACCAGATGTTCCACGAACAGACCACGGGTTCTGACAAGCACAAGAAAATCGGACGCGCGGAGCGGCCGCCCGCGACTGGCCAGCATCTCGCCACGGGTAATCCGTCCGGCAATATCATCGGCAATCAGGCCCGCCACCCGCGCCGGGGCACTTTCACCCAGCTGAGCCTCCAGCGGCGGCTTCCAGGCCGGGGGATCATCAGTGACATCCGGCTCGACCGGCGGCCAGAGTTCAACCAGCCCGGCATGACCGCTGCGCCAGGCATAATGACGAATTTCACTCTCACCAATGGCCACGCCATCACTGACAGCGGGACTGGCGAAGGTATGGTCAACCGCCGCCAGTACCGAAGTGGTGGAGCGAAATGACATCTGCAGCGGCACTTCTGCCCAGTTACGCTCTGCCGCTGTTGCCTTGGTCTTGAACCGCTCCCGCATCCGGACGAATTCTCGCGGATCAGCCCGCTGGAAGCTGTAGATCGACTGCTTGCCGTCACCCACCGCAAAAACCGTCGGCGGGCGCTCATGCGCCGATTCTCCGACAAAAAATTCACCGGTCAGGCGTTCGATCACTTCCCACTGTTCCGGGTTGGTATCCTGTGCCTCATCAACGAGAACATGATCGATACCGCGATCCAGCTTGAACAGAACCCAGCCGACATTGCCTTCAACCGCCAGCAGATCGCGGGTTTTCAGAATCAGATCATCATAATCCAGCACATTGCGCAGCGCCTTCATGCGGGCATAGCGGGTGCTGAGACGGTCAGCCAGCGTCAGCAGGGACAGCGTCGCCTCGGCGACGGTCAGCGCCTTGCGGGCTTCCAGAAAAGCCTCACAGCGAACAGCCTCGACATAAAGGATATCTCCTGTACCCGGTGCCAGGGTCTCAACGGCCTTGGTACAGAGCTTTGCCCGAATCTCGTCCTTGCCGGTAAGATAGATACCCAGATAATCGTCAGTCATCGACCGCCGGGCAACGGGGTCGGCAGACAACCAGCGGGCCAGAACAGGCTGGTTTTTCTGATCCGTCTTGCCACCCTGATCCAGCACATCCAGTGCCCGGCGTAACCCCGCATCATCAAAACTGGCGCTGGCGCAGAACTGTTGTTCCAGCCCTTCCGACGTCGTAGCAGGGTCAAGACCGAGAACATCACAGACCGCATCATGCAGCGATGTCGCATCAGCATGGCGTTCGAGTATCCGGGCTATCCGTCCCCGTTCACCCATCAGGGCCGAGATCAGATCAGGAAATGTCGTCTCATGGGTGCGGCGGGTCAGCACCGCCATGGCCTCACCCAGCACCGGGTCGCCACCGGAACCGGCCAGCGCGATCAGATCATCAATGGCAGATTTCAGCAGCACCCGGGCATCACGTTCATCCAGCACGACAAAATTCGGGCTGATCCCGGCTTCCAGCGGAAACCGCTGCAACACGGACTGGCAGAAAGCGTGAACCGTCTGGATTTTCATACCGCCCGGCGTATCCAGCACCGTTGCAAACAGGCGGCGGGCGCGAATCTGTTCGGCGTCCGTCGGCGCACGACCAAGGAGTTTTGTCAGGTCAGCAATCAGCGCCGCATTGTCCGGCAGCGTCGACCATTTGCCGAGCTGAGCCGAGATGCGGTTCGACATTTCCGCCGCTGCCGCCTTGGTAAAGGTAATGCAGAGCACCCGTTCCGGGGCAGAACCTGTCAGCAACAGGGTCAGCACCCGGTCGGTCAGAACCTTGGTCTTGCCCGACCCGGCAGAGGCCGACACCCAGACCGACGCCCGGGGGTCCGCCGCCTTGCGCTGCTGTTCGTTCGGATTGGGGGCACCCGGTGGCAGAATGCTGTTCATTCACCGCCCCCATTGTCACTGACCGACCATTCCCTCACCCGCGACAGATGTTCATAGTCGCTGTATTTTGGCGCGAAGGCAGGATAGGGCCGGGCGATATAGGGCGTTTCCGGACGGGCAAATTCAGCAATCCGGTCGGTCAGACCCTCAAGAGCATCTGTCGCGAGATCACCCGCTGCTCCCTTCGCCACATCAATGATCTTTCCTGCCTCTTCACCGCCGGACACCCGCCAGTATTCAAGGTCGGTCACTTCCACCGGCCCGAGACCGGGAAATCCCCCGGCCCGGGCAATCGCAGCCTCCAGGGGTAGTTGTGGCGCAAACCCGGCTTCGACTTCCTTGCGGGGCGGCGGCGCACCGGTTTTGTAGTCGATAATGGTGGCCCCGCCACCGACCAGCCGGTCCAGCCGGTCTGCCGTGCAGGTCAGCAGAAACGTGCCCGCAGGCGACGCGATGGCCAATTCGCCCCGTAATTCCACCAGCGCATTTTCGATGCCGGTCCAGCGGCTCTGTTCGGTCAGGACAAACCATTCGGCAATCCGTTCGAACCGGGGTTGCCAGAATGCCATCACCGCAGGGCGCGCGGCCTGTGCGGCAAAGATATCCCGGCCGATCCGCAGCAACTGTTCGATTGCGTCCGGCGGAATATTGCCCTGATAAATCTTTGTGAACTGTTCCAGCGCCGCATGAATGGCAGTGCCGTAATCCGCCGCGCTCGGATCTTCCTCCAGCTCCGGCAAGGCCCGCAGACCCAGTATTTTCTCAGCATAAATCGCATAGGGATCGCGCATCCAGGTCTCAACCCGGGTGACGGACAACTGGGTCGGACGGGCTGCAACAGGCGGGCGCGGTGCCGGTGCCGTGACCGGCACTACCGCAAGGGGACGGTCCATGATGCGCAACCAGGCGAGGTAAGTTGCAGTCTGTCCCTTGATGGACAGTGCCATCTGTCCATCGCTGTCGTGGAAGCCATCCAGCAGATTGGTCAGCCGGTCGATCCAGCGCGACGCCACCGTCGGCGCACCGTCGCGGCGGTCGGCACGGGTCATGATAACATCAGGCTGACTTGCCAGCTGGGCAAAATCATGTGCGGCCAGCCCGACCCGGCGGTCCGCCGTGGGCAAACCGAAATCCCGCCGCATCGGGCGGCTCATCCAGGGATCGGCACGGTCTGCCGGAGGCCAGACCTGTTCATTAAGGCCACCCAGAATGACCTGATCGAACTGTTGCAGACGGGCTTCCATCGGACTCAGGATCGACAATCTGGGATGCTGCCCGAACCGCCGCCGGACAGTCGACCCGGCCAGCAAGACGGTCAGCAGTTCCGACCAGTCATCCGCCACGATCGGAGGAAGATCATCCGCCGCGTCACGCATATCCTCCAGAAAGGCCGAGGAGGCTTCACCATCATCACCCCGCCAGAGACGCGCCGCACCGGTTTCTTCATCTGTTGCTGCCAGTGCTTCCATCGCTGCGATATGGGCGGTCAGCATGGCGCTGATATCGCCACCGCCGGAGACCAGTGCCGCATATCCGCCCAGCGCCTGTTCCAGCCGGTCGATTATCTGTTCAATGCGCGCCCGTCGATCCGGCTTCAGCACCGAGGCCACCACGCGCAGGCCGTCAAAACCTTCTGCCGGGGCAGGGCCACGCAGGACCGCGACTTCCAGTGCCCGCACATCCCGCCGGAACCGTTCCGGTGACAGGCCGAGCGCCGACAGCGGATGCTTCAGCAGGGACAGCAGTGGCACCGGCGCAAAGGCAGCATCCGCCGCTTCTGCCAGCAACAGCAGAAAACTGCCGACCGGGGTCGATGCCAGCGGCTGCCCGGCAGAATCATCAACCTCCAGATCCCAGCGCTCCAGCAGACTGGAAACCCGTCGGGCCAGTGTACGGTCCGGCGTGACCAGCGCCACGGTGCGCGCCGGTGTCTCCAGCGCCTCACGCATCAGCAGGGCAATAACCCCTGCTTCTTCCTGCGGCGTCGGACAGGTCAGCAACTCAAAGCCCAGCAGGGCATCAGCCCGCGGTGGCTTCAGGTCCCGCCACCGTTCCGTCGTCTCTGCCGGGCGCAGTGCTTCACTGATCAGCCTGCGGCGGTCCATATCCGCTGCTTCCGCAACCGCACCGGGCCAGAGTTCTACCTGATCCGGGGCAACCCCCATATGATCGACCAGCCGCAACATACCGTACTGGGGATGGGTCTCACCCACCACACGGGCTTCTGCGGCCTCCATTTCACGGTCAAATCCCGGCAGCACCACCCGGCCCAGCGGCAGCCCGGCAATCACCCGCAGCAAATCCGCCGTCGCCGGTACCGACCCGGTCGAGCCGGCAGCAATCACCGGATAGGGTGGCGGGGTCGCCGCCCAGGCATTTGCCTGATTTTCAATGATCCGGTTCCGGCGAACCGCCCGGTCCAGCAAACCGCTGTCCTTCAGAATCTCCGGCCAGGAGGCGGTGACGATTTCGAGAAAAGTCAGGGTCTGCTGCCAGTGCCCGGCATAGCTGTCCGGCGCCAGTCCCGCGAGATTGGCAAAATCCAGCCGTTCCGTCTGTGTCTCGTCGAGCAGTCGCGCCAGTTCGCGGGCCAGTTCAACCGATTGCGCCGGTGTCTGCGGCCCGGTGCCCCGGCGTTCGGCAAAGGCCCGGATCAGCGTCGACAGAATCAGAATACGCCGCAGTTCGGCAATCGCCGGTGGCGCGGCCAGATCGCTCTCTCCGTCTACAGGAGCCGCATCCGATAACAGTGCCTCATCTTCATCCAGATCACCCAGCGGGGTCATCCGGGGTAACAGCATTGCCGTGCCGCCGCCAAGCCGCAGGAAGGCTTCCCGCAGGGAACGGCAGGCACGGCGCGTCGGCAGAAATATCCGGTAGCTGCTGAGGACAACCGGGTCACCCCCGGTTTCCTCCAGCACGGCGCTGGCAAGCAGATCAACAAAAGGCTGTCCCGCCGGGATTGTATAGAGACCGGGGCGGAACAGCTCCGTCATTTGCCGCTGGTCGGGGCGTTGTCGCCGAATCGCAGATTGGCATCTGCAAGCTGTTCGGGAGTGCCCACATGATGCCATTCACCGTCATGGACGATGCCATAAAGGCGCTCGTTCTCAATCACACGGTCGAACAGCAGGTTCATGGAAAACGGCCCGTCCGGTGTGTCGGCAAACAGGTCCGCCGTCAGAATTTGCACGCCGGTATAGACGAAAGGGGCGACCAGGGTTTCCTCGCGCCGGGCGATCTTGCCATACTCATCCATGGTGAAATCGCCGACACCTTCATAGCCCCAGGCCGCCGCGCCGGAATGCAGCATCAGCAATGCATCCATGATATCCGGATTCCATTCATCGGCCATCCGTTGCAGGGCCTCTGTCGGGCCATCCAGCCAGACCGTATCGGAATTGGCCGCGATGAACGGTCCGTCACCAAGCAGCGGCAAGGCCTGTTTGATCCCGCCCCCGGTTTCCATCAGCTCCGTTTCTTCGGAAAACAGAATCTCCACGTCCTTCCGTCCGGCAAGGTGATCGCGGATCATCTCTCCCTTATAGAACAGATTGACGACAACCCGCTCCACCCCCGCATCAATCATGCGGTCCAGCGCACGGTCCAGCATGGCACGGCCACCAACTTCGATCAGCGGCTTCGGGCGCTCGCTGGTCAGCGGCTGCATGCGTTTGCCGTAACCGGCGGAAAGCAGAATGGCAGTTCTAGGTATTTCAGATGTCACGGGCTTCTCGGTATGATTCTGTCTTGTTTCTGAATATGGGTATCGAACCAGCGGGCCACAGGGTCAAGGGCAGGATGCACCAGAGCTGATTCGAGCAGCCGCCAGAGACGCGGCATATGACGAAGATAGTCCGGTTTTCCGTCACGGACACAAAGCCGGGTGAAGATGCCGATAACCTTGGTATGGCGCTGTGCCGCCAGTACCGCGTAGGCGGCTTCGAAGGCGGTGCGGTCGGTATCCGGAAAGGCTGCAAGATAGCGGTCCAGACAAAGTCTCTGGACGTCAGGTGCCACGTCCCTCCGGGCATCCTGTAACAGGCTCATCAGGTCATAGGCCGTCGGGCCATGCACCGCATCCTGAAAATCCAGCAATCCGCATTGCCCGATATTCGGGCGGTCCGGCAGCAGCAGCAGATTGTCGACATGGTAATCACGCAGGACCAGCGACCAGGGTGCCGCATCTGTCACGGCGGAGACCTGCCGCCACGCCGCCTCGAATGCATCCCGGACAGAGGCATCGGTTTCCCTGCTGAAGACGGCCGGCATATACCAGTCGGTCAGCAGGGAGGCTTCACGCCACAGCAGATCAGCATCATAGGCCGGTAAATCAGGAATGACGGCATCCGCCCGGCGATGCAGATGGATCAGGACATCGGTCGCCAGCTCATAGAGCGCCGCCTCATCTGCACCCGGTTCCGTCAGCAGCCGGGTGTAGGTCGCGTCGCCCAGATCTTCGAGCAGCAGAAAACCGTCGCCGGTATCCTCTGCCAGTATTTCCGGCGCGCTCAGTCCGAGTGACCGGAGATGCCGGGCAATCCGCACGAAAGGCCGCACATCTTCCTGCGGCGGCGGGGCATCCATGAGCACCGTTATCTCGTCCGCCCTGCGGACACGGTAATATTTCCGGAACGAGGCATCCCCGGCGAGCAGCGACACGGCGGCTCCTGACCGGCCGGCCCGCTCAAGAAACGGTGCGTGAAGCGCCAGACGGTCAGCCATCACCGGGCAATCCCTTCAGGCGGTCAGTCCAGGACGGGCCACCGGACAGGCTGGCCAGCCGCGCTTCATCCGGCTGAATTGTCAGAGTGATGGTCAGCCGGTCCGCAGGGATGGCGCTGCCGCCATTTCCCGGCCATTCAAACAGGCTGATGCCTTCATCAAAGGCATCCTCCACCCCCAGTTCCCAGATTTCGTCGGGGTCTTCCAGCCGGTAAAGGTCGAAATGCCAGACCACGGCAGTAGGTGTTTCATAAGTCTGCAACAGGGTGAAGGTCGGGCTTGGGACATCGATATCCTGCCCCGCCAGCGCCCGGATAAAGCCACGTGCCAGCACAGACTTTCCGGCACCAAGATCACCGACCAGCGCGATGACATCGCCGGGCCGGGCCAGTGCGGCCAGATCAGCACCCAGATTTGTGGTGTCAGATTCAGTATGGAGCAGGCGTGAAAACAACGGGAACCGATGCGTGATGAAATGATAAACAGAGCGACCCCGGAAGGTCTGACAGGCAGAGTCTACAGGGCCGGATATCTGTCGCAAAGCGTCAAATCCGCTATCGCCAGCCTTGCAATGCTCTGCCGCTGACGCCATCACTGCCGTCAGTATTGCCGCTGAGAGGGATTCTGCCATGACCACCACACCCCATCAGACTGATGTCGCGATTATTGGCGCAGGCCCGGTCGGACTGTTCGCCGTTTTTGAATGCGGCATGGTCAGGCTGAAATGTCATGTCATCGATGCGCTGGATGCGGTCGGCGGGCAATGTGCCGCGCTGTATCCGGAAAAGCCGATTTATGACATACCGGGCTTCCCTTCAATTGATGCCGCTGACCTGATCGGCAATCTTGAACAGCAGGCAGCCCCCTTCGATCCGGTTTATCATCTGGGCCAGCAGGTTACCGGGCTGGACTCTCTGCCTGACGGTCGCTGGCGGCTGACCACATCAAAAGGCACGGTAATCGAAGCGACGGCGGTCATTCTCGCTGCCGGTGTCGGCGCCTTTGGCCCGAACCGCCCGCCGATGGACGGGCTGGAATCCTATGAAGGTGGCGCAGTGCAATATCTGGTCAAACGCCGCGCCGACTATACAGACAAGCGTGTGGTCATCGCGGGCGGCGGGGATTCCGCTGTGGACTGGGCCATCTCGCTGGCAGAAGTCGCCCGGAAAATCTACGTCGTCCATCGCCGTGACAAGTTCCGCGCCGCGCCGGAAAGCGTGGAGCGGATGCGGGCACTCGCCACGGCCGGGGGCAAGGTCGAGATGGTCATTCCCTACCAGCTGCACAGCCTGCAGGGCGATGGCACGACACTGACCGGTGTGGTCGTTCAGACACTGGAAGGGGAAGAACGGGTGCTGGAAGCCGACAGCCTGCTGCCCTTCTTCGGGCTGTCCACCAATCTCGGACCGATTGCCGACTGGGGTATGGAAATGGCACGCAAACATGTCACCATCGACCCGGCGACCAGTCAGACCAGCCTTCCCGGTATCTTCGCCATCGGTGATATCGCCACCTATCCGGGCAAGCTGAAGCTTATCCTCTGCGGCTTTTCCGAAGCTGCCATGGCCGCCCATGCCATCTATCCCCTCGTCCACCCGGATGAGGCGCTGCATTTTGAATATTCGACCACCAAGGGACTGCCGGGAGAAGCCTGATCATGGATATCGAACGCCTGCGCCGGGACACACCGGGGACCGGACATGTGCTGCACTTCAACAATGCCGGTGCCGCCCTGATGCCGCAGCCGGTGCTGGATGCCGTGAACACTCATTTCCAGCGTGAAGCCCTGACCGGCGGGTATGAGGCAGCGGGCGAAGCTGCCGCACAGCATGCTGCTGTCTACTCCTCCATCGCCACGCTGATCGGCGCTCAGGCCAGTGAGATCGCGCTGGTGGAGAATGCGACCGTTGCCTGGCAACTGGCCTTCTATGCCTTCGCCTTCCAGCCCGGCGACCGTATCATCACGGCACAGGCGGAATATGCGGCAAACTATGTCGCCTATCTGCAGGTTGCCCGTAAATATGGCGTCAAAATCGACGTCGTCCCGAACGATGAAAGCGGCGCCCTGTCTGTCGAGGCGCTGGCCGGGATGATAAGCAAACGCACGAAACTGATCAGCATTACCCATGTGCCGACCAATGGCGGGCTGGTCAATCCGGCTGAAGAAATCGGCAAGCTGGCAAAGGCTGCCGGTATTCCCTACCTGCTGGATGCCTGTCAGGCCGTCGGTCAGTTACCCATCGATGTTGACCGGATTGGCTGTGACATTCTGACTGCGACCAGCCGGAAATATCTGCGCGGACCGCGCGGTGCGGGCTTCCTGTATGTCCGGGACTCGCTGCTGCAAACGCTGGAACCGCCCATGCTTGACCATCACGCCGCCCCCTGGGTGGCTGCCGGGGAATACCGGGTCCGCCCGGATGCCCGCCGGTTCGAGAACTGGGAGAACAATATTGCCGGTCAGCTGGGGCTTGGTGCCGCCGTCGATTATACGCTGGCGCTGGGGCAGGATGCGATCTGGGAACGCATTCAGCATCTTGCCACCCGGCTGCGCCAGCGGCTTGGGGACATTACCGGCGTGACCATCCGCGACCTCGGCCCGAATCCCTGCGGAATCGTCACCTTCACACTGGATGGCACGGACCTGCCGAAGCTGAAGACAGACCTGCGGGCAGAACAGATCAACATCACCGTCAGTGACGCCGCCTCAACCCGGCTGGACATGGAAGCCCGCGGCCTGGCCAAACTCGGCCGCGCCTCTGTTCACTGCTACAATACGGAAGATGAGATCGAGCAGTTCTGCACCGCTGTGGATCGCCTGAAATAGGACTTAATGCCAGACCAGTGTTGCACCCTTCTAGACGCCGCGTTGCTGCTCCTCAGGGTGCGGCTGTTGTTATCCGATGCCTCAGTCTGAGTAAGCATCTGGCGCTGCCTTGAAGGATTATAACAAACCCCCGGTCAGTGAGATGTTGCCAGCCTTCCCCTCACTGATAGTCTCGGGATCACCTTCCACCTCTTTTGGTACTGCCTCTTGCGCCCCATTCATATCCTCCTTGTGTTGGCTATCTGCGCGATCTGGGGCGGAAATTTTGTCGTAACGAAGCTGGGGCTGGTCCATTTTCCACCAGTTTTCTTTTCGTTCCTGCGGTTTGCCGTCCTGATACTGGTGCTGTTTCCCTTTCTGAAAATCATTCCCGGACGCATGCGCCGGTTACTGCTCTTCGCCTTCACGCTCGGCGTCCTGCATTATTCAACCATCCTGCTGGCGATCAGCTGGACCGGTAACACCGCCTCGCTGGCGATCATCAATCAGATCCATGTGCCGTTTTCGGTCATTCTGGCTGTCGTTATCCTGCGTGAACAGGTCGGCTGGAAACGCTGGTTTGGTATCGGCCTCGCCTTTTCCGGCGTGATGGTCATGGGTTTCGATCCGGAAGTCCTGAAATACCCGGACGCCCTGATCATGATGATCGTGACATCCTTCATTCTGTCCTGCGCCAATGTCATGGCCCGCGGGCTTGCCGACATCAGCCCGATGACCATCAATGCCTGGGTCAGTCTGGTTGCTCTGGGTCCGTTGCTGGGGCTGAGCGCCATACTGGAGACAGGACAGGTGGCCGCCCTCACCGGTTCCGGGCCCTGGCAATGGGCTGCGATTGCCTATACCGCCCTTCTGGTCACCCTCGTCGGACATGGCTCGTTCTATTATCTGCTGCGCCATTACGGTGTCGCACAGGTCACACCCTGGTTTCTGCTGCTGCCGTTCTTTGCGGTCGCACTTGGCGTTGCCATTCTGGGTGATGTGCTGACCCTGCGTATTCTGGCCGGCGGCGGCATCCTTCTGGCGGGAGTCGCGGTCATCACCTTCAGATCGGCAAAAAAGGGCGCTGTCCACGCGCTGCCGAAAGCGCAATAATCCGGACATATCAACGCGCATTCGCGCCGGAGAATTCAGTGACCCTTCCCCATCTCATCCTCATCCTCTCTATCAACGTGATCTGGGGCATGATGTATGTCGCGGGAAAACTGGGGGTCGATCAGTTTGAACCGCTGTTCTTCACCGGCCTGCGATTTGCCCTGCTGACTGTCTGCCTGCTGCCGTTCCTGCGTATCGTCCCCGGTCGCATGAAACGCCTGCTGACCTTCTGCCTTGTCATGGGCGTGCTGCATTACACTTTCATCTACTACGCCATCGACCATGCAGAGAATGTCGGCTCCATCGCCATCCTGTCGAAGCTGTCGGTCCCCTTCTCGGTCATTCTCGCGATCATCTTCTTTGGCGAGCATGTCGGGCCCTGGCGGGTTGCCGGTATCGGCACCGCCTTCATGGGGGTGCTGGTCATCGGCTTTGATCCGGTTGTGTTCAATAATCTGGATTCCGTTATCATGGTGCTGGCGGCAGCCCTGATGTTTTCCATCGCTGCCCTGATCGTCAAATCACTGAAAGACGTCAATGTCTTCACCATCAATGCCTGGATATCCGCAGTCTCTTTCGGGCCCTTGCTGGGCCTGTCCTTCCTGTTTGAAGAAGGTCAGATCAACTCACTGGTAACAGCGGACTGGTTCGACTGGTCCATGCTGGTCTATTCCGCCGTACTGGTATCCATCTTCGGGCATGGCGGGGTTTATTACCTGCTGCAACGCTATCCCGTTTCACTGATCACACCCTGGCTTTTACTGGTGCCGATCATCGGTGTTGCCGGCGGCATTCTGTTCCTCGGCGATGAAATGACCTGGCGGCTCGGGATTGGTGGCATCCTCACCATCAGCGGCATTGCCATTGTCTCGCTCCGGGAAGCGCAGAAAAAAGCCATTTAAAGGCTGCATTAGAAAATCTAGACCTATCCACAAACTCATTACGTAATTTTGATTGTTCTACGAAATGGAAACGCTAAACTTATGTCCATGAACGGCAAACGTATCCTGCTCATCATTTCCGGCGGCATTGCCGCCTATAAATCGCTCGAACTTATCCGTGAGCTGAAACGCCGCCGTTATGCGGTCCGGTGTGTGCTGACCAGGGGCGGTGCCCAGTTCGTCACACCGCTGTCCCTGTCCGCCCTGAGCGAAGACAAGGTCTATCAGGATATCTTCTCGCTGACCGATGAAGCCGAGATGGGCCATATCCAGCTTTCCCGCAATGCCGACCTTCTGGTCGTCGTTCCGGCCAGCGCCGATATTCTGGCCAAGATGGCACAGGGTCTGGCCAGCGATCTGGCGACCACCGTGCTGCTGGCCACAGACAAGCCGGTCATGGCGGTGCCTGCGATGAATGTCCGGATGTGGGAACATGCGGCGACACAGGCCAATGTGGCAACCCTCGGCAGCCGTGGTGTAAAAATGCTGGGCCCCGTCGACGGCGATATGGCCTGTGGTGAATTTGGCCCCGGAAGAATGATCGAGCCGGTGCAGGTTGCCGACGCCATTGATGCCCATTTCACGACCAGCCAGCCGCTCGCCGGAAAGCGTGCGCTGGTGACCAGCGGCCCGACCCATGAGCCGATTGATCCCGTGCGCTACATCGCCAACCGGTCTTCCGGCAAGCAGGGGCATGCCATCGCAGCCGCACTGGCACGGCTGGGGGCAGAAACCGTGCTGGTCAGCGGCCCGACCAGTCTGGCCGATCCCGCCGGGGTCAAAGTGCATCATGTAGAGACCGCCAGCGAAATGCTGGATGCCTGCCGGGCGGCCCTGCCCGCAGATATCGCCGTTTGCGCCGCTGCCGTGGCCGACTGGCGTGTCGCCAACCGGCAGGACGAGAAGGTCAAGAAAACCGATGGTGCCGCCGTCCCCGCACTGGAACTGACACCAAACCCGGACATTCTGGCGGAACTGTCAGCGCCCGGTAAGCAACGGCCCCCGCTCGTCATCGGCTTCGCCGCCGAGACCGAAAATGTGATCGACAACGCGACCGCCAAACGGGCGCGCAAGGGATGCGACTGGATCCTGGCCAATGATGTATCCCCCGCAACCGGCACCTTCGGCGGTGACCGCAACAGCGTGCATCTGATTGATGCGGCTGGTGTCGAAAGCTGGCCCGCGCTGGCAAAAACCGATGTCGCCGACCGTCTCGCCGACCGCATTGCCGACAAACTGACCTCATAAATTCCGGAACAGCTGCTGATGACCACCACGACCAACATTCGCGTTACCCGCCTGCCTCACGGGGCCGATCTCGACCTGCCGGCCTATGCCACGGCACAGTCGGCGGGGATGGACCTGCTGGCCGCCATCAGCGAGCCGAAAACACTGCAACCGGGTGGCCGCGCCATCATCCCCACCGGCCTTGCCATCGCACTGGAGCCGGATTTCGAAGCACAGGTCCGCCCCCGTTCCGGCCTCGCCGCAAAGAATGGTGTGACCGTCCTCAACAGCCCCGGCACCATCGATGCGGATTATCGTGGCGAAGTCGGGGTCATCCTGATCAATCACGGTGATCAGGCTTTCACCATCGAACGCGGCATGCGAATTGCCCAGATGGTCATTGCACCGGTGACACAGGCCCGCTGGCAGGAAGTCGCCAGCCTGGATGAAACCGCACGTGGCGCGGGTGGTTTCGGATCAACAGGAACCGCGTGATCCCATGCTGAAGCTTTCCCGGAAAATGCTGTACGCCATCGAATCCATGGTTGATATCGCCTACCATTCGGGCGGCCAGCCGGTACAGTCGAAGGAAATCACACGGCGACAGGGCATCCCCAGCCGCTATCTGGAACAGACCCTGCAACAGCTGGTCCGTGACGAGATTCTGATCGGCATGCGAGGCCCCCGTGGCGGCTATCGGCTGGCCCGCGAACGCCGTCGCATCACACTCGGTGATATCGTCCGGTCCGTTGCCGCCATCGAAACCGCCGAAGATCCCATCGAATCCCCCACCGCGTCAGAGATCGCAAAGAATGTCGTCCGCCCACTCTGGCAGGGCCGTCAGCAATCGCTGATGGCGGAACTCGACGCAATCACCGTCGAGGAACTCTGTATCAACGCACACAAATCGGGCATCCACAGCGAAGCCCGTGAACGTCTCGACTATACCATCTAACTCAACAGAAGGACTTCCCCCATGTCCGGCGAATTCAGAGGCAAAGTCTACGATTCCATTCTCGATACCATCGGCGCAACGCCGCTGGTAAAGCTCAACCGTATCGCAGAGGAAGCTGGCGCAAAGGCGACGGTGCTCTGCAAATGCGAATTCTTCAATCCGCTGGCCTCGGTCAAGGACCGTATCGGCTTTGCCATGATCAAGGCGCTGGAAGATGCCGGCAAGATCGGCCCGAATACGACCATCGTTGAGCCGACTTCCGGCAATACCGGGATCGCGCTGGCCTTTGTCTGCGCCTCGCGCGGGTACCGGCTGATCCTGACCATGCCCGAAAGCATGTCGGTGGAACGGCGCAAGATGCTGGCTTTCCTTGGTGCAGAGCTTGAACTGACACCGGCCGAGAAAGGCATGAAGGGTGCTATCGCACGGGCTGAGGAACTGGTCAGCGAAATCGGCGATGCCGTCATTCCCCAACAGTTCCAGAACCCGGCCAATCCGGCAATTCATGATGTCACCTCGGCAGAGGAAATCTGGGCAGATACCGGTGGCAATGTAGATGTCATCATCTCCGGTGTCGGTACTGGCGGAACCATTACCGGTATCGGCCGGACGCTGAAGCCGCGCAAAGCCGGTCTGAAAATGATCGCTGTAGAACCGGAAGACAGCCCCGTCCTGTCCGGCGGCCCTCCGGGACCGCACAAGATTCAGGGTATCGGTGCCGGGTTCATTCCCGACATTCTGGACCGTGACCTGATTGATGAAGTGCTGGTGATCGCCAACGAAACCGCCTTTGCAACCGCCCGGAAGGCCGCCCGCCTGGAAGGGCTTCCGGTTGGGATTTCCTCCGGGGCGGCTATTTCCGCCGGTCTGGAGGTTGCCTGCCGTGACGATATGGCGGGTAAGACAATCGTCGTGATTGTTCCGTCTTTCGCCGAACGATATCTTTCCACAGCTCTGTTTGACGGACTGTAAGGAAGCAACATCATGGCGACTGAAGTCTGGCTGGCCTATGTCGCGGCAACCACCTTGCTGCTCATCATTCCCGGCCCGACAATCATGCTCGTCATCTCCTACGCCATCGCCGAAGGCCGTCGTGCAGCTTTATCGACGGTGATCGGCGTTGGCCTCGGTGATTTTGCCGCCATGACCCTCTCTCTGGCAGGCCTCGGGGCGATTATGGCGACCTCCGCCGAACTGTTCACCCTGCTGAAATGGATCGGTGCCGCCTATCTGGTCTGGCTTGGCATCAAACTCTGGCGTGCCCCTGCCATTCTGCCGTCCTCCGACGGATCGGAAACCGAGGGGAAATCAGGCCGGGCCATGCTGACCCACGCTTTCCTTGTCACCCTGCTGAATCCCAAGGGCATCGCCTTCTTCATTGCCTTTACCCCGCAGTTCCTTGATCCGGCAGCCCCCCTGCTGCCGCAGCTTGCGATTATGGAAGCGACCTTTGTCACCCTCGGCGTCGCCAATGCCGCAGCCTATGCCTGGCTTGCCAGCTCCGCCCGCGACCGGATCCGTCGCCCGGCCACCCTGCGGACCATCAACCGCCTCGGCGGCACCGTCCTGATCGGCGCCGGCCTGGCCACCGCCGCCATCAAACGGGCCGCCTGATCAGATTCCGGGAGACCATCAGCCTTATCCTGAGGAGCGCTGAAAGCGCGTCTCGAAGGATGGCAGGAGACCTTTGACTGTCACCGAATGTCGCCACGTCCTTCGAGACGGCGCATAGCGCCTCCTCAGGAAGAAGCTGATGTCGTAGTTTCCCAACAAAAAAGGCGACCCCGAGGGGTCGCCTTTTCCGTTTATCGGGATGAAAGACCGATCAGTCTTCAGCTTCCCCGGCAATTTCCTTGCCGGTTTCCTGATCGACGACCTTCATCGACAGCTTAACCTTGCCGCGATCATCCAGGCCGATGCACTTGACCCAGACTTCCTGACCTTCGGACACCACGTCACTGACTGCCTTGACCCGTTCCGGGCGCATTTCAGAGATGTGGACGAGGCCGTCACGCGGACCGAGGAAGTTCACGAAGGCGCCGAAATCGACACATTTCACGACCTTGCCACGGTAGATCGTACCAACTTCCGGCTCAGCGGAAATCGCCATGATCATATCAACGGCTTTCTGTGCGGCATCATTGTCAACAGCAGCAACCTTGACGGTGCCATCATCATCAATATCAACCTTCGCACCGGACACTTCACAGATTTCACGGATCATCTTGCCACCCGGGCCGATGATTTCGCGAATCTTGTCTTTCGCAACATGGATCACGGTGATCCGCGGTGCATTGTCCGAGACGCCCTCACGGGAGTTGGTAAGTGCCTTGGCCATTTCGCCGAGGATGTGCAGACGCCCACCCTTTGCCTGACCGAGTGCGATCTGCATAATTTCTTCGTTGATCGAAGTGATCTTGATATCCATCTGCAGGGCGGTAACACCGGCTTCGGTACCCGCAACCTTGAAGTCCATGTCGCCGAGATGATCTTCATCACCAAGAATGTCGGACAGAACGGCGAAGTCGTCGCCTTCCTTAATGAGACCCATGGCGATACCGGCCACCGGACGTGCCAGAGGCACACCGGCATCCATCAGCGACAGCGAGGTGCCGCAGACAGTCGCCATTGAAGACGAGCCGTTGGATTCAGTGATTTCGGAGACAACCCGGAGCGTATACGGGAAGGCTTCCTTCGACGGCAGCAGCGGGTGAATGGCCCGCCAGGCAAGCTTGCCGTGGCCGATTTCGCGACGTCCCGGCGATCCCATGCGACCGGCTTCGCCGACCGAGTAAGGCGGGAAGTTATAGTGCAGCATGAAATGCTCGCGATATTCGCCTTCAAGCGCATCAATGATCTGCTCGTCCTGACCGGTGCCGAGGGTGGCAACAACCAGGGCCTGGGTTTCGCCGCGGGTAAACAGGGCGGAACCATGGGCACGCGGCAGAATGCCGACTTCGGAAACGATCGGGCGAACGGTTTCAAGATCGCGGCCGTCAATGCGGCTTTTGGTCTTGATGATATCGCCACGAACCACGTCTTTTTCGAGCTTCTTGAACATCGCGCCGGTGAGGCCTTCGTCGAAGCCTTCCTCGACAACCGTGTCGATGGTGCTCTGACGAACAGCGGCAATCGCGTCCTGACGTTCCTGCTTCGCCTTGATGGCATAGGCATCACGCAGGCCGGCTTCGGCCAGTTCGCCAACGCGCTTCTTGACCGCGTCGTAATCGGCAGGCTGTTCAGCCAGCGGCCACGGGTCTTTGGCACAGGCTTCGGCGAGATCGATGATCGCGTCGATGACCGGCTGGAAACCACGATGACCAAACATCACCGCACCCAGCATGACTTCTTCCGACAGCTCTTTCGCTTCGGATTCAACCATCAGCACACCGTCCTGGGTACCGGCAACGACGAGGTCGAGCTCGGACTTTTCCAGATCGGAAGCTGTCGGGTTCAGCATGTATTCGCCATCGGCATAACCGACACGTGCCGCGCCAAGCGGACCCATGAAGGGAATACCGGAAATTGTCAGGGCAGCCGAAGCGCCAACCATGGCAGCGATGTCCGGATTGTTATCCAGGTCATGGGCCAGCACGGTGCAGACAACCTGTGTTTCGTTACGGAAACCGTCAACAAACAGCGGCCGGATCGGTCTGTCGATCAGGCGGGATGTGAGGGTTTCTTTTTCCGTCGGACGACCTTCACGTTTGAAAAAACCGCCGGGGATTTTACCGGCGGCGAAGGTCTTTTCCTGATAATTGATGGTCAGCGGGAAGAAATCGATTCCCGGTTTCGGCTTCTTTGCGCCGACTGCGGTGCAGAGAACCTTCGTATCGCCATAGGTCACCATGACGGCGCCATCGGCCTGGCGGGCAATCTTGCCCGTCTCAAGGACGAGCTTGCGGCCGCCCCAGTCGAGTTCCTTACGATGAATTGTAAACATGTACTCTCTTTCTTTTCCATACAACGGATCAGCCCTATGCCATCCGCCGGCCTGCGGTCATTCCGCAGGGCTTGCAGCGGCCGCAGCACGGGCTGCGGCCGCCGGAGCAAGGCTCGCCCTTAGCGGCGAATACCCAGCCTTTTAATCAGCGACGTGTAACGGTCGTCGCTTTTCTTCTTGAGATAGTCGAGCAGACGACGGCGCTGGCCGACGAGGATCAGAAGTCCACGGCGTGAGTGGAAGTCCTTCTTGTGTTCCTTGAGATGCTCGGTGAGGTTCGTGATCCGTTCGGTCAGGATAGCAACCTGTACCTCGGGAGAACCGGTATCGCCTTCAGCCTGGGCGTACTCGGAGATAAGCGCTGTCTTGCGCTCTGCAGTAATCGACATCGTGTTTTCCTTCCTTGATCTAGAGGTTCAACACGCGCACCGGAAGGACGTTTCCGCCTTCAACCCGGGCCAATGCCACCGGTACATCGCCGGTAATTGCACAACAAACCACATCAGGACCAATCGGTCCCAGGTTGGATCTGCCGGCAACCTTGAGCCAGGACACTGCCTGACCACAACGCATTCGTCGGGCTTCCTCGTCAGTCAGGGCCAGAGCCGGGATGTCGTCCAGCGCGGTCTTGACCGGGAGCAAGTGCTCGCTTGCGGCGGGAATATGGTCGAGTTCTTCAAGTTTTTCCAGCGGAATTGCGTCTTCTATCGTAAATCCGCCAACCGCCGTCCGCCGCAGCGCAGACACATATCCGGCTGACCCAAGCGCACGGGCAATATCACGGGCCAGCGCCCGCATATAGGCACCCTTGCCACAGGTCACATCAAAGGAGGCATGATCCGCGTCAGGACGCTCCGCCAGCCGAACCTCATCAATCCGGACAATCCGCGATTTCATCTCGACATCTTCATTCGCCCGCGCCAGATCATAGGCGCGTTTTCCGTCAATCTTGATCGCCGAATAAATCGGCGGAACCTGCTCTATTTCCCCGGTAAACTGCGACAATACCGCTTCAATTTCACTGTCTGAAGGCCGCACGTCAGAGCGGGCAGAAACCTCTCCCTCAGCATCGTCCGTGGTCCGTTCCTCACCAAAGCAAAGGGTGAAACGATAGGATTTTGTTCCGTCCATGACGATGGAAATGGTCTTGGTCGCCTCACCCAGCGCGATGGGCAGCAGACCTGTCGCCAGCGGGTCCAGGGTTCCGGCATGGCCAACCTTCGCGGCGTTGGTCAGCCGGCGGATCCGGCCAACCGTCTGGGTCGATGTGACGCCAAGCGGCTTGTCGATGATAATCCAGCCATGGATCGGCAGGCCGCTTTTCTTACGCCCCATTATCATCGTCCTCGTCGTCATCCTTGCCGAGATCCCGGATAACGTCGGGCTGGCGCAGCAGATTATTCATGTAATCCGCATTATCGAAGCTTTCGTCAGCCTTGAAGCTGAGATTCGGTGCGGTCCGCAGCTTGACGATCGCAGCAATGCGCCGGCGCAGATAAGGCTTGGCCCGCTGCAGGGCCTCCAGCATGGGTGTCGGATCACCGCCGCCAAGCGGCGTTGCGAAAACCGTCGCATTTCGCAGATCCGGGCTGACCCGGACCTCGGTGATGGTCACCGGTGTCTGTTGCAGCACGGGCTGATGCAGTTCGCCGCCTTCAAGAATTTGCGCCAGCGTGTGACGGATCAGTTCTCCGACACGAAGCTGACGCTGATTCGGCGCACGGTCATTACGTTGTTTGGCCATAATTTCGACTCCTGTCGTAACGCGGACCGCATGGCCCGCGCCGGGGTGTCGCCCCTGGGTTGAGGATACGCCCGCTTAAAGCTGGGTCGCAATTTCCTCGACATTGTAACATTCGATGAAATCACCGACCTGGATGTCGTTGTAACGCTCGAACGCCATACCGCATTCGTAGCCTTCCTTGACCTCCTCGACCTCATCCTTGAAGCGCTTGAGGGTGCTCAGTGTGCCTTCATGAATCACCACATCGTCGCGGAGCAGGCGAACCTTGCCGCCACGGCGCACCAGACCTTCGGTAACCTCACAACCTGCAACCTTGCCAACCTTGGTGATGTTGAAGACTTCCTTGATCTTGGCGTAACCCAGCAGGGTTTCCTTGATCGTCGGCGCCAGCATGCCGGTCAGCATCTGTTTCACATCATCAGCAACGTCATAGATGATCGAGTAATAACGGATATCGATGGCATTCGCCTTGGCGAAGTCACGGGCCTGCGGGTTCGCGCGGACATTAAACCCGATAACCAGCGCCTGCGAGGCCTGCGCCAGTGTCATATCCGATTCATTGATACCGCCGACGCCGGAGCTGAGCACCCGGACATTGACCTCATCATTCCCCATGGCTTCCAGCGCACCGACAATGGCTTCTGCGGAACCCTGCACGTCTGCCTTGATGACCACCGGCAGCTGCTTGACGTTGCCTGCATTCGCGCTGGCAAAGAAGGATTCCAGTGTCCCCGGCCGCGCCAGATTGGTCCGCGCCGTGCGGGCCTTTTCCTGACGGTAGCTGGTGATTTCACGTGCCCGGGCTTCATCGGCAACAACGATAAGATCGTCACCGGCCATCGGCGTGCCCTGCATACCCAGAACCTCAACCGGATCAGACGGACCCGCCTCGGCAACCTGATCGCCACGTTCGTTGATCATGGCGCGGACACGCCCCCATTCGTCTCCGGCGACAAACACGTCACCGACACGCAGCGTACCGCGCTGGACCAGCACAGTGGCGACAGAGCCACGGCCCCGTTCCATCTTCGCCTCGATCACCACGCCTTCGGCAGGGCGATCCGGGTTGGCACCCAGTTCCAGAAGTTCAGATTGCAGCAGAATGGTTTCTTCGAGCTTGTCCAGACCGGTTTTCGCTTTGGCAGAAACTTCCACGGCCAGCACATCACCACCGAACTCTTCGAGGATGATTTCATGCTGCAGCAGTTCGCTGCGGACCTTCTCCGGATTGGCATCTTCCTTGTCGATCTTGTTGATGGCGACAATCACCGGCACTTCGGCTGCCTTCGCATGGTTGATCGCTTCAACCGTCTGCGGCTTCACACCATCATCGGCTGCGACAACCAGCACGACAATATCTGTCGCCCGGGCACCGCGCGCACGCATGGCCGTAAAGGCGGCGTGACCCGGCGTATCGATGAAGGTGATCCGCTGACCACCTTCAAGCCGGACCTGATAAGCGCCGATATGCTGGGTAATGCCCCCGGCTTCCCGACCCGCCGTGTCGGTTTCCCGAAGTGCATCAAGCAGCGAGGTTTTGCCGTGATCGACATGACCCATGATGGTGACAACCGGCGGACGCGGCTGCTTGTCGGTATCATTATCCGCTTCTGCCACCAGTCCGATTTCAACATCGGATTCGGAAACACGGCGCAGTTTATGGCCGAATTCAGCAACGACCAGTTCGGCCGTATCTGCATCAATCGTCTGATTAATCGTCGCCATAACACCCAGTTTCATAAGAGTTTTGACGACTTCTACGCCACGTTCGGCCATACGGTTGGCAAGTTCCTGAACCGTGATGGTTTCCGGCACAACAACATCACGGACCTGTTTGCGGTTTTCACCACCGGACTGCTTCATCTGACGCCGGCGCTCACGTTCACGGGCGCGGCGAACCGCCGCATCAGACCGGGCGCGCTGACCATCCTGATCATCCAGCGCGCTGGTGACGGACAGTTTGTTCTGGCGACGACGCGGTTCACCCTTACGGCTTGGTGCCGGGCGTTTGGTATCCAGCTTCACCTTGCCGCTGCGCTCGTCATCAGGCTCGGTAACCGCTTCCGGTGCCCGGACACGGGTTGCGACGGCCACCTTGACGGCTTCGGCTTCTTTCTTTGCCCGGTCGAGAGCAGCCTGCTTGCGGGCGGTCTCTTCTTCCTTCTGACGGGCCTGTTCCTCAGCAGCCTTGCGGGCAGCCTCATCAGCATCCCGACGCTGACGGTCTTCCTCTTCCTGCAGGCGCTTCTTCTCTTCTTCGGCGCGGCGGGCAGCAGCACGCGCAGCCTCTTCCTCACCACGGGCGCGGGCTTCGATTTCCATCTGCTGCGCCTGCTTCAGGGCGCGCATCCGGACTTCCCGTTCCTGTTCGGTCAGGCGGCGTTCTTCCGTTGATACGGCAGGTGCGGACACAGCTTCTTCAAAAGCCTGATCACCCTGCCTGACTTCTTTCAGCCGTCCGCTGGTGCCACGTTCAAAGGTGCGCTTCTTCTTGACCTCAACGGTAACCGCCTTCGAGCGGCCGTGCGAAAAGGACTGACGAACCGTTCCGGTCTCGACGGTCTTGTTCAGCGTCAGCTTGCCGGGCTTCGACAATCCGAGCGTCTTTTTGCCGTCGTCAGTATTATCTGTTTCGTTCGTCATTACCTGTCGCTTCCTTCAGGGGCATCGATTGCCCCGTTCTCTCTGAATCCTGCAAGCTTGCGCGATGTCAGCACCAGCCGGTCGGCAAAGGTGCTGCGTTCGATAAAGGCATGAACCAGGCCGTCACGACCAAATGCCATGCCAATTTCCGCATCATCCAGCAGATCGATTTCTGCGGCGATACGGCTACGGTTGAGTTTCCGCCTGCCACCGGCGGGAGCGCCGCTGGCGGTCAGCAACACACCTTGTATGCCGCCATCCAGCTTTATCTTCACCTTGGCAAATCCGCCGACGGCACGATTGGCCCGGCGCGCCAGTCCGATGATGCTGATGCATCTGGAGACCAGCAGTTTCTCGACCATATTGTCGAGATTGTCCGGCACATCAACCCGGCGACGGGCGCTGCGCGCGAACATGTTCTTCTTCATGGCGATCCGCAGACTGCTGCGGTCCGGGCAAAGCCAGATACCACGACCGGGCAAGCGGCCGTCAACATCTGGCACAATTCCCCCTTCAGGCCCGACGACGAATCTGATCAGATCGTCACGGGGCGCTGTTTTACCCGTCGCGATGCATCTTCGCTCGGGCGTCAGTTGGTCGAACTCGGGGGAAGCGTATCCCATTAAAATTCCAGTACCTCACCCTTCCGACGCCGTCGGCTGGTCGGCGCTTTCCTCACCGTCTGCCGTCTCTTCGTCGGCAAACCAGTGAGCGCGCGCGGCCATAATGATCGCATTGGCGTCGTCTTCAGTCAGTTGCTCGCCACCGACAATCTCGATCAGCTCATCACCGGCAAGATCGGCCAGGTCATCGCGGGTTTTGACACCCGCATCACCAAGAGCCACCAGCATGGCGCTGGTCACACCTTCGACCTCGCCAACTTCATCCTCGACGCCAAGCTCAACCCGGCGGGCTTCCTGTTCGGCAGCAACCGTTTCGAGATGGACACGGGCGCGGTTACGAAGCTCTTCGGCGATGTCTTCGTCAAAGCCTTCGATTTCAGCCAGGTCAGCGACCGGCACAAAGGCAACTTCCTCGACCAGGCGGAAACCTTCGGTCACCAGCAGATGCGCGACAACTTCGTCGACATCCAGGGCTTCAACGAACATTTCCGACATCGACAGGAATTCACGGTTGCGACGCTCGGATTCGACTTCTTCCGTCAGAATATCGATTTCCCAGCCGCTCAGCTGTGAGGCAAGGCGGACATTCTGCCCGCGCCGGCCAATTGCCAGACTGAGCTGCTCGTCCGGCACAACGACTTCAATGCGGTTGGCTTCTTCATCCAGGACCACCTTGCTGACTTCTGCCGGGGCAAGGGCGTTGACGATGAAGGTCGCCGTATCCGGGGAGAACTGGATGATATCGATCTTCTCACCCTGCAGTTCACCAACAACGGCCTGAACGCGGGAGCCGCGCATACCGACACAGGCACCGACAGGGTCGATGGAATGATCATGTGACAGAACGGCAATCTTGGCGCGCGATCCCGGATCACGGGCAACCGCCATGATGTCGATGATGCCGTCATAGATTTCCGGCACTTCCTGTGCGAACAGCTTGGACATGAATTCCGGGCGTGTCCGTGACAGGAAAATCTGCGGGCCACGGGGCTCTTCGCGCACGTCATAGATATAGGCGCGCACCCGGTCTCCCTGACGGAAATTCTCCCGGGGGATCATCTCATCGCGGCGGATGATACCTTCGGCACGACCCAGATCGACCATGACATTGCCAAACTCGACCCGCTTGACCAGACCGTTGACGATTTCGCCAACCCGGTCCTTGTATTCCTCGTAATGACGCTTGCGCTCGGCATCGCGGACATTCTGCACGATGACCTGCTTGGCGGTCTGTGCGGCAATACGTCCGAAATCGATCGGCGGCAGCGGATCAACCAGAAATTCGCCAATCTCGGCGTCGGCCTTCTTGCGGCGCGCCTTGGCCAGCGAAATCTGGGTTGCTTCGTTTTCGATTTCCTCGGCGACCTCAAGATAGCGGGCAAGCCGGATTTCACCGTTCTTCCGGTCGATGGTCGCACGGATATCGTGCTCCTGACCATATTTCGACCGGCCGGCCTTCTGGATTGCCATTTCCATGGCTTCGATGACTTCCTCGCGCTCAATTCCCTTGTCGCGGGCCACCGTGTCAGCGACCGTCAGAAGCTCCGGGCGTGGATGTGTTGCCACTTGTTCCATCTCGTTATCCTTCAACCTGCCTGTTTTTTGTCGTCCAGGCGATCAGTTCGTCCGTCAGCAGCAACTTCGCCTTGGCTATACCGGCAAAGGGAAGTGCCACCTGCTCATCTTCGACATCGATCTTCACGACATCACCGTCTGTACCTCTGAGGCGACCGGAAAACCGGCGCCTTCCGGCAATCGGTTCCGCCATCTCAACACGCGCTTCAAACCCTGACCACTGATCGAAATCCTTGATCCGGGTCAACGGCCGGTCGACGCCCGGGCTGGAAACCTCAAGGCTGTAGGCTTCCTTGATCGGGTCTTCAACATCCAGCAGGGCCGACACCATCCGACTGACCTTGGCACAGTCATCAATGCCCATATCCCGACCGTCAGACGGATCAGCCATGATCTGCACCGTCAACTGGCGTTTGCCGTTGATCGTGACGCGCACGAGGTCATACCCCATGTCCGTCATCGACGGTTCAATCATCCTGCTTATGCGTTCCGTCAGATCCATGCCTCTACCCGCCGGTTTCAAATCACCTGTCATACAAACAAAAAAAGCGGGCCGGCGGGCCCACTTTAATTACTCCCGAAAGAGCACGCCGAATTAAAGTGCGAGCGGAATATACCCGGAAACGCCGTGGTTTCAAGCAGCTTCCCGTCGACGGAAGCAGAGATAGACCGAGCTTCGCCCGGCGCGACGCGCTTTCGCCTCATATCGGCTCTCCGGCCAGTCACTCGGACGGACCCGCCAATCATCCCGGGATTGCGCCATCCATTCGAAAGCCGGATGCCGCAACAACAACGGCAGGCTCCACCTGATATATCCCATATCGTCACTGCCGAGCCGGAATTCACCCCCCGGCTTCAACAAACGTGCGATAACATCCAGTGTCCGGGTCTGCACAAACCGGCGGCTGGCATGGCGGGTCTTCGGCCAAGGGTCCGGAAACAGCAGAAAATAGCGCTCGATACAGGCATCCGGCAGGGCATCCAGCACAACCCGCGCATCATCCGGGTGAATACGGACATTCGTCAGGTTACGGTCTTCAATGTAGGAGAGCAGCCCGGCAACGCCGTTGACGAACGGTTCGCAGCCGATAAAGCCCACATCCCTGTTCTGCTCGGCCTGCCAGGCCAGATGCTCGCCGCCGCCAAACCCGGTCTCCATCCAGAGCGCCCGAACATCCTGATCAAACAGGCTTTTCGGATCGGCCATCATCTCCGCGTCATCCACCGGCAGCGAAAGATGCGGCAGCAGGCTGTCCATCAGCCCGGCGCGACGGGGGCGCAGGGCACGACCCTTCCGGCGGCCCTTGAAGCGATCACCCGGCCCTTCAATCAGGGGCTGTCTGTCAGTCTTCTGTGTCATATCCCATGTCCGGATTGCAGATGACAGAAAGCCCGCCCCGCCGGAACGGCAAGACGGGCTTTCAGGGTCATTTGTCAGATCAGAAACGGCTCTTCAGCTCGTCGACCAGGTCCGTCTTCTCCCAGGAGAAGCCGCCATCAGCTTCCGGCTTGCGGCCAAAGTGACCATAAGATGACGTCCGGCGATAAATCGGCTGATGCAGTTTCAGATGCTCGCGGATACCACGCGGGCTCAGATCCATGACATCCTGAAGCACATTACACAGCTTGGCCTCGTCAACCTTGCCGGTGCCATCGGTGTTTACATAGACCGACAGCGGCTTGGAGACGCCGATCGCATAGGCGACCTGAATCGTGCAGCGGTCTGCAAGGCCGGCGGCAACCACGTTCTTTGCCAGATACCGCGCACCGTAAGCGGCCGAGCGGTCAACCTTCGACGGATCCTTGCCGGAGAACGCACCACCGCCATGCAGGGCGGCGCCACCATAGGTATCGACGATGATCTTGCGACCGGTCAGGCCGCAATCGCCGTCCGGACCACCAATGACGAAACGACCGGTCGGATTGACGTAAAACTCGTCTTCATCACACATCCAGCCTTCCGGCAGAACCTGCTCAACGAAGGGACGCACGATTTCCTTGATTTCAGCCTGTTCCAGACCTTCGACATGCTGGGTGGACACAACCACAGAAGTCGCCTTCACCGGCTTGCCGTTTTCATACAGCAGGGTGAACTGGCTTTTCGAGTCAGGCAGCAGTTCCGGGGTCTTGCCGGCATGGCGTGCTTCGGCCATCAGGCGCAGCACTTCATGAGAATAATGAATCGGAGCCGGCATCAACTCTTCTGTTTCGTTACAGGCAAAACCAAACATGATGCCCTGATCACCAGCGCCTTCATCCTTGTTGCCGGCGGCATCGACGCCCTGTGCAATGTCGACGGACTGGCTGTGGACATGCACCTGCACTTCGGAATTGGCCCAGTGAAAGCCATCCTGCTCGTAACCGATCTCGCGAATACATTCGCGGGCCAGTTCTTCCATCCGGGCCTTGCTGACTTCTTCCGGTCCGCGGACCTCACCCGCCAGCACCACCAGATTGGTTGTGCAAAGCGTCTCGCAGGCAACCCGCGATCCCGGGTCTGCCGCCAGGAACGCATCGACGATGGAATCGGAAACCCGGTCGCTGACCTTGTCAGGATGACCTTCGGATACGGATTCGCTGGTAAACAGATAGCTGGAATTGGTCACGGAGCACCTCGTTCGATCAAATTTCGGACGCCGGACCGGGATTACATCTGTGCAACATTTCTGTCGCCGGGGGAAATCTCCGCTTAGCCCTTCAATTATCGTGGCGGCAAGCGGATGAAATCAATCCACGGAACCCTCGGGTCCGATCTGCCCGGCTTTTGGCAACACAGACCCGTACTGTCAAGGATATTCGATTTCATCCCGTCGCAGTCATGAGGAATCTGCTCAGCTGTTGTTCTCTTCTTCCGAGACAGCGATGGATTTTGCCATTTCGAACAGACGGCGGCGGACATTGACATCCGGAATCCGGTAATAGGCGCGGACCAGTTCCAGTGTTTCCCGCCGGGTCAGGGGGTCACCTTCAAGTTCGAATTCCGGGTCTGCCTTCAGGCCTGCGATCTTGCGCGGGCTGGAGTCGGCGACATTCTCGGGCATGTCTTCAAAGAAATAGGCGACCGGAACATCCAGCACCAGGCTGAGGTCAAACAGGCGGCTGGCCCCGATCCGGTTCGCGCCGCGTTCATATTTCTGAACCTGCTGAAACGTCAGACCGATGGACTCACCCAGTTTTTCCTGGCTCATTCCAAGAAGTGTGCGGCGTTGGCGAACGCGGCTGCCAACATGAACATCAACCGGATTCGGTTGACCTGTGGCGGTGCGTCCGCGACGGGACCCACGACGTGCTGCTGCCATAACAATATCCTCCGAAAAGGGTTTGAGCGGACCCGGGATGCCACGGCATCAGCGCTATAACGCTGCAGTCAGGGCCCCAAAGGGTCTGCACCTGCTGTAATCAGTCTCCGCTCGCGCTCCGCCGTCTCGACTGAAGAACAGACCCGATCGCAACCAAAACGATAAGACCCGCCAACAGAACGGGGACGACATTCCCGAACAATGAAAAAATCGTAGGCGACGATGCCGGTTTTGGCAAGCGAAGGTCAAGCGTTCCGCGCCGATCAAGATCAAGTCTTTGAAGTTCTCGCCCAAACGGGTCAAAGGCGACTGTAATCCCCGTATTCGTTGCCCGGATCAGGGGTAATCCTTCCTCAATCGCACGCATTCGTGATGACGCGAGATGCTGATGCGGACCGGCACTGACTCCAAACCAGGCATCATTGCTGATGTTCAGAATCCACTCCGGACGATCTGATGCGTCAACCGCAACGCCCGGAAAAATTGCTTCATAGCAAATCAGGGGAGAAAAAGATGGCAGTCCGGGGAGGCGAAGCGTGCGCGGCCCCGGACCGGCTGTGAAGTCTCCCCGCCCGGCCACAATCCGGTCAATCGGCAGCCAGTCCCGCAATGGCACATATTCCCCGAAGGGCACGAGATGGGCCTTGTCATAGCTTGCCAGTATCTCGCCCGCTCCGCTGATCGCCTGCAGACTGTTGTAATAGACCGGCAAACCATCCCGTTTCGCCTGACGCGGCGCGCCCGTCAGGACGGCACCGCCCGATGGGGCAACACTGGCAATCGCACGGACGACTTCCGGGTTTTCGGACAGAAAAAATGTTGCCGCCGTCTCCGGCCAGATCACATGCGTTACCCAGTCCGGCCGCTGGTCTGTCGATAAAGCCAGCAGACGGGTCAGATTCGGCACCCGCAAGTCCCGCCGCCATTTATCACGCTGGTCAATATTCGCCTGCACCAGACGCAGCCCGACATTCTCCACAAGAACTGTCGGATTCTGCTGCAACCGGTAATAGCCACTGCCCGTCCATCCGGCCATGCCGACCAGTGTGATGGCAATGATTGCCCCCCGCACCGCACCGGAGGTCGTGACCAGAAGCAGCGGCAGACCCGCCAGCAGCAGCGTCAGCAGGCTGAGACCAAAGACACCGATGACCGATGCCGGCTGCACCATGATATCGGCAAACCCCCAGACCGACCCGACCGGATTCCAGGGGAATCCGGTGAAGGCCCAGTTCCGGCACCATTCCAGCAGCGTCCAGCCCCCCGCCAGTGCCAGCAGGGCAGATATCCAGCCACCGCCCAGCTTCCGGACTGCCCAGGCCGGCAGACAGGCAACTGCACTGAACACAGCCAGTATGGCAGCTATACCGAACACAGCGACGGGCAGCAGCCAGGCAAACCGTGCGGCTTCGACCAGCAGAGCAAAGCCAATCCAGTACAACCCGATTGCATAGAAGCCAAAGCCGAAGGCAAAACCGGTCAGCAGAGCCTGTCGGGGTCTGGTGCAGCTGCCGAGCAGCAACAGCAGAACGGGAAAGGCGATCAGGAATACCGGCAGAATATAAGCAGGCGGCAATGCCAGCGATGCCAGCCCGCCGGCGGCGAGAGCGGCCAGAAAGCGCCGCCAGCCCCGCAGGCCGGCAATCAGATCGAAAGGACGGGGCACTGCCTAGTCTTCGCTCTGCTCATCGGCTGTATCCTGCACCGGAAGATTGCGAATCCGCAGTCGCCGGACACGACGGGGATCGCCATCAACAACTTCAAACACGAGACCGCTCTCATGTTTTATCAGCTCACCCCGGACCGGTACCCGGCCTGCAAGCGCGAAAACAAGACCACCGAGCGTATCGACATCTTCCTTGTCGTCTTCACTGAAAATTTCGCCGAACCGGTCTTCGAATTCTTCCAGTTCCACCCGCGCATCCGCCAGCAGCGCCCCGTCCGGACGCTCCACCATCTGGGGTTCCGGTTCGTCGTCATGTTCGTCCTGAATTTCGCCAACGATTTCCTCAACCAGATCTTCAATCGTCAGCAGACCGTCGATGCCGCCATATTCATCCACCACCAGCGCCATATGCGTGCGCTTGACCCGCATCTCCAGCAGCAGGTCGAGCACCCGCATGGACGGGGCAACAAAAATCACCGGGCGAACGATGTCCGACAGGCGAAAGGCGCCATCTTCTGCCGTGCTGCCAAAACTGACGCCCAGCACATCACGGATATGGACCATGCCGATGCAGTCATCGAGGCTGTTGCGATAGACCGGCAGGCGGGAATGGTTCTCTGTCTTGAAGCGGACAATCAGGTCATCAATGCTGGTTTCAGTATCGACGGACACGATATCAGCACGGGGTACCATCACGTCGACAACCGTGAGATCGCGCAGATTCAGCACATTGTTCAGGAGCAACCGCTCCATTGGCTCAACCGGCGCCTCATCCTCATCGAAATCCTCGATCAGTTCCTCAAGGGTATCGCGCACCGTCGCTTCGCCGGGTCCACGACGCCGCAGTGCCCGCCAGACCCCTTTCCACGAAGGTCCCCGACCGTTCGAGCCATTGGTTCGTGATGTCTTACTGTCGTCGTCCATATCAGATCTCGTTGCGGGCATAGGGGTCACTGATCCCCATTTGCGCCAGTATAGCCGTTTCCAGGGCCTCCATCTCAACTGCCTCATCTTCGATCTCGTGATCGTAATGCAGCAGATGCAGGGTGCCATGCACGATCATGTGGCTGGTGTGATCGGCAAGCGAAATGCCAGCGCTCTCCGCTTCGCGCTGAACTGTCTCAAAGGCGACGACGATATCGCCCAGCGGCAGGGCTTCACCTTCCGGCACCGTCGTTTCGTCATCCGACGTGGCAAAGGACAGCACGTTCGTCGGTTTGTCCTGATGCCGGTAATCACGGTTCAGAGCCTGCACATCCGTATCGGAGGTCAGCAGGATACTGATTTCCACATTATCGTCATCCCATCCAGCCGCCGACAGAGCCGCCCGGGCCGCCGTCTGACAAAGTATGTCGGGGTCGCCGGGCAGTTGCGCCCAGTGGTCGTCATCGATGCGAACCAGAATGTCAGCCCTGTTCACCATCGATCCTTCTGCCGGAGTTATAGGCGCTGTAGGCGTCATAAGCCTTGACGATATCCGCCACCAGCTTGTGACGGACCACATCCTTGTCGGTAAACCGCACTGTTGAAATCGACTCCACGTCCCGCAGGACTTCCAGTGCTTCGGCAAGACCGGACCGCTGATTTCCCGGCAAATCGACCTGACTGAGATCGCCTGTAACCACCATGCGGGAGTTTTCGCCGAGCCGGGTCAGGAACATCTTCATCTGAACCGCGGTGGTATTCTGCGCTTCATCCAGAATGACGAAGCTGTTCTTCAGGGTCCGTCCGCGCATGAAGGCCAGGGGTGCGACCTCAATCGCGCCACTTTCCATACGCTTTTCCAGTTCACCCTCGCGCAATGTCTCGCGCAGGCCGTCATACAGGGGCTGGAGATAGGGATCGACCTTCTCTTTCATATCGCCGGGCAGGAAGCCCAGACGCTCTCCCGCCTCAACCGCCGGGCGGGACAGAATGATCCGGTCAATATCGCCGGTCGACAGCATCTGAACCGCCATCGCAACCGCCAGATAGGTCTTGCCCGTCCCAGCCGGTCCGACACCGAAGACCAGATCATTCGCCTGCATGGCCCGGATATAATCAGCCTGTAACGGGGTGCGTGGTGAAACCGGCTTCCGGCGCGTGCGAATGGTCAGTCCGGTCGCGGCTTCCGCTTCAACCGGATCGTGATCGATCAGCCGCACCATGGCATCCACATCACCCGGCTCGATCTCTTCATTACGTTCCAGGCGGGCATACAGGCTTTCAAGGGCAGCACGCGCCACCTCGACCTCACCGGCGGCACCGGCGATGGTCACCTCGTTGCCACGGGCGTTGATTGCCACATCCAGCCGTTGTTCGATCCGGGCCAGATTGCGGTTATGAGCACCAAACAAGGGCACCAGCAACCTGTTGTCAGCGAAGGCAAGGGTAACCGAGTCGCCGGCCTGGTCTGCCCGGCGTACAGTGCCTCTGGTCAAGCGCATGCCCTCTCTTGGTCGGGTCCGGCCAACTGACCGGACAGGGAATTTGGATTGGCTGTCGTAATCTCGATATTCAGGATGTCACCGATATGGGAGGCATCCATATCTGCATAAAGCGGCTGCAGAAATGGTGTCCGGCCAACCAGCTGACCCGCATGGCGTCCCGGCTTTTCAAACAATACCGGCATGACTTTACCAACACAGGACTGGTTGAAAGCTGTCTGCTGGCCGAGCAGTTCTTCCTGCAGCGCCGCCAGCCGCGCGGATTTGACCGCCTCATCAACCTGAATTTCATCCGCCGCCGCCGGTGTACCGGGGCGCGGGCTGTATTTGAACGAGAAAGCCTGCACGAAACCGACATCGCGGATCAGTTTCAGGGTCTGCTCAAAATCGCGGTCACTTTCACCGGGATAGCCGACAATAAAGTCCGAAGACAGGACCATGTCGGGCCGTGCGGTCCGCAACCGGTCAACGATACGGCGATAGTCATCTGCACTGTGACGGCGGTTCATCGCCGTCAGAATGCGGTCTGATCCTGACTGTACCGGCAGATGCAGGAAGGGCATCAGGGCATCAAGATCACGATGCGCCGCGATCAGTTCATCATCCACATCACGGGGATGCGACGTGGTGTAGCGAATTCGCTGTAACCCGTCGATATCCGCCAGTGCCCGCAGCAGACGACCCAGCCCCCACTCGCTGCCATCCGGCCCCACGCCATGATAGGCATTGACGTTCTGGCCAAGCAGCGTGATTTCGCGCACGCCCTGACCGGCCAGCGCCTCGGCCTCCGTGATTACCTGGCTGGCAGCACGGGAATATTCACCACCCCGGGTATAGGGCACGACACAGAAGGTACAGAACTTGTCACAGCCTTCCTGAATGGTGAGGAATGCCGTGACGCCTGATGCTTTCGGGGCTGCCAGTTCGTCAAATTTCGGGTCTGCCGGGAAATCCGTATCCAGCACGCCGCCGCCCTGACGGGCAGCACGCGCCACCATTTCCGGTAGACGGTGATAGGTTTGCGGACCAAAAACCATATCGACCCAGGGGGCGCGACGGAACACTTCCGCACCTTCAGCCTGAGCGACGCAACCGGCAACGGCGATCATCATGTCACCGGCCCCGGAGTCATTTCGTTCCTGTCGCATGTCGCGCAGGCGACCCAGCTCGGAATAGACCTTATCCGCCGCTTTTTCCCGGATATGACAGGTATTCAGAATCACCATGTCAGCGTCTGCCGGGGTATCGACAGCCGCATAGCCCAACGGGGCCAGCAGTTCCGTCATACGATCTGAATCGTAGACATTCATCTGGCAGCCGTAAGTTTTTACGAACAACTTCTTGGTCAACGCACCATCCTGCGACAAAACACGGCGTTGAATACGTCCCGATTACTGGACATGGACCGGTAGCGGCCTCTCAAATCTTCAGTGATCCTCGATAACTAGCATTGCCCGCTACCCTGTCAAGCAAACTGCCGTTTTTCAGGTAATTTTCGGCATTCGACCGGACTTATTCAGCCGTCCCGCCGGACTTACCGTCCTGTCAGTGATTTCCGCAGGCCATCAGCGACCGACTGACGACAGATTGCGGCCAGCTGTTTGCGGTCACCGGTCTGCTCTGGCCGGACCGGGTCATGCAGGGTCACTTCAACCGTGGCACGGCCGATATGCAGCAACTGCCAGAGATGCGGTGCCAGGTCCATATCGCCATACCAGGCGAATAATGGCCGCTCAACCAGTGACATCGGCACATTATACAGATGGGTATAGGCAATGGTTACGGGCTGGACGATCCGGGTCATGCCCTGGGAACGCCCGACCGCAGCGAACAGGGAGCTCTTGAAAGGCAGCACCCGGTTGCCATCGGTGCTGGTACCTTCCGGAAACAGAATGATGGACCGGCCTTTTTCAAACTGTCCGGTCATCTGGCGGGTCTGTTCGCCGCTGCGTGCCGGGCGGCGTTCAAAAAACAGGGTGCCGGTCATCCGGGCCAGCGGCCCCAGTACCGGCCAGCCGGACACATCATGGCGGGACACAAAGGTTGCATCCAGAATTGCCCTGAGGACCGGAATATCGAGATAGGAGCAATGATTGGCGACATAAAGGCATCCCGGCCCGCCAGCCGGTGTTCCCCGGATCACCAGTTGCAAGCCGCAGATCCGGCAGACGATCGCCGCCCATAACCGGTAGATCCGGTCTGGCAGACGGCGCAGGCGCAAACCGGTGACCGGCAGATAGATCGCCGCCAGCAGGGCGGTAACGATCAGGATCAGTCCCAGCCGGGTAATCGCCAGCAGGTGCAGCGGCAGGCTGGCAAGACGACCGCGCGGTGCGCCACCGGCAAGCCAGCCCGCATCGTCCATTGCCTCAGCGGCGGGCGTCATTCGCCACCCCGGTCGAGATAGTGGTTGCGATAGCGTTGGGTAATGGTGGCCGTGCGGACAATCAGACAGACATCCGTGGTGTTGAAATCATGATCCAGCACTGCCCCTTCGCCCACTTCACCGCCAATCCGCAGATAGCCCTTCAGCAGGGGCGGCAGCGCGGCAAAGGCGCGTCTGGCATTCAGTTCGCCCGCATCAAGCGGCGTGAAGGGTGCCCTGACATGATCTCGGGCAACCGGGCACCAGTCAGCCGGGGCCAGATGGTTGTGGTGAAGATATGACAAGGCCGGTGCCAGCCTGATGATATCCGTTCCCGGCAGGCTGGCGCAGCCAAACATCACATCAATCCTGTGTTCGGCAACATATCCGGCAATTCCCTGCCACATCATCTGCATGACAGCGCGGGTACGATGTCCGGCACCAACACAGGACCGGCCAAGCTCAAGCTGGTTGCCGCCCTGCCGGATCAGACCATCAATGTCGAATTCGGTCGCGGTGTAGAAACATCCGACCCGTTCTGCCACATGCCGGCGAATCAGCCGGTAGGTCGCCACAATGCCCCGGTTCTCAGGCCATGCCGGATCGATGGCGACAAGATGGTCGCAATCCGCATCATAAGCATCCACATCAAGTTTCCGGCGCCGGACCAGATCTCCGGAACGGGCACCCATTTCTTCGTGAAACACCTGATAACGCAGCGCCTGACAGGCTTCGACTTCAGCGCGGCTTTCAGCCAGCCGGACCGTGAGGCCGGCGGCGGCAGGTTGCAACTGACCGGCGACCGACTGTGCCAGTTCCTTGACCATGACATTTCCTTCCGGTTACAGGCAGCCGACCTGTAAAACAGGCGGCGAACAAACCGGAAGATAGGCCCGTCAGACGACAGTGCCGTGACGGGTAAATGTCAGATCAGTGAAAGTTTGACTGCATCATGATGACAGCCGCCAGTACTCAGAATTACTTCTTGAGCGGGATGCCATAAAGTTCGAGCCGGTGATCGACCAGCTTGTAGCCATGCTTGCGGGCGATCTCGATCTGAAGACGCTCAATTTCGTCATTGAAGAACTCGATGACATCACCGGACTTCAGATCGATCAGATGATCGTGATGATCATCGGAAGCTTCTTCGTAGCGGGCACGGGTCTGGCCATCGCCGGTGCGGAATTCATGACGTTCCAGAATACCGGCTTCCTCAAACAGGCGGACCGTGCGGTACACGGTCGCAATCGAGATGTTCGAGTCGTGGCTTGAAGCACGACGATAAAGCTCCTCGACATCAGGATGGTCTTCGGATTCCGACAGGACACGGGCGATAATCCGGCGCTGGCCGGTCATCTTCATGCCTTTTTCGACACAAAGCTGCTCAATTCGATCTGATTGCATGCCGGTTCTCCCTTGCTTCAACCGCCATCCCGTAGCGTTGCCTCACCATAAACAAAAAACGCCGCGGCTCCAAGCCGCGGCGCAGATGTTTATTGCAACGAAATCAGCGCCGGGCTTTACGGTTCTTCGGCTTGGTGCCCAGGCCGATCTGCTTTGCCAGATTACTGCGGTGCGCGGCATAGTTCGGCGCAACCATCGGATAGTCTGCGGGCAGGCCCCAGCGTTCCCGATAGTCTTCCGGTGTCATGTCATAAGATGTCTTGAGGTGGCGTTTCAGCATTTTCAGCTGCTTGCCGTCTTCCAGACAAATGATGTAATCGGGCGTGATCGACTTCTTGATGGGCACCGCCGGCTGCGGGCGCTCCGGAACCACCGGTGTGCTGCCTACGCTTGAAAGGGTTTTGAATACTTCCTGAATCAGCGTCGGCAGATCATTTACTGCAACCGTATTGTTCGACACATGTGCCGATACGATATCAGTGGTCAGAGTCAGAAGTTCACTTGAATTATTTTCGTCAGTCATTCACGTTCGTCCGGATATTTGGATTTCTGTGAGAAGATATATAGATGGACCCTGTGTTCTGCAATACAAAAGCCCTGCATTTACTTTAATATCCTGTTCAAAGCAGCTCATTTTCATGACAAACAACGTAATACAGCAGAACAGTAACCCGGTTGTGAACGAACAAATAGATATTACCGGCGACATTTGCCCCATGACATTTGTCAGAACCAAGCTCCGGATGGAACGGATGTCTGTCGGGGAGGTGCTGGAGGTTATCCTGAATGAAGGTGAACCGCTGGAAAATGTCCCGCGTTCCGCCCGTGAAATGGGCTGGGAAGTTCTGGCCATCGAAGAGATGCCGGCACGGCCGGGGCAACGACGGATACTTATTCGTAAAACCTGAAACCTGTCTTCAGCTTTTTGATGCTGCCAGATCGCTGACAATATTCAGAAACCGCTCTGCATTGAATGACACCGGCGCTTCCGGCGCATGAACAACATTCAGCGAAATGGGAATGTCTTCGACCAGCGGAATAGCCACGACACCCGGCACCACATCACCTGTGATGGTAAAGCTGTCCATCAGGGTGACACCGAAACCCTGACGCACCAGAAAACAGGCGGTCACGACCAGCCGCACCCGGACATCAATGGACAGCCGGACACCGGTCTCTGTCGCCAGCCGCTCGATCAGCTGCTGCTGAAACGCCCGTTCTTCAAAGCCGATGAACGGATAGGCAGCGAGATCAGCAAAAGCGACCACTGCCCGGTCAGCCAGAGGATGCCCCTGCGGCACCAGCGCCATCATCCGTCCCTGCCCCAGCCGGGAGACTGTGACCCGCGGGTCCTGCATGTCAAAAATCGTCAGTGCAAGATCTACCCGGCCAAGCAGCAAGCCCGGGACAATTTCATCGAGATGCAGGGTATCCACGAACAGCCGGAGGTTCGGCGCCGCCTGATGCAGCCGCCGCAGGGCTTCGGGTGCCACCGACAGGCCAAGGCCGGGCGAGGTACCAATCGCCAGTCGCTCATCAGTTGCCTCGCCAACACCTTCAATCCGGCGGTTGATGCGGAGGATACGGTCATGGATTTCTTCCAGATCACCCAGCAGGGCCCTGGCCTCCGGCGTCGCTACAAATCCTGAAGGACCACGTTCAAAGAACCGGACCCCCGCCGCGGATTCCGTATGTTTCAGCATCCGGCTGACACTGGGTGGTGAGACATTCAGCATTGTTGCTGCACGGGTGATCGACCCGGTCAGCATGACCGCGCGAAGCATTTCGATCTGACGCAGACTGAGCATGAGGACATCCTCCTCATATTAACATGATGCTAATCTCAACAGAAGGAAAGTTAATTGACGGTTTTCGCCTGAAAACCTTAGGTTTTGAAGTGAATATGGATACCGCGTCATTTCAGAATGCGGACCATCGGGAGAGAGACACTGAGCCAGACGCAGCCAAAGCCCGCACCGTATCCGTCGCCTGCAGATGCCGACGTCGTCATTATTGGCGGTGGTATGTCCGGCATTGCCGCCGCCCTTGCCGCGCGGCAGGCAGGCAGCCGCGTGCTGCTGGCCGAACGGCATGGCTTTCTTGGTGGTGCTGCAACAGCCGGATCGGTCGCCCAGTTTGTCGGCTGGACGACGCGCAGTGGCCGCAAGGTTATCCGCGGTGTCGCTGAACAGATTACAGAACGGCTGGTCAGGGAAGAAGGCGCTCACGGTCTCGGAACCTTTGTCATGTCCACCGGTCATCTGATGAACCGGGTTGAATATGATCCTGAAATTCTGAAAACCGTTCTTGATGACCTGCTGGCTGAAACCGGCGTGACTGTGCTGTTTCATGCAACCCTCTGTGGGGTCCGGATGACCGGCAACCATCTGACGTCGGTCCAGATCGCCAGTCAGAAAGGCCCCCTTGATCTGCGGGCACGCTGTTTCATTGATGCGACCGGCGACATGGCCCTGCTGGGTGCAACCGGTGCCCGTTTTCTGGAAGCCGGAGCCGCCGGGCCCCAGCCGGCAACGATGATGTTCGCCATGTCACCGGTCGATTTCACCCGGCTTGACAAGGTAAGTGCCGAAGAGCGCCGGCATATCGTTCAGCAGGGGCTGGCATCCGGCGACCTGCCGCGGGCTGCCCTGCATTACAGCCGGGTGCCCGGTGCCGATGTTGCCTGGTTCAATATCAGCCGGGTGACGGTCGATGCCACCGACCCGTTCTCGATGAGCGCCGGTGAAATGGAAGGCCGCCGTCAGGCCCGCCGCATCGCCCGGTTCCTGCGCCACAACCTTCCGGGATGTGAAGCGGCAAGACTTTGTCAGACAGCGCCGCAGCTTGGCGTTCGTGACACCCGCCGCACCGCCGGTGATTATGTGCTGACCGCCGACGACCTGCGGGCCGGGCGGGTGTTCGAGGATACGGTCTGTTGCGGTGCCTATCCGATCGACATCCACCACGCCGATGGCGCAGGCCTTACGATTGAAGAATTCGGTGAAGATCATTTTTATCGCATTCCCTATCGCTCGCTGTTGCCGGTCGGCCTCAACAATATCGCTGCTGCCGGACGGGGTATTTCAGCGGAAGCCGACGCCTTTGCCGCCGTCCGTGTGATGCCGACCGCCATGGCCATTGGTCAGGCCGCCGGGTTTGCGGCGGCACTGGCCGGGCGCGATCAGGGTGATTTTCGCAGCGTCGATATTGCAGAACTTCAGGCCGGACTGCGTCAGCAGAACGCCTTTCTGGGGAACTGACTGATGACCATGACAGTCCTGTTCCTGACCTTTGGTTTCTTCATGCTGCTCGGCACGCCGGTCGCACTTGCCATGGGCATCGCGTCGGTCGCCTGCATGCTGGTCTCCGATATCCCGGCGACGGTACTGATCTTTTCCATGGTCGACAGCCTTGGTGGTATCACCCTGCTGGCGATCCCGTTCTTCGTGCTGGCCGGTGAAATCATGAATTCCGGCGGTGTGACCAAACGTATCTTCGGGTTTGCTGACCTTCTGGTCGGCCATGTCCGGGGCGGACTGGCGCATGTGAACATTCTCTCCAGCCTGTTCTTTGCCGGTATTTCCGGCTCGGCCGTCGCCGATACCGCCGGGCTGGGCCGGATCGAGATCAGGGCGATGACAGAAGCCGGTTATCCCAGGCCGTTTTCTGCTGCCGTGACGGCCGCGTCGAGCTGTATCGGGCCGATCATTCCGCCGTCGATCCTGATGGTCCTCTATGGCACCATGGCCGATGTCTCGATCCCCGGCCTGTTCCTCGGCGGTCTTATTCCCGGCCTGATGCTGGGCCTGTTCATGATGGTCTATGTCTGGGTCGCCGCCCCGCCGGGTGTGAAACGGCGACAGCGCGCCGGACTGATCGAGATCCTGCGCAGCCTGCGCACCAATATCCTACCGCTGATGACGCCGCTCGTCATTCTCGCCGGTCTGGTCTTCGGCATTGTCACCCCGACCGAAGCAGGCGTAGTTGCCGTGGTCTATGCGCTGGCCGTCTCGCTGATCCAGGGCGACCTCAACCCGTGGGCCATTCCCGCCATGCTGGAAGAGGCGCTGATTACCACGACCCAGATCATGTTCATTCTGGCGCTGTCCTCGCTGTTCGGCTGGCTGGTAACAACCGAGCAGATTCCGGAAGCACTGGGAAAGATATTTCAGGAAAGCGGTTACGGAAGCTGGGCTTTTCTGGCTGCTGTAAATCTCGTGCTGCTGCTGCTCGGCACCTTCATGAGCCTGACCTCAATCCTGATTATCTTCACCCCGACCCTGATCGGCATGGGAACCGCACTGGGTGTTGACCCTGTGCATCTGGGCGTCGTGGTGGTCCTGAACCTGACGGTCGGCCTGATAACGCCGCCGCTGGGATGGGCACTTTATATTGTTACCGAGATTGCGGAAATCCGGTTCATCGACACGGCCCGTGCCATCGTGCCGTTTCTGATCCCGATTCTGCTCGTGCTCGGGCTGATTACCTATATTCCGGCGCTGGTACTGCTGCCGGTTGAACTGCTGCTGACTGTTAACTGACGGCCTGCTGAACAGGCCGGAAAACCAGAGAGGGAGAAGATGACCATGAAACTTGTGAAACTTGCCATTGCCGCCGGTATGACCGCCGGTCTGTTTGCCACGGCCTCCACGGCCAGTGCTGCCACCACCTTGCGGCTGGCCTGCCCGTCGGCACCGACCAACCCGACCTGCCTTGCCGCAACCCGTTTCGCGGACGAGGCGGCGGCCCTTTCCAACGGCTCGCTGGAAATCAAGGTCTTCCCGTCCGGGCAACTGGCCAAGGGCAAAGCCGCCATTCAGCAGACATCTGCCGGAATTATCGACCTTGTTGTCGAAGACATCTCGAATTACGGCAACTTCAATGCCGATTACAATGTGGTGAGCTGGGGCTTTACCTTCCGTGATGCCGGACATTTTGACCGGTTCCTGAAATCACCGGTTCATCAGCGGATGGCAGATGCTCTCCGTGACCAGCACGGCCTTCGCCTGCTCGCCGCAAACTGGCGCAAGCTGCCGCGGGTTGTGGTCTCCACCAAGCCGGTTTTCACACCGGCTGACGTCAAGGGTCTGAAATTCCGGGTGCCGGGCATTCCGTCCTATATCAAGACCTGGGAAACCGTTGGTGCCAACCCGGCTTCTGTCCCCTGGGGTGAAAGCTTTCAGGCGCTGAAAACCGGTGTCGTCGACGCAATGGAATCACCCTTCGATTCCGTCGTCAGCCAGAAATTCCATCTCGCTGCTCCCTATGTCACCCGGACCAATCACGTCTATGCGGCGATCAGTCTGGCCATCAATGAAACCAAATATCAGGCGCTGACAGAAGACGAACAGGCTGCGCTGGCTGAAGCCGCCAGCCGGGCCACCGATTATTCCGTCGAACTGGCAGAAGCCAGCGCCGCGCAGGTGGCTGCAAAAATCACCGGTGACGGCGGCTTTGTCATTGCCATCAATCCGGCTCCGTTCCAGCACCTGCTGGCCGAAGCCGCTGAACAGCAGGAAACCGATGGCCTCTGGGCCAAGGGACTGATGGCTGAAATTCAGGCTATCGAGTAACGCCTCGCCGGGGCGGGCACCCCCCCTATCCGGCCCGCCCCGTACCGATCTGAGAGAAGGACGACATACTGAATGTTCGCTGCGCTGGATCACCTCCTCGACCGCCTGTCGATGCTCTATCTCCGTCTCAGCCAGTTGTTGCTGGCAGGGCTGGTGCTGGCTGTGTTTGCGCAGGTGATCTGGCGTTACGCCTTCGAGAAATCATTCCTCGGCCTTGAGGAACTGACCGCACTGGCGCTGGTCTGGGTGGTGTTTCCGATGAGCGTGATTCTGCACCGGCGCGGACGCCATATCTGCGTTTCCGTGCTGTCCGATCTGTTTGGCCCCGGCCTGAAACGCCTTGCCGGGATCATCATCTCGCTTGGTGTGATCTTACTGGTTCTGTTCGTGCTGTATCAGCTCTGGCAGGTCTGGCCCTATCTGCGACTTAAATCACCGGTTTTCGGTATCCCGGACATTGCCTTCAAGGTCGCCCCGGCCTTTGCCTTCATCCCCATTGCCTTGCAGGAATTGCTGCATCTGGCCGGGCGGCGATCAGATGCAAGGCCTCCCGCTGCCTGAACCACCAGAAGAGTTCAGGTTTGCAGCCTGCGCGACATCAACAGCGCATCAACCGGTTTTCCGTCATGATGGTAATAACCGGGGCGTCGTCCGGACTCTGCAAACCCGCCCTGCCGGTACAGGGCAAGTGCCGCCGCATTATCAACTGCCACTTCAAGATGGATCACTTCAATATCCCGGTCTCGGCAGATATCCGTGAAGACCGTCAGTAACCGGCGGCCCCATCCCTGTTTCCGGAATGCGGGATTGACGATCAGGGCATAAATCTCCGCCTCTCCGGCAATGCCTGAGCCGATAATCGCACCGGCGACTTCCGCACCGACCTCTGCAATCAGGGCCACCGCCCGTTGTTCACGCATCAGCCACTGCACATTCTCCGGCGTCCAGGCATCCAGATCGGAAAACCGGAACAGGCCGGAAATCTGTGCGGCATCGGCCTCGCCCGCAGCGCGGATCTGCGCCGGGGATGTCATTCGCCCCGCTTTGCCCGCCGGGCAGCTTCAGCATCCGCCTGGGTGACAGCATCGGGCGGGCGGATATAAAGCGGATCAGCCGGTGACAGGTCGATCCCGGATGTCCGTTGCCGATGCGCCAGCAACGCCATTTCTGCCGCATCCGGCATCACGTCGATTCGTCGCAACGGGAGGCGCGGCAGCATCGGCTCTGCCTTGTCGCAGCCGTCACCGGCAAGAATGAAAGGTGCTTCCGCAATAACCCCTGCAATGCTGTCAGGCGTCGCGGCGATGATGTCAGAACAGGCCGTACCGTCGGGAGCAAACATCTGCACATAAGGCTCTGCCCGGCGGCCATCGACCGCTGCCAGAACAAAAGACGGGTTGTCTTCACCACGCTGGATGCCCGCCGCAATCACTTCTGTCGTCGTCAGACCAAAGACCGGTTTTCCACAGGCCAGACCAATGGCCCGGGCGGTCGCAAGCCCGATCCGCAAGCCGGTGAAAGCTCCCGGTCCGCGGGTCACGACAATGCTATCGAGCTCCGGAAATCCGACGCCGCTTTCTGCCATCGCAGCCTCAATCATACCAATCAGATGCTCTGACTGCCCGCGCCGCATTTCCTGATACAACCGGGCGACAATCTGCTCTCCGTCAGAAACCGCAACCGAACAGGCCCCGGTAGCGGTATCAATCGCCAGCCGTTTTTGCATATCAGCCATCACTGCACAGTTTCACGGAAGGGCTTTTTTGCCAGCCCCGGGACGGGTAACCTGACGACATGACGAGATTAATCCTGTTTCTGCTCATCGCGGTGCATCTCGGCCTGTCGACCCGGATCACCTTCGCCTCGGACGCGGGCCGTTCAGCCGTTGTCGTTATGTATCACCGCTTCGGCGAAGACCAGTTTCCATCGACAAATATCCAGATTGAACAGTTCGAGGAGCATCTGCGGATTCTGCAAAACGAGGATGTGCCGGTGCTGCCGCTGTCGCATGTCATTGACCGGCTGTCGGCCGGTGAAACCCTGCCGGACCGCGCCGTCGCCATTACGGTTGATGATGCCTATAAAAGCGTGATGACCGAGGCATGGCCGCGTCTGAAAGCTGCCGGTTATCCGATGACCCTGTTTGTCAGCACCGACATGGTCGATTCTGCGTCCCCCGGCGTCCTGTCGTGGGATGACATACGGCAACTGGCAGACGAAGGGATGGAGATTGCCCATCATACCACGAGCCATGCCCATCTGACCCGCATCACCCCGGAAGAGGTTGTCGCCGAGCTGGATCGTGCCGCAGAACGCTTCAAAAGCGAGCTGGGGCATGTCCCCGCACTTTTCGCCTATCCCTATGGCGAGGCCAGCCTTGCCGTCAGGGAAGCCGTCCGGGCCTACGGGTTCAAAGCCGCCTTCGGCCAGCATTCCGGCCCCACCCATGCGGGCAGTGACTTTCACTATCTCCCAAGATTCGCCCTGAATGAACGTTATGGCGAGACCGACCGGTTTCGTCTTGCGATTGGCACATTGCCGATTCCGGCCACCGATATCAGCCCGAAAGACATGGCCCTGACTGCCGCAAACAATCCGCCGCAATTTGGCTTTACCCTGACGCAGCGGCTGGATAACAGCGACCTGATGAATTGTTTCGCGTCACATCTGGGACAGGTTGCCGTCAACCGGCTGGGCGCAAGCCGGGTGGAAGTCCGGTTCGACAAACCCTTTCCAACCGGGCGCGGGCGCATCAACTGCACGGTGCCGGCAACCGGTGGCGGCTGGCGATGGATCGGCACCCAGTTCGTGATCGACCCGCAATAGCCCGGACGAATTCAGTCCTCTGGCAAAATTTCAATCTCGTCGTTTTCCCGGACTGTCGCCAGCACGGCCAGCAGATCCTTTCTGGCCAGCGCAACGCAGCCTTCGGTCGGGCCATAATCCGGACGGGCCAGATGCATGAAGATCGCACTGCCGCAACCCGGCACCGGCGGGGCGTCGTTATGGCCGAGGATCACGACCAGATCATACAGATGGTCATCGCGCCACATCACTTCATGACCCGCGTCAAAAGGCAGCCGGACCGGGCGGTTGTAGGCAGCGTGGGCCGGGTCGTCGCACCATCCGTCCAGCCGGTCGATCGGGCTGGACGGCAGCCCTGTGACAAGGTCATTCACGGCGATCCGGTCGGTCCGAACCAGCAGGCGTCGTAAGGGCCAGACACCGGCAGGTGTTGCGCCATCACCTTCCTTTTTTGTCCTGGTGACACCACCCCGGCCAAGCGCGCAGGGAAAGCTGCCCGCGCCTGAGTCAATTAGCCCCTTGCAACCCTCGGGGTGAACGATCAATTTCATGGCTCGTTCGTCTGATTAACCAGACAGCAAACGGAATTTCTGCTCATGCGTTTTATCTTCGTCCTGTTTTCACTGATGCTCGCGACTCCCGCATTTTCGGCGACCCCGCCTGAAGATGCCGCGGATATTGCGCGGATCGAGACCTATCTTAACGATATCACCACATTACGCGCCCGCTTTTTGCAGGTCGCACCCGACGGCGGCATGGCGGAGGGATCGCTGGCGCTGAAACGACCGGGCCGGATGCGCTTTGAGTATGACCCCCCGGCGCAGATCGAAGTCATCGCTGACGGATTGTTTGTGCATTACCACGACAAGGAACTGAAACAGGTCACCGCGGTGCCGATTTCCACAACCCCTCTGTCCGTCCTGCTGGATGACAAGGTTGTGCTCGACGGCAGCAATGACGGGATTGTGGTGACCGCGCTGGAACGCCGTCCGGGCCTGATCGCGGCAACCGTCGCCGACAAGGATGATCTGGGAAATGGTTCCGTCACCCTGATCTTTTCCGACCAGCCGCTGCAACTGCGCCAGTGGGTCGTGCATGACGCACAGGGACTGTCGACAAAGCTGACCCTGTTTGATGCCCGTCGGGGCGTTTCGCTGGAAAACGGCGACTTCTATTTTGCCAATCCCTATACAGCCGGTGGCGGCGGAGGTAACTGATATCATGGCGCTTGTTGTTCTTCCCTGCTGCGTTGGCGAAATCGACGGACATCAGCAACAAATCGTAAAACACAAATATGTCCGCGCCGTTGTCGATGGCGCGGGTTGCGGCGCCATTCTGGCCCCGTCCATGACGCCCCGGCAGGATGTCGGCCCGCTGCTTGATGCGGTCGATGGCGTCATGCTGACCGGATCAACCTCGAATGTGCATCCCGACAATTATCAGGGTGTCGCCCCCCGTGAAGGTCTGGCGCTGGATGTCATCCGTGATGAAAGCAGTCTTGCCCTGATCCGCGAGGCGGTCAGCCGGGATATTCCGCTGCTGGCGATCTGTCGCGGTATTCAGGAACTTAACGTCGCGCTGGGCGGCAGCCTGCATCAGCATCTGCAGGAAGTTGACGGCCGCATCGACCATCGTGCCCCGGAAGGTGAGCCGCTTGATGTCCAGTATGGGCCGGCCCACGGCGTTACCCTGACCGCAGGCGGTGTGCTGGCCGGGCTGAATGGTGACGAGACGGAACTTGAGGTCAATTCGATCCACCAGCAGGCCATTGACCGGCTGGCCGACGGACTGACCGTCGAGGCAATGGCCGCAGACGGCACGGTTGAAGCCGTCCGGATTACCAAAAGCCGGACCTTCCAGGTCGGCGTCCAGTGGCATCCGGAACACCGGTTTGGCGAGAACCCGTTTTCCCGGCATTTGTTCTCGGCGTTTGGGCGTGCCGTCAGGGCGCACAACGCCCGGCGCTGACACCGGCACAGATCGCGGATCAGCATTGCAATAATTGCACATCTTATGTGCAGCCTGCCTATTGATTAACCGATTATTCCTCCTTATCTGTTGTTCAAGAGAGAGCGGCATACCGCTCAAACCCAAAGGAGGTCTCCCCTACTTCCTTTGCTCCGAAGAGGAGCTAAATCGAGCGCCCGGTTATCCCCCTGACCGGGCGTTCTCGATTCCCGGTCAAAAATCCTCGCCAGCACCCGGCCTGCAACCGCTGGATTATCATCATCCGGCTGATAAAGTGCCGCGATGAAAATCAGAATCACCACCTGGAACGTCAATTCTGTCCGGCTTCGTGCAGACCGTCTGGCGCAACTCGTTGAGACCGCCCGTCCGGACGTTCTCTGTCTTCAGGAAACCAAGGTTACGGACGACCTGTTTCCGGTTGATGCCTTTGCCGAACTGGGATTTACCCATCACGTCATTCGCGGCCAGAAAAGCTATAACGGCGTCGCGATTCTGAGCCGCCTGCCTTTTGCAGAAACCGGTGGTGACATCTGGTGTGGACGCGAGGACTGCCGTCATATCAGTGCGCGACTGGAAGCCGGACCGGAAATCCATAATTTCTACGTCCCCGCCGGTGGCGACATACCGGATCGCGAACAGAACGAGAAATTCGGCCACAAGCTGGACTTCATCGCCGAGATGACCGCCTGGTCAGACCGCCGCAAGACCGACGGTGTGCCAAAGGTACTGGTTGGCGACCTGAACATTGCCCCGCTGGAAGCTGATGTCTGGTCGCATAAACAGCTGCTGAAGATTGTCAGTCATACGCCGGTTGAAACCGAAGGCCTGAACGGTGTCATGGCCGCCGGTGACTGGGTTGACGCCATCCGCCATATCCACGGACCGGACGAAAAGCTGTTCAGCTGGTGGAGCTATCGCAGCCCGAACTGGCAGACCAATGACCGGGGCCGTCGCCTCGACCATGTCTGGGTGACACCTGACCTTTCGCCCGCCCTGTCAGAAGCCAGCATCCTGCGCGATGCCCGCAGCTGGGAAAAACCGTCAGACCATGTGCCGGTAACGGTGCAACTGGACCTGTAGGCGCCTCCGGCTGCCCTTCATCCTTCGAGACAGCCTTACTTCTCGACCGGGTCGCCTTTACGTTCACCGATGATCAGCAGGGCGACCGGGCCGATGATGACGCCAAGGCCCATGGCGGCAAAGCCGATAACCCAGGACATGACAGTCGCCCCGTTGCCGCTGAGATCCAGTGCCAGTCCGAAGGCAATCGGGCCGATGGCGCTGCCGACGAATCCGAGCGAGGTATGCAGCGCCATCGCAGCGCCCGCATAGCCCGGCGGTGCATTGGCCACCATGCCCGAGGTAATCGCCGAGGAATCACCGGCGATAAAGGCGGCATAGATTACCAGAGCCGCAACCACCATCAGCGGCGACAGATTTGCCGAGAACCCGAAAAAGCAGGCGGCAATGGCGGAGCTTGTCATCACGATCAGCAGCCAGCGGCGACGGCCGATACGGATGGCGATCTCGTTGCCGATAACGCTGGCTGGCAGGGCAACAAGGCTGATGATCCCGGCAATATCGGTGGCCCGCACCGGAACCTCCCCGCCTGTCGCGCTGCCGGTCACAAAAGCAAAGGCGGTAAACACCACCATGCGCGAGCGGAAACCGAACAGCTCCCAGTTATGGCCGAGATAACAGATGATATAGGCCATGCAGCGACGGGCGCGCAGAACCGGCATGAAGTCAAAGCTGTGACTGGTACGAACCGGGGTACGTTCACGGTCAATCGGTGGTACGACAATCAGCACGATCAGGAAGGCCAGCACTGACCCCGCACTGAGCAGGATGAAGGACATCTCCCAGCCCAGAACCGTATTCAGCCGCCCGGCAAGGAAATAGGAAACCGCCGTTCCCACACCAAAACTGGAGGTATAGATCGCCACCGCCCGTGACTGCCGGGCACCTTCCAGCTTGTCCGTCAGGCATTTCAGGCCGGGCATGTAGGAACCGGCCAGCGCAAAACCCAGAACCGCATGCAGGATCAGGGCGCTGACAAGGCCGCTGGCAATCAGCCCGAAGCCGACCGCCGACAAGGCGGCAATTCCTGTTGAGAAAAGATAGATGCGTTTCGGGTCAATACTGTCGGTGCGGGTGACCAGCAACAACCCGCCCCCGATATAGCCGACAAAGAAAACCCCGCTGATCAGACCGGATTCGGTCTGGCTGATGCCCCAGGCCGCCTCGAACACATCAATCAGGGCGACGAAGGCGAACATACTGGACATGCTCAGCACATGCGCGATGCAGACAGCAATAATCAGATGCAGGGGCGACAGCTTCAGGGGCATGACAGAACAACCATCAGAAGGCGGGAGCGGAATGCTAGCCGATCCGATTACGAAACGCATGTAAAGAAAGACATATTTCTGTCGTTCAGAGAATTTCCGGATTCATTGACGGAGCAAGTATTTTAAGCTTAAAATATATCTGTGTTACAGGGGGACTGACGTGAAGATCATCTGTATCGGAGGCGGCCCGGCGGGACTCTATTTCGCGATTTCGATGAAGCTGCGCGATCCGTCACATGATATCACCATTCTGGAACGCAACCGCCCGGACGATACCTTCGGATGGGGTGTTGTCCTGTCAGACCAGACCCTTGGCAATCTTCGCAACACCGACCCGGTCAGCGCAGCAACCATTGGTGAGAACTTTTATCACTGGGACGATGTGGAGACCCATTTCAGGGGTCAGGTAGAGCGGTCCGGCGGGCATGGCTTCTGCGGCATCGGCCGGATGAAGCTTCTGAATATCCTGCAGGCACGGGCCGCAGAACTTGGCGTCGATATCCGTTACGAGGCCGAGGTCGACGGCACAGAAACCTTTGCCGACGCCGATCTGGTCATCGCCGGAGACGGGGTCAACAGCCGCATCCGCAACGCCCATGCCGAACATTTCCGTCCGGATATTGATGTCCGTGCCAACAAGTATATGTGGCTCGGAACCCATCAGAAATTCGATGCCTTTACCTTTATCTTCGAGCAGACAGACGCTGGCTGGATCTGGATACACGCCTATCAGTTCGATCAGGAAACCTCGACCTTCATCGTTGAATGCGGAGAGGAAACCTGGCGCGGACTTGGCTTCGACAAGCTGGATACCGACGAGACAATCACAAAACTGGAAGAGATTTTCTCCGGCTGGCTGGGTGGCCACAAACTGATGAGCAATGCCCGCCATCTGCGCGGTTCGGCCTGGCTGAACTTCAACCGGGTATCCTGCGAAACATGGCGGCATAAGAATATCATCCTGATGGGAGATGCGGCACATACCGCCCATTTCTCCATCGGTTCCGGCACCAAGCTGGCGCTGGAAGATGCCATCGACCTGTCCGCCCGCCTGCATGAAGGCAAACCGCTGGATCAGGCGCTGGCCGACTACGAAGATGCCCGGCGGACCGAGGTGCTGCGCCTGCAAAGCGCCGCCCGGAATTCGACGGAATGGTTCGAACATGTGGAACGTTATGTCGGCCAGTCGCCGGAACAGTTCAATTATGGCCTGCTGACCCGCAGTCAGCGGATCAGCCATGAGGAACTGCGCCTGCGCGACCCGGACTGGCTGGCCCGGCTGGAAGACTGGTTCCTGACAAATGCCGGTGGCAGACGGACAGACAGCAGCACCCCCACCCCCCCCATGTTCGCCCCCTATCGGTTACGCGGCATGACCCTGACCAACCGGGTCGTGGTCTCGCCCATGTCGATGTATTCCGCGACCGATGGTCTGGTCGACGATTTTCATCTCGTCCATTACGGATCACGGGCACAGGGCGGGGCCGGACTGGTGATCACCGAAATGACCGATGTCAGCGCCGAAGGCCGGATCACGCCGGGTTGTGCCGGTCTTTATTCAGAGGCTCATGTTACGGCGTGGAAACGGATTACGGATTACGTCCACCGGCACAGCAGTGCAAGGATCGCCCTGCAACTGGGACATGCCGGGCCGAAAGGATCGACCCGGATTGGCTGGGAAGGCATGGACCAGCCGCTGCCGCAGGGTGAAAACTGGGACCTGCTGGCCCCTTCTGCCCAGCCCTGGAGTGCCGGCAACGCCACCCCCCGGGAAATGGACCGCGCTGATATGGACAGGGTGCGCGGCCAGTTCGTTGCCGCTGCCCGCCGGGCTGATACTGCCGGGTTCGACATGCTGGAACTGCATTGCGCCCATGGCTATCTGCTGTCCGCTTTCATCACCCCGCTGACCAACCACCGCCGCGATGAATACGGGGGCTCACTGGAAAACCGGCTTCGGTTCCCGCTGGAAATTTTCACGGCGATCCGCAATGTCTGGCCAGAGGATAAGCCGGTTTCTGTCCGGCTGTCGGCCCATGACTGGGTTGAACAGGATGGCCTGACACCGGACGACGCGGTCATCATCGCCGGTCTGCTGCGGGAAGCCGGCTGCGATATCATTGATGTCTCCTCCGGACAGACCTCACCGGACGCAAAACAGGTCTACGGGCGTATGTACCAGACCCCTTTCGCCGACAGGATCCGCAACGAGACAGGCATTGCGACCATGGCCGTCGGCAATATTTTTGAAGCCGACCATGTGAATTCCATTCTGGCCGCCGGACGGGCTGACCTCTGCTGTCTTGCCCGGCCACATCTGGCCGATCCGAACTGGACCCTGCGGGCAGCAGCTCAGCAGGGTTTCCGGGGTATCGACTGGCCAAAGCCTTATCTCAGCGGACGTGATCAGATGGAGCGGAACCTGCAAAAGCAAATGGAAGCGGGATTCAGGATATGAGCGGACTGGCAGGCAAACATGTTGTTGTGACCGGCGGCGGCACCGGTATCGGGCTGGCGGTTGCAAAGGCCATGACGCAAATGCGGGCAACCGTCACCATCATGGGGCGCGACCGCGACCGGCTGGAACAGGCCGCGGGTCGCCTGATCGGTACCCGGGCCATTGCCTGCGATGTCTCCAAAGCAACCAGCGTCGCCCAGGCCTTTCGTCAGGCACAGGCCAACAGCGGCCGGATTGACGTGCTGGTCAACAATGCCGGTACGGTCGAGACCGCGCCCTTCGGCAAAATGGATGAAGATGCCTTCCGCCGCATGCTCGATGTCAATCTGATGGGCGTTTTCCATGCCAGCCAGGCGGCCCTGCCCGGCATGCTGGAAAGTGGCTGGGGCCGTATCATCAACGTGGCCTCCACTGCCGGGCTGAAGGGCTATGCCTATGTTTCCGGTTACGTCGCGTCAAAACATGCGGTGATCGGCCTGACCCGCTCACTGGCACTGGAAACTGCGAAGAAAGGCATCACGGTCAATGCGGTCTGTCCGGGCTATACGGAAACCGAGATCGTCACCACAGCCATCGACAGGATTGCCTCAAAAACCGGACGCAGCACCAGCGAGGCGCGGGCCGATCTGGAAGCCAGCAATCCGCAGGGACGGCTGATCCAGCCGGAGGAAGTCGCTGCCACCGTTCTGTGGCTGGCCGATCCGGCGCAGTCTGCCCTGACAGGTCAGGCCATCGCCATTGCCGGCGGCGAGGTGATGTAATCATGCCGGATAATCACAAGACATCTTACGACCTGCTGGACGGCCATGACCGGGATCGTCTGCGCCTCTGGCTGCGGATGCTGGTCTGCTCGACCATGATCGAACGCGAATTGCGGGCCGGGCTGCGGTCACGCTTCAACGTCACCCTGCCCCAGTTCGACCTGCTGGCCGCCCTGCATGATGCCCCGGACGGGCTGACCATGACGGAATTGTCACAAAGCATGATGGTCTCCAACGGCAATATAACCGGTGTTGTCGAGCGGCTGGAACGGGACGGCGATGTCCGCCGTGAAGCCAAACCCGGCGACCGGCGCAGCTCGGTTATTCATCTGTCGGAACAGGGCCGGGAAAAGTTCGTCACCATGGCGCGGGAGCATCATGGCTGGGTAGCCGACATGCTGGGCGGGCTGGATGACACGGAAATCGGACAACTCTCCGACCTGTTATCCCGGGCACGGAAATCGGTGAAAAATAACATCGGGAAGGGAGCTGCGTAATGTTGATGGCCGATCTGAAACCGGGGCATTTCAAATGGCAGATGCAGGGTGATGTGGCGATCATCACGCTGAATCGGCCGGAAAAGAAAAACCCGCTGACCTTCGACAGCTATGCCGAACTGCGCGATACGTTCCGCGATCTGGTCTATGCAGATGATGTGAAATCGGTCGTCGTCACCGGTGCCGACGGGAACTTCTGTTCCGGCGGCGATGTGTTCGAAATCATCGAACCGCTGACCAAGATGAACATGAAAGACCTGCTGGCCTTCACCCGGATGACCGGCGACCTGATCAAGGCCATTCGCGCCTGCCCGCAGCCGGTCATTGCCGCGCTGGACGGTATCTGTGCCGGGGCCGGCAGCTGTATCGCCATGGCCGCAGATATCCGTCTTGGCACACCGACAGCCAAAACCGCCTTCCTGTTCACCCGTGTCGGCCTCGCCGGCTGTGACATGGGGGCCTGTGCCATCCTGCCCCGGATCATCGGGCAGGGCCGGGCCTCCGAACTGCTGTTTACCGGGCGCTCCCTGTCGGCAGAGGAAGGTGAGCGCTGGGGCTGGTTCAACCGGCTGGTACCATCTGACGAGCTGCTGAATGAAGCCATCGCCTTCGCCGCCCGGCTGAACGAAGGCCCGACCTTTGCCCATGGCATCACCAAGACCATGCTGAATCAGGAATGGTCGATGACCATTGATCAGGCGATTGAGGCCGAAGCACAAGCACAGGCCATCTGCATGCAGACCGACGACTTTACCCGGGCGTTCGAGGCCTTTGCCGCGAAACAGAAACCGGTCTTCGAGGGGAACTGACCATGGCGGACCAGAGCTTCCTCAACTGGCCGTTCTTTGAAGACAGACATCGTGATCTGGCAGGTCAGGTTGATGACTTTGCCGCCAGTCAGGTGCGCGATAACCTTCATGGTGACAGCGATCTCGATGATGATTGTCGTGAACTGGTCCGGCGGATGGCCGCGGAGGGTCTGTTGCGCCATGCGGTTCCGGCCGCCTGGGGCGGGGTCTCCGACAAGCTGGATGTCCGCAGCCTCTGCCTGATCCGCGAAACACTGGCCCGACATAACGGTCTCGCGGACTTCGCCTTTGCCATGCAGGGGCTGGGGGGCGGCCCGATCAGTTTTTATGGCAATGATGACCAGCGCCGTCGCTGGCTGCCGGCCATTGCCGCAGGCAAGACCATTCCCGCCTTTGCCCTGTCTGAACCTGCCGGTGGCTCAGACGTCGCCGCCATGGCGACAACAGCCGTCAGGGATGGCGACAGCTTTATCCTGAATGGTGAGAAGACCTGGATATCCAACGGCGGTATCGCCGATATGTATGTCGTCTTTGCCCGGACCGGCGAGGCTCCCGGTGCCCGTGGCCTCTCGGCTTTCATCGTCGAGGCGGATAATCCCGGCCTGAAAATCGCCGGGCGGATTGATGTCTCTGCCCCGCATCCGCTGGCCCGGCTGGTATTCGAAGAATGCCGGGTCGACGCCGGGGCCATGATTGGCGAAGGTGGCGCGGGTTTTCGCATCGCCATGGGCACGCTGGATGTCTTTCGCTCCACCGTCGGGGCCGCCGCCCTTGGCTTTGCCCGCCGTGCCCTGGATGAAGCACTGGACCGGGCGTCATCCCGCGAACTGTTTGGCGCACCGATGGCCGAATTGCAGATGGTTCAGGGCAAGATCGCGGATATGGCGGTCTCCGTCGATGCGGCCGCCCTGATGGTCTACCGGGCGGCCTGGACCAAGGATAACGGTGCCGAGCGGGTCACCCGCGAAGCCTCGATGGCCAAGCTGTTTGCCACGGAAGAGGCGCAGAAGGTTGTCGATCAGGCGGTGCAGATCATGGGCGGGCATGGCGTGGTCGCCGGTAATCCGGTGGAACGGCTCTATCGCGACGTCCGGGCCTTGCGGATCTATGAGGGGGCATCAGAGATTCAGCAGGTCGTGATTGCCCGGCAGACACTCAGCAACCATTCAGCAGCTTCACAGTCCGGAGGTGCCGCATGACCGCCTATACCGCTCATCTCGACACATTCGCCCGCGACAACCTGCCGCCGCCAGATCAGTGGCCGGTCATGGATCTGGCGAAAGCCGGGCTGAAATATCCCGAACGCCTTAACTGCGCCACCGAGTTGCTGGATAACAAGGTGCAGGCCGGACTGGGCCCAAAGCCGGTTTTCTACACACCCCGGGAAACCTGGACCTATGCCAATCTGCAGGACCGGGCGAACCGGATCGCTCACGTGCTGGTGGATGAGCTGGGCCTGAAGCCGGGCAACCGGGTGCTGATCCGCGCCGCCAACAACCCGATGTTCGTCGCCTGCTGGTTTGCCATCGCCAAAGCCGGCGGCATTGTCGTTGCCACCATGCCGCTGCTGCGTGCGAAAGAACTCTCGGTCATCATCGACAAGGCAGAGATTGATTTCGCCCTTTGCGATGAACGCCTGTCTGAGGAAATGGAAAAAACCCCTGCGCTGACCAGCCGGCTACAGCGCATCTGCTATTTCAACGGCTCCGGCGAACCGGGGGCGGGCGCCGAACTGGAACGGCTGATGTCCGATAAGTCGCCGAACTTCGATACCGTACAAACCGCTGCCGAAGATGTCGTCCTGATCGCCTTTACGTCCGGCACGACCGGGCTGCCGAAAGGTACGATGCATTTCCACCGTGACGTCATGATCATCAACGATGCTTACTGCACGAAGATGCTGCGCCCCGGCGTGACCGACATTTTCATCGGCTCACCGCCCATTGCCTTTACCTTTGGCCTTGGCGGACTGGTGACCTTTCCGATGCATGTCGGCGCGGCAACGGTGTTGCTGGAGAAGGCATCACCACCGGTTCTGGCTGCTGCGATTGATGACTTCCGGGCCACCATCTGTTTCACCGCACCCACTGCCTACCGGGTCATGACCGATCTCAGCCAGGATTTTGCCCTGACCTCGCTGCGCAAATGCATCTCTGCCGGGGAAACCCTGCCGGTCCCCATCCATGAAGACTGGAAACGCGCCACCGGCATCGGGATCATGGATGGCATGGGTGCTACCGAGATGCTGCATATCTTCATCAGCTTCCCTGAGGAAATGGTCCGGCCCGGCGTAACCGGCATGCCGGTACCCGGATATGAAGCGATGATCGTCGATGACAATATGAATGAAATGCCGCGTGGCGAAGTCGGCAAGCTGGCGGTACGGGGACCGACCGGTTGCCGTTATCTGGCCGATGACCGGCAGAAGAACTATGTCCGGGATGGCTGGAACCTGACGGGGGATGCGTTCCTGCAGGATGAGGACGGTTTCTTCCGCTTTGCCGCCCGGGCCGACGACATGATCATTTCTTCAGGCTACAACATTTCCGGGCCGGAGGTCGAAGAGGCGCTGCTGTCTCATGATGCTGTCGCTGAATGCGGGGTGGTTGCCGCCCCCGACGCGGCCCGCGGCCATATCGTCAAAGCCTATGTGGTGCTGCGCGAAGGCCAGTTCCCGTCGCCGGAACTGGTGAAGCATATGCAAGATTATGTGAAAAATGCCATCGCCCCCTATAAATATCCCCGCGCCATCGAGTTTCTGCCAGCCCTGCCCCGCACTGAAACCGGCAAGGTCCAGCGGTTCCGTCTGCGCCAGATGGCCGAGGGCAAGGAATAAGTTAAGGAGACTATCCGTATGAAGACCCTGTTACCCGAAGGCTGGCCACAGCCGCGCGGTTACGCCAACGGCATCAAGGCCTCTGGTGAAATCATCTTTGTCGCCGGTCAGATCGGCTGGACCCCGGAAGGCCTGTTCGAGACTGATGACTTCGCCGCGCAGTTTCGCCAGACGCTGGAAAACACGCTCGCCGTGCTGAAAGCCGGCGGGGCCGGACCGGAGCATGTCGTCCGGATGACCTGGTTCATCACGGACAAGCCGGCCTATCTCAGCAATCTGAAACAGATCGGACAGGCCTGGCGTGACCTGATGGGACGCAACTATCCGGCAATGGCGGTGGTTGAGGTTTCGGCTCTGATGGAGGATCGTGCGCAGATCGAGATTGAGACGACCGCAGTGATTCCCTGAAGGAGCAGTGCCGATGGGCTGGCGCGATCTGGCGAAAACCGAACTGGTCCGGCAATACAACAACCGTGGTCTGGTGCCCGACCATCAGGATTTTTTTGCGACCTGGGACGACTGGAGCGAGGATTACCGCAAGCGCGCCCCGAAATATGTCCCGGACATCTCCTATGGCCGGTCGGATGCGGAAAAGCTCGATCTGTTCTTGCCAGATGCCGAGAATCCGCCCCTGCACCTGTTCATTCACGGCGGCTACTGGCAGGCAATGGGCCGCAAGAATTTCAGCTTCATTGCCGAAGGCCTGAACGATCACGGGGCTGCTGTCGCCGTTATGAGTTACGGGCTCTGCCCGGATGTGACGATTTCGGATATCGTCGGGCAGGTACGCAGATGCGTCGCCTTTTTGCTGAAATCCGGCCAGACGCTTGGGGTTGATTCCAGCCGCCTGTCGATTTCCGGGCATTCAGCCGGTGGTCATCTGGGTGCCGTACTCTGTGCCACAGACTGGTCAGCCTACGACCCCGGGCTTCCCAACCATCCGATTTCCGGTGCCGTCCTGATCAGCGGTCTGTACGAGCTGGAACCGATCATCCACACCCCGATCAATGACGCCGTCCGGATGACCGCAGACTCCGCTGAAGAAAACAGTCCGATCTTCATGCCGCCCCGTACCCGTGCCAGCATCAGTTGCGTCGTCGGCGGGGATGAAAGCCCGGAATATCACCGGCAGTCGGATGATTTCACTGCCAGCTGGGCCGCCTCCGGCGCCCATATAACCAAAAGCTCCCTTCCCGGAACCAACCATTTTTCGGTTGTCGAAAGCGCCTTTGACATGAACGGGCCGATACTCTCGATGATCGACTCCCAGAGGTAACCGAACCATGTCCCTGTCATTTGATGATTTTCTGAAAACCGATATCCGCGTTGGAACGGTCATTCAGGCCGAACCTTATCCGGAAGCCCGAAAGCCTGCGATCAAGCTCTGGATCGATTTTGGCGAGGAGATTGGCACCCGGAAAACCTCGGCACAGATCACCGTGCATTATACGCCGGAAAGTCTGATTGGCCGTCAGGTTGCAGCCGTCGTCAACTTTCCGCCAAAGCAGATCGGCAAGTTCATGTCGGAATGTCTGGTTCTGGGCTTCCCCGATGACTCCGGTGCCATTGTGCTGATTGCACCGGACCGGAAAATTCCGAACGGCGGGCGGCTCCACTGATTTCTCCGATCCGGTGCTTGCTGGCATAGGCGTTTGCCGTCAGCATACCGGCAATGCGATATCAGGGGGAGGCCGATGTCAGATAACAGCTATGAGAAGGGACGGCTGAACCTGCCCTTTGTCGGGCATTGCACCTTTGCAAAATCCCCGCCGCTCACCGACTGGGACAAGATCGACGCCGACGTGGCCGTGCTCGGTGTGCCCTATGACATGGGAACCCAGTACCGGTCCGGTGCCCGGTTTGGCCCGCGTGCCATCCGCGAGGCATCGACCCTGTTCTCCTTCGGCCATGCCGGTGCCTATGACTTCGAGGACGACGTGGTCTATCTGCCGGATGGCGAGGTCAGGATTGTTGATGTCGGGGATGCCGACATCGTCCATACCGATACAATGCAAAGCCACGCGAACACGGAATTCGCGGTGCGTAAAATTCTCGAAGCGGGTGCCCTGCCGGTCATTCTTGGCGGCGATCATGCGGTTCATGCCCCCTGCATGGCGGCCTATGCCGGTCAGGAACCGGTTCATATCATCCATTTCGATGCCCATCTTGATTTCGTCGATGAACGGCATGGCGTGCGCTATGGCCATGGCAATCCGCTGCGCCGGGCCTCCGAAATGGTCCATGTCACCGGCATGACCCAGATGGGTATCCGCAATGTATCCTCGTCGAACCGGTCAGATTATGACGCCGCACGCGATGCCGGATCCGACATTCTGTCCGTCCGCGATGTGCGCAGACTCGGACCGCAGGGCGTTCTGGACCGGATCCCGAAGAATGTCCGCTATTACGTCACCATCGATATCGACGGGTTCGATCCGTCTATCGCTCCGGGAACCGGCACACCCAGCCATGGTGGCTTCCAGTATTATGAAGTCCTCGAAATTCTTCAGGGGCTGACAAAGCAGGGCGACGTGGTCGGTATGGATCTGGTCGAGGTAGCACCGGCTTACGACCCGTCCGGCATCACCGGCATTCTCGCCGCACAGTTGCTGATGAATTTTCTCGGCTTCATCTTTCACGAACGCAAACTCAGGGCAGGCAAGAGCTCATCGGAATGACGGATATCTTTGAACAATCACTCGGACAGAACGCGGCCAACCATTTACCGCTGTCACCCATCAGCTTCCTGCGCCGGTCCGCCATGGTCTATCCGGATAAAGCCGCCATCATTCATGGCCGGATCCGCATTACCTACAGCCAGATGCTTGACCGCTGCCGGCGGTTTGCCTCTGCCTTGTCCGCACGGGGCATTGGCCGTGGTGATGCCGTCAGTGTACTGGCAATGAACACGCCCTGCCTGCTGGAATCCCATTACGGCATTCCAATGGCCGGTGCCGTACTGAATGCCATCAATACCAGACTGGATGCGGCGACGATTGCTTTCATTCTGGAACATTCCGAAGCGAAGATGTTCATCGTCGACCGCGCCCTGTCTGCGGTTGCGCGTGAGGCCCTGTCGCTGACCACGGCCCGCCCCATCGTCATTGATTATGACGACCCGGAATATACCGGACCGGGCGACCTCATCGGAACCGGCGAATATGAGGCAATGCTGGCCGCCGCCGATCCGGATTATCCGGTCACCCTGCCGGAAGACGAATGGCAGGCCATCAGCCTGAACTATACCTCCGGCACGACCGGTAATCCGAAGGGCGTGGTCTATCATCATCGCGGGGCCTATCTGAATTCGGTCAGCAACGCCTTCGCGTTCGAACTGAATGACCGCAGCACCTATCTGTGGACCCTGCCGATGTTCCACTGCAATGGCTGGACCTGTACCTGGGCGGTTACCTTTGCCGGGGCAACGCATGTCTGCCTGCGGGCCGTTGATCCGAAAGAAATCTTCCGGCTGATTGTCGACGAGCAGGTTACCAATATGTGCGGAGCACCGATTGTCCTGAACATGCTGGTCCATGCTCCGGCTGCGGTGAAACGCAGCTTCGGTCATACCGTCAAGGTGGCGACAGGTGGTGCGGCACCCCCAAGCGCCATCATCTCATCAATGGAAAAGATGGGTTTCAGTGTCTCGCATCTCTATGGCCTGACAGAAACCTACGGCCCGTCGACAGTCTGCGTCTGGCAGCCGGAATGGGATGACCTCGATATCGATGACCGGGCGGTCATGATGTCGCGGCAGGGCGTACAGACCGTCGCCTTTGAAGATGTGCGGGTCTTTGATCCGGAGACCTTCACCGAAGTGCCCTGGGACGGTCAGCAGATCGGTGAAATGTTCATTCGCGGCAATGCGGTGATGAAGGGGTATCTGAAGAATCCGGATGCAACAGAAGCAGCCCTTGCCGGCGGCTGGTTCCATACCGGCGATCTGGCCGTCACCCATCCCAATGGCTATATCGAGGTCAAGGATCGCTCAAAGGACATCATTATTTCCGGTGGCGAGAACATCTCCTCACTGGAAATCGAAGAAGTTCTCTACAAACATCCGGACATCATGGAGGCCGCCGTTGTCGCCCGCCCTGATGAAAAATGGGGGGAAACGCCCTGCGCCTTCGTCACCCTGCGGGAAGAGGCCGGGCCGGTAACAGACGCCGATGTGATTGCTTTCTGTCAGAGCAAGATGGCCCGCTTCAAGGCCCCAAAGACCGTCATCTTCGGCCCGCTGCCCAAAACATCAACCGGGAAGATCCAGAAATTTGTGCTGCGGGAACGGGTACTGGAGCTGTCGTAAAAATACCGGACCGACCAGATAACTAGACGACGTTCCTTTCCAGCACGAGATCCTGTCTCCGGAACCGGGCTGGCGAAAAGCGTGACAGGTCAAGTGACTGGAAACCGCCCGTCAGCAGCAGTTCCGCCATGGCACGGCCGACCGCCGGAGCCTGTTGCAGGCCGTGGCCGCTGAAACCGGAGGCGACGTGCAGATTTTCGAATTCCGGAACCAGCCCGAGGACAGCATTCTGGTCGACCGGATTATAATCATAATGCCCGACCCAGGCATTGATCACCTTCACCGCCTCGAACAACGGCGCGCGTTCGGCAAGGACAGGCCAGATATCTTCCTCGAACTGGCGGTAATCAACCGGATCCTCAACGCGCCAGCCCGGCGGGTCATCTGCCGCATCCGGTGACTTGCCACAGATAAAATATTTCCCCTCAGGCCGGAAATAAACACCGGCGGGATCAACTACCAGCGGGCAGTCCGGGATTTCCTGCCGGGCATCGATGACGAAAACCTGACGACGACGCGGCTCCACCGGAATATCCGCACCGGCAAGGCGGGCAACCGTGCCACTGTCCGGGCCGGCGGCAATAACCACCTCGCCACACCGGATCACGTCACCAGACGCCAGGGACACCCCGTTCACCCGGCCCGCCGCCTGTTCGATGCCGATCACCCTGTCGTCTATCAGCAGCGCCCCCTGTTCGCGGGCTTTGCGCCGGAAGGCCTGTAGCAGGCTGGCCGGATCGATCCAGCCTTCGCCGCTTTGTCCAAGCGCGCCGGCAGCCAGCCCCGCCGGTGAAAGCCAGGGAAAACGGATACTGATTTCGTCTGGTGACAGCAGCCCAATATCCGCACCCATCGATTGCTGAAGTGCCGTATTACAGCGAAGAATATCTTCACCTGCCGCACTCGCCAGCATCAGATAGCCATTTTCCCGGAACGTCACTTCCGGCTGCTCATTCCCGACCGCCAGCAAAATCCCGGCATCCCGGACAAACCGGGCGGCATAGAGTGACATTGCGATATTTTCAGCGGTGGAGAACTGTTGCCGGATCCCGCCAACGGAAAGGGTAGTGCTGGCCTGTGTGAAACAGCGGTCTTTCTCGATCAGGGCAACTGTCGGCGGGTCAGGAGCCTGCGTCAGGAACCAGGCAATCGCACTGCCTATGACGCCTCCGCCCACAATAGCGATATCGACAGACTGTTTCATGATCTGATCATGACAACGCCGCGACAGAAATCAATCCGCGCGGCGTCATATATCCCGTAAGATCATCCGGCACTTCCGGACAGAACCGGAAGTGCCGGCAATATTCTGTCTATTTTTCCCGATAAGCTTTATGGCAGGCACCACAGGCACCGCCCAGCTGCTTGAAGGCCGCACCAAAGGCAGCCATGTCACCGGTCTTCGCGGCTGCCGCTGCATTGGCGGCAGCTGTGTCAAATCCTGCGAGCACTTTCTTGAAGCCTTCCGGATCGCTCCAGATTTCCGCTTTTGCCTTGGTCTCACCCGCATCAGGACCAGATCCTTCCGGGAACAGGCTGGGGGCATTCGCGGCGATCATGGCCAGCGCATCAGCATGGCCGGCAAGCTGGTCCTTATGTGCGACCTCACCTTTGAGAATAGCCGCCATCGCCCCCATATGAGCCCCAACAGCCTTGTAGTTTGTCTGCCGGTATTTGATGTCATCTTCGCCCGAAGCGCTGGCCGCGGTGGCACCGAGCAACAGGGTAGAAGCAGCGATCAAAACTGCCGCAGTTTTCTGAAACGTGAACATCGGGAGAGCCTCTCTGTTTGATTCTTTTGTTATCCTGACTGCAAAAAAACAGCAGTCCATGTAATTACAGGAGTTTCAGTCTAGTTTGGTATCACGATTAATTTATTCACCCGGTCCTTTGCAGCTTTTCAGGTTTTGCAATGTTTGATGGGGTACTCAAAACGACAACAGGAGTCCGACCGTGTATTACCTCCGCCTCTGTGCCGCCGTGACCTGTCTGGCCCTGACCCTTCCCGGTGTTGCCGCCGCCACCGGTGCAGCCAGCGCGCTGATGATGATCCAGACCCGGGCACCGGATACCCCCGGCGGTCAGGGGCTGCTGGCAACGGTTTATGGCGAAGCCCGTAATGTTGAACGTCATGCACGATATGCCGCCAGCAAGACCGATGATCTGGACTGGATGAGGACACAGGCACGCCATGTCATTCATGCTATCGAACCGGAACCGGCATTCAATGGTCGCGGGCTGGGCTACGGACTGAAAAAGGGGCTGGCCGGGCTGTCACTTGCCGTCGGGCGGGCGGCCGGCGCCGAGGATGCGACGGAGGGCGTGAAGATGCACGCAGCCCATGTCGCGGCGGCGGCATCCGACAGCATGACCCGCGCAGACACCATCCGGGCGCTGGCTGACAGCATCATCCGGGCCCCGGACCCGCATGTGGCCGCACCGCTGGTGCTCAAGATGCGTGACCTGTCCCTGCAACTGATGACCGGTGTCGATCTGGACCGGGATGGCAAGATTGCCTGGACCGGCGGCGAAGGTGGTATTGATCAGATTGCTGCTCACGTTCAGCTGATGGCTGACGCCCTGTCGCAATGACGCTGCCGGGACGAACCCTGATACTGGCAATCTGTCTGCTGGTTTCGGCTGGCACAGCCACCGCGCAGAGTGTCGTGGAGACCCGGCAACAGGGTATGCAATTGCTGCAGAACAGCGTGAACCGGCTGCTTGTGCTGGAATCAGCCGACCCCGCCGCCTACCGGCCCCGCGAGGTCGCCGAGCAGTTCTACATCATGACTGAAGTGTTGAAGAGCGTCAGCCGCCTGTTCCCCAACAGCCGGGCATCCCATGGCGGGCGGGCAAGTCCGGTCATCTGGCAGTTGCGCCGGAATTTTGACCGGCTGTTCACCGAGGCCCAGCGGCAGTCAGACAAGGGCTTTGTTGCCGCCCGTCGCATGGGCGGCGCCCGTCCTGCGGTGAAGGCGGCGCTGTCCGAAGTCGTTCAGACCTGCACCACCTGTCACACCCAGTTTCTGAGAAACTGACCCGGAATCTCCGGGCCGGTACCTGTCTCAGCTCACAACCACCAGACGGGCAAATTCCTGAATTTCGTCATCTGTCGGCTGGAACGGATCATCCTTCCGGCCGGTCAGGCTGGCGATGATCCGGCTGGCCACAACCTGTGTAAACAGGGCAACCGCCTGGGCATCACTGAGTTGTCCCTGCCCCTTGCCTGCTTCCTGCTTGTCATGCAGATCTTCCAGCGCCTCGATCAGGCCGTCCAGAGACTCATGCACGGAAGCTTCGGCGCGCTCTGCCGGCAGGCCGAGACGCTGATACATGCCGAAGGACAGTTCTGCCCCGAACATGATCGCATCTTCCGCCTCCAGCTTCAGGGTACGTGCCCCCAGAAAGAAGCCGAGACCCGACGCATAGACGCCATGATTGGGATAAACGGGCAGCCCGCCCTTGACGAATTCCTTCAGGGCTTCCGGCGTTACGCCCTTTGGCCCGTCCCGATGTACGACCGAAGCCACAACCGACAAACGGAGAATATGTTCCTCCAGTTGCTTCCTCAGGGATTCACGATATTCCGCATCCGTTCCAGCGTTGGCTGTCTCATCACTCACATAAGTCTCCTGTCTGTTATTGCGCGGACTATGCGATAAATGGTCCGAAGACTCAAAACTTCGCTCGGGAAACCCTATCTGGCCGCTGCCAGAAGCCCGTCCAGATCCAGTGAAGACTCCAGATGCCGGGCAAGCGCATCAAGGGTTTGCTCTACTTCCTGATCATATCTGACCGTCGACCGGATTGCCGGGTTCAGCCGGCGCAGGATGTCTGCCCGGCAGTCATCCCCGGCAAACAGACCGTGCAGATAGCAGCCGGAAACCAGTCCGTCGGCACTGACGGCACCGTCATTGCGGCCATCACTGAAAGTCAGCACCGGGCGGGCACAGTCCGGGCCGCTTGTCCGGCCCATATGCATCTCGTAGCCGGTGACCGGCAAACCGGTGGCCAGATGCGTCGCCGTACGTGCAACCAGTGCCTTGTCACCGCCGATCACCGTCTCGACATCCAGCAGACCAAGTCCCGGCTCACGTCCTGCCGGACCTTCGATACCGTCCGGGTCGCTGACGCTCTGGCCCAGCATCTGATAACCGGCACAAAGCCCGATGACGGCACCACCACGCCGGACATGAGCCAGAATATCGATATCCCAGCCATTATGCCGGAGGTCACGCAGGTCAGCCATTGTCGCCTTGGAACCGGGCAGCAGCACCAGATCCGTTTCCGCCGGAATAACGTCGCCGGGCTGAACGATGGTCAGCGCAACAGCCGGTTCAGCCGTTAGCGGGTCGAGATCATCGAAATTGGCGATCCGCGACAGCCGGGGCACCGCAACCCGGATCAGCGCGTCTTTCCCGACTGCGGGAGATGACAGGGAAGCCGCATCTTCTGCCGGCAGACGTGAGGCGGCGGCAAAGAAGGGCACAACCCCGAAACAGGGTTTGCCCGTATGCTGGCCGATGATGTCGATGGCGGAATCGAACAGGCTGACATCACCCCTGAACTTGTTGATGATATAGCCTGCGATCCGGTCACGCTCTGCCTGCGGCAGAAGTTGCTGTGTGCCGACAATCGAGGCAATCACCCCGCCGCGTTCGATATCGCCGATCAGAACAACCGGAATATCCGCGGCTTCGGCAAAGCCCATATTGGCCACATCACCCGCCCGCAGATTGACTTCCGCCGGGGATCCCGCACCTTCAATCAGGACTATGTCTGCCTCATCCTGCATCCGCTGAAAACTGTCGAGGATACGCGGCAGTAATTGCGGTTTCAGATCATAGTAATCACGGGCACGGGCATTTCCGAAAACCCGACCCTGTATAATAACCTGCGAGCCCACATCCGACTGCGGCTTCAGCAGTACCGGATTCATATGAACCGATGCCGCGACCCCGCAGGCCCGGGCCTGCAATGCCTGCGCGCGGCCAATCTCGCCACCATCAGACGTCACCGCCGCATTGTTCGACATGTTCTGTGGTTTGAAGGGGCGAACCCTGAGACCGCGCATTGTCAGGGCGCGGCAAAGGCCGGCCACCAGCAACGACTTGCCGACATCCGAGCCGGTGCCCTGAAACATCACTGCTGCGGTTCTGGACATTCGGACGATATCCGGTCGGTTCAGGGACTCTGTTCACTGCCGCCGGTCAGCCGGCAAGTCGGGTCAGTCTGTGGCAGAAAAAGCAGGAAAACAGCCGGGGTCAGCGCAGATCAAGCGCCTTGCGCAGCTCATCTGCTGCCGGGTTCTGGGCCAGCTGTTCGATCACGATGGTTTCCGCCGTGACCGGACGACCGTAATATTCCTCATTCCAGGACGCCCGCGAACCGATGACAGCGCCTTCAAAGGCCGCGCCGCCAAACAGGCCGACCGCCTTGGAATAGGAAATGATATCTGCACCAAGACTGGTGGTGGTCGACGCTTCCGCGCCTGCGCCAACCGGGCCGATTGCGATGGAGACATCGGCCCCCAGCTTGACCTGATGATTGATGACAGCTTCGAGACCCTGCTGATTCATGATCAGAAACATGACCTCGGAACTTTCTACCCCGGCCTGAAAGCCGAGACTGCCCGCACCGAGAGTGTAAAACGCCGGGTAGCTCCATTTGCCCGTATCGTCACGGGCCAGCAACACACCATTGCCGAATTCCGCACCAAAGATAAAACCGGCTTTCAGCAAGCCGGGAACAATCAGCACGCCCTTGGCCCGCCCCAGCTGTTCATGAAGGCTGCGATAATCCCGGTCAGCCAGAAATTTCTCAACCGTCAGCAGGGATTTCTGAACCACTTCCTGACCGGAGGATTCCGCATGAGCAGCAACGGGACGAAACCCCGCGACCATTGAAAAAACCGCCAGCGACAAACCTACCGCTACCAGACTGCGCCGCATCAGATTATTCATGAGCCACCCGCGTTAATATCCATTCCCCCGAAGCAGCCCCGACACTAGCCGGGAAAGATTAAGTATTCAAGAAAACAGGGGTCAGTATTCCACGCCCGGCTGCGCTTTAACGCCATCCCGGAACGGATGTTTGACCAATGTCATTTCTGTAACCAGATCAGCCGCTTCAATCAGATCTTCATGTGCATTACGTCCGGTCACCACGATATGCAGATCCGGGCGACGGGATTTCAGCACCGCAAGCACATCATCAATTGCCAGATATTCATAGCGCAGCGCGATGTTCAGTTCATCCAGAACGACCATCCGCATGGCCGGGTCCGCAATCATTTCCTTTGCCATTTCCCAGGCTTTTTCGGCAGCAGCGACATCACGTTCACGGTCCTGCGTCTCCCAGGTAAAGCCTTCCCCCATTGCCCTGAAGGTGACCAGTTCGGAGAAGCTTTCAAATACCCGGCGCTCTGCCGTATCCCATGCCCCCTTGATGAACTGGACAACCCCGACCGGCATACCGTGACCGACACAGCGCAGAACCATGCCGAAGGCAGAGGATGATTTGCCCTTGCCCTTGCCGGTATGGACAATCAGCAGGCCACGTTCATCGGTCTTGCCCGCCATCATCTTGTCACGCGCTGCCTTGATCTTGGCTTTCTTGGCCTTGTGGTCGCTGTTGGTGCTGTCATCACTCATTGGAATGCTCCTCTGTCAGGCTGGTCAGGCGATCATAGACCGTATTACGGCGGGGTTGCCACAGGCCCCGGTCAATTGCCTCACGCAGCCGGTCTGACAGTTCACGCAGGGCGGCAGGGTTTTCCTGTTCCAGAAAGGCCAGAACCTCGCTGTCTTCCAGATAGGCGTCGAACACCAGATCAAAATGATGATCCCGGACACAGCGGGCCGTCGCAGCAAAGGCGAACAGATAATCCACGGTCGCCGCCATCTCGAACGCGCCCTTGTAGCCGTGACGCATGACCCCGCTGATCCATTTCGGATTCACCACACGGGCACGCACCACACGGGCGACCTCTTCCTCAAGACTGCGGATACGGGGTGATTCCGGTCGTGAATGATCGGGGTGATAAGCCGCAGGCTGCGACCCGGACAGCACCCGGACCGCCGCCGTCATACCGCCTTCAAACTGATAATAGTCGTCGGAATCGAGCAGGTCATGTTCCCGGTTATCCTGATTCTGGATGACCGCCTGCACGGTTTTCAGCCGGTCACGGAAAGTATCATGGGCGGCCCGGCCGGCGGCTCCCGCACCATAGGCATAACCGCCCCATTCCACATAAGCTGCCGCCAGGTCCGCGTCACTTTCCCAGCATTTCTCGTCAATCAGTGCCTGCAGGCCCGCGCCATAGGCACCGGGTTTCGATCCGAATACACGATGACCCGCCTGCTGTTCGGCCATGGCCCGGTCAAGGCCATCCGCCTGCAGGGATGACGATGCCAGACGCCAGGCCGCCGCCGCCGGGTTCTGACTTGCCGGTTCATCCAGTTCAGCAACAGCACGGGCAGCCGAATCAAACAGGTCGATCAGGCCCGGAAAGGCATCACGGAAGAACCCGGAAATCCGCAGCGTCACATCAACACGGGGCCGGCCCAGTACATTCGCCGGGATAATCTCGAACCCGATGACGCGCCCCGATCCTGTCTCCCAGGACGGCTGGACCCCGATCAGGGCCATCGCCTGTGCAATATCGTCACCACCCGTACGCATGTTCGACGTGCCCCAGGCCGACAAAGCCATCGACTTTGGCCAGTCCCCGTTATCCTGTACGTATCTGTCAATCAGCAGGGAAGCCGACTTCCAGCCCAGCCGCCAGGCGGTTGGTGTCGGCACTGTACGTGTGTCGACAGAATAGAAATTCCGCCCCGTCGGCAATACTTCAGGCCTGCCCCGTGTCGGTGCACCGGACGGGCCGGGGGCGACAAACCGCCCGTCCAGCCCCGTCGCCAGCCCCTCAAGTTCCGCCGGGCCACAGGCATCAACCGCCACCGCAATCCGGTCGGTGATTTCCGTCAGGACAGCTGTCGTTGCCGTCCAGTCTGCCGGACAGTCCAGATCACCACCGACAAGCCCGGCCGCCAGCAGTTCAAGGCGCTCCACCGTATCACCTGCCGTCCGCCAGCGGTCATCGGTCAGGCCGTCGAGAAGCATTGGCTTCCGACCCGGCCAGATTGCCGCCATCTCACAGTCCAGCGGGTCAAAACCCAGATCAAGATCCGCCGCCAGCGCCCGCAGGATCGACGCATTCGCGGCAGCCCCATCGCCCCGGGGTATCCGTGTCAGGGCCACCAGAAGGTCCCGGCGAAGCCGGTCTTCCGGGGAATGGCCAAAGATATGCAGCCCGTCGCGGATCTGCATTTCCTTGAGTTCACAGAGGTGGTTGTCGAGTTTCTGCAACCGGCTGGCCTCGTCGTCATCTGCCGATATGCCACAATCCAGATCAAGACCGCTCTGTTCTGACAGTTCGACAATTTCCCGACCCAGTTCCCGCATACGCCGCGGGTCGACATTTGCCGCCTCATAAAACTCATCCACCAGCCGTTCCAGCTCCCGCAACGGGCCGTAGGATTCGGCGCGGGTCAGGGGCGGGGTCAGGTGATCAATGATGACCGCCTGCGCCCGGCGCTTTGCCTGCGTTCCCTCCCCCGGGTCATTGACGATGAAGGGATAGAGATGCGGCATCGGGCCAAACACTGCTTCCGGAAAGCAATCTGCCGACAGGGCGACAGACTTGCCCGGCAACCATTCCATATTGCCATGCTTGCCCATATGAATGACCGCGTCAGCCTCAAAGACCTGCCGGATCCAGGCATAGAAAGCGAGATAGGCATGCGGCGGCACCAGCGCCGGGTCGTGATAGGTTTCTTTCGGGTCGATATTATAGCCACGGGCCGGTTGCAGACCGATGATCAGCTTGCCGCACCGATAGGCCGATACGGCAAAAGCCTGCCGATCCGCGAGGAAGAACGGATCGGCTTCCGGCTCTCCCCAGCGATCGCTGACGGCACTGCGTACAGCCTCCGGCAGATCCGACCAGAAGCGGAGATACTCATCGCGGCTGATCATCTCGGTCACCGTCCGGGAGGTCAGGGCCGTATGATCATTGGTCGGCCCGTCCATCAGCCGTTTGATCAGCTCGGCGCCCGTCGCCGGGGCATTCTGAACATCATAGCCGTCTGTCGCCAGCCGTTCGATCGCCGCCACCGCTGCCGCCGGTGTATCCAGCCCGACACCATTGCCGATCCGGCCATCCCGGTTCGGATAATTGGCCACAATCAGCGCAACATGCCGCTGACCGGCTGCCTTCCGGCGCAAGGTCACCCAGTTCCGGGCCAGTGTCGCGGTGAAGGCAATGCGATCGGCAACCGGCTTGTAGGTGACGATATCCGTCTGGGTCAGCGCATCACGTTTCGCCGATGACTTGAATGAGACGGCGCGGGCCAGAACCCGGCCATCGACTTCCGGCAGGGCAACATTCATGGCGATATCACGTGCGCCCAGCCCGTTATCGGACTCTCGCCAGGCCGCTTCGTTCGAGCCGGAAAACACCACCTGCAACACAGGACAATCGGTGACATCCAGTGGCGAGGCACTGGTTGGCGCACCCGGGGTGGATAGCGCAAACCCCGTGGCATTGAGGATAATATCCGGCTGATGATCTGCCAGCAGGGCCTCAACCGTCCCCGCCGCCACCGCATCCCGCAGGCTGGCTGCATAGACCGGCAGCGGAGCCAGCCCCTCATCACGCAGGGCACGGCTGAGCGCATCAATTACCGCCATATTGCCGCTTTGCACCAGCGACCGGTAAAACAGGATCGCCGCAACCGGGCGGTCGGCATCTTCCGGCAGAACCTCGCCATAACGCCCCCCCCGCAACAGGGGCGCCGGTTCACGCCACTCACGCTCGCGGCCCAGCAGACTGGTTGCGAAATTCAGCATCTCGGCGGCGTTGTCGACACCCCCGTGAACGGCATATTGCCAGAGCCGGTGACAATCGCCCGCAGGCAGGGTGCAGTAATCCGACAGCACCGGGTCCGGCTGATCATCACCCGGCAGAACTGCCAGTTTTGCACCCGTCCGGCGGGCCACTTCCAGCGCCTGGTCAAGGCCATAAGGCCAGTAGGAGGCACCGCCCAGCAGGCGGATGACTATCAGCTTTGCTGATTCCAGAATGGTCTCGGTGTAGAGATCAACGGACATGTTATGTCCGAGCTGCAACAGGCTGGCGAGACGCAGGGATGGCTGGCCATCACCATGCCGCTCCACCAGCTGGTGCTGTGCTGCCGCAAGACAGGCCAGTTCGGATTCTGCGGCGGACAGGATGACGATATCACCCGGCGTCTGGCCGAGATCAACCGCTTCCGATCCGTCTGCGACGATGCCCGGCTGCGCGGCGAGAAGATGCATGAAACTGCCTCTCTGCGCGCCGCTCAGGCAGCGGTCAGCGCGGCCTCGATGGCTGTCTTGTCCATACCCGCCAGACCGATCACAACCAACTGGCTTGAGCGTGATTCACCTGATTTCCAGGGCCGGTCGAAATAGGTCTGGATACGACTGCCAACACCCTGAATCACCTGACGCATCGGCTTGCCCGGTACATCGATGAAGCCCTTGATGCGCAGAATGTCGAACTGATCGACCGTGGTCCCGATCCGCGTCGTCAGCGCGGCAACATCATCAACCTGACCGAGATCGACGATGAAACTGTCAAAATCATCATGGTCGTGGTCATGCGGACCATCATGATGCGAAGGCCGTGCATCCAGATCGTCTTCTGCCGAGGCATTCACGCCCAGCGCCACAGCCACATCGACCCGGCCTTCCGTGGCCCGCAAAATCTTCACACCCGGTCGCAACCGTGCTTTCAGGGTCTGTTCAACCCCGGCAATCGTTGCTTCATCCAGCAGGTCGGTCTTGTTCAGGATAACGATATCGGCGGCGGCAAGCTGGTCTTCGAACAGTTCCTCCAGCGGATTGTCATGATCCAGCATCTCATCGCTTTCGCGGATCGCCTGCACAGCCGCCGGGTCATCGGCGAAGCGGCCATCGGCAACGGCGGCGGCGTCGATCATCGCAACCACGCCATCAACAGTGGTACGCGACCGTACTTCCGGCCAGGCAAAGGCCTTGATCAGCGGTTTCGGCAGGGCCAGACCCGAAGTTTCGATGACAATATGATCCGGCGGATCAGCCCGGCCCAGCAGGGTTTCAATGGTCGGCAGGAAATCGTCGGCCACGGTGCAGCAGATGCACCCATTCGCCAGCTCGACAATATCGCCTTCCTCGCAATCCGGAATCCCGCAGCCCTCAACGATACCCTTGTCGATACCGAGATCGCCGAATTCATTGATGATCAGCGCGATTCGCCGTCCATCCGCATTCTGGAGAAGATGGCGGATAAGCGTGGTTTTTCCCGCGCCGAGGAAGCCGGTGACGATGGTCGCCGGGATACGTGCGTTCATTTTTGCATGCCCTTGAGTATGAGGGGGAGACCAGCCGCGACGAATACCACCTGCTGCGCCACAAGGGCAACCCGCTGGTTCAGCAGCCCGATCTGGTCCCGATAGCTGCGGGACAGCGCGTTGTCAGGGACAATACCCAGCCCGACTTCATCGCTGACCAGCACGACCGGGCCATTGATCCGCATCAGTGATTCGGTCAGTTCATCAACTGCCGCGGCGACATCCCCTTCGCGATAGATCAGGTTGTTCAGCCACATGCCAAGACTGTCGACCAGCATCGGCTGACGATGGGAATCAAGCTGCAGCAGGGCTTTCGGCAATTCCAGCGGTTCTTCCCGTAAAGACCAGTTCTCTCCCCGGCGCGCCTGATGCTGTGCGATCCGGGCCCGCATTTCATCATCCATGGCTTCTGCGGTCGCCAGATAGATCGGGTTGCGGTCTTTCGGGATCATGCGTTCTGCAAACCGGCTTTTGCCCGACCGGACACCACCAAGCACCAGCGTGACCGCCGGCAGCGAACCGGATTGCAGGAGGCGGTTTTCCGGCGCCAGATAGAGACTGTCCAGAGCGATCTGCTGCAGACCGGCATCATACGGATTATCAAAATCTGTCATCGCGGACCGGCCATCCTGTTACGGTCAGAAGTTCTGCTGGGCCGATTGTGGACGAAGAACACGATTCACGAAAGGAATTCGCCACGCACCGCCATGTCGCGCGTCATCAATATGTTCCATCTTCGTGATCGACACATTCTCCACCTGAAACGCCAGAGCCGCTTCCGGCTCGACATTCAGCGCCAGCGACAGCGCCGCCCGGATGGTACCACCATGGGTAACAGCAATGATGGTCTGCCCGCGATGGGATTCAAGCATCCGGTCAATGGCGCGACGGGTGCGGTTCACCAGATCTGTAAAGCTTTCACCACCCGGTGGCGCGACGGAAGCCGGCGCAACCCAGAACCGGTGGGCAATACGTTCATACTTCTGGTCGATTTCATCCCATGTCTGGCCCTGCCAGTCGCCCATATGCTGTTCATCCAGATCTTCATCCTTCAGAAAATCTCCTTGTACGGCACCCGCAGCAATCAGCGCTTCTGCGGTCTGGTGGGTCCGCCGCAGCGAGGATGTCAGCCAGACGGCCTGACGCGGCAATTCAGCGGCAACTGCGCTGAACAGGCCTGCATTGCCCGTGTCACAATCCACATCATTGCGGCCATAGATACAGCCGTTGAGATGCACAACCGGCGCATGCCGAACCCAGTAGAACTCCGTAACCGTCATGTTATCGCCACCACTAATGTCAAAAGAATAACCATCTCGCCAATCTGCTCCATACCGCCCAGCACATCCCCGGTCTGCCCGCCAAGACGGCGTTTTGCCCAGATCGAAGTCAGCCAGAGAGCAAGGGCGGTCAGGGCGGCTGCCGTCAGCCCGGCTTCAAAACCGGCGAACAGCAACACCAGAAAAATACCGATCCCGGCGCTTAGCAGCGCGCTGCGGTCATCCGGACTTCCTGCCGTCACCGACAGTCCGTCTGTTCTGGCGCGGGGCAGCAGCCGCATGACCGCAGGCAGCCCGGCACGCCCGCCGACATGTGCCGCAACCAGCGCCGCTGCGCCAAACCGGGGGTCCGGAAAGGCTGCAAGACAGGTAACGCGCAGGCCTGCGGAAAAGACAATTGCCAGAACGCCATAGGCACCAATCCGGGAATCCCGCATGATCTCCAGCCGGCGTTCCCGGTCGGCACCCGCCCCGGCACCATCGGCCATATCCGCCAGGCCGTCCTCATGCAGGGCGCCGGTCATCAGCACCCCGAGACCGATGGTCAGCACTGCCGCAGGCAGGACAGGTAATCCGGTATCGCGCAAAACCAGCCAGAAAATGGCCGACAGACCACCCGTTACCAGCCCGACAACCGGGAAGGTCCGGGATGCGGCGGCCAGCGTGACGGCATCACCCCCGGCGGGCCAGCCGACCGGCAGGCGCGTCAGGAAACAAAGCGCCACGCGGGCGTCACGAATCCAGGCGGAGACAGAATTCCCTGACTTTGTTGTTTCCTGATCTGCTGACAATTCGATAGACCTGCCGTCGCTGATATTTTAAGGCTCACGGGGGTTATAGATCAGCACCCCATCCGGTCCAGCAATTCCACCCTGCCGGCCGGTCAAATATCCTGTTTTCCGACGGGGTCCGCGCATTATTCAGGAGACAATTGCTTGTCCGATACCTTACCCATCCAGTCCTTTGATGAACTTCGCGCCAGTCTGGCAGACCTGCCGGGACCGGATACCGACCGTCTGGCCGAAGTCCGCGCCCGTGAACCACAGCTCACCAAACCACCGGGGTCGCTCGGCCGGCTGGAAGAAATCACCGAATGGATGGCCGCCTGGCGTGGTCAGTATCCACCGCTGCTCGGTAATGTGCGGGCCGCCGTCTTTGCTGCCAATCATGGCGTCGCCGCTCAGGGCGTTTCAGCCTTTCCGCCGGAAGTAACGGCCCAGATGGTTGCCAACTTCCAGACCGGCGGTGCTGCGGTGAACCAGCTTTGCGGGGAATCCGATGTCGGGCTGACGGTCTATGAACTGGCGCTGGAAGTCCCGACAGCGGACTTCACCCAGGGCCCGGCAATGTCGGAAAAAGAATGCCTGCAGGCGATGATTTTCGGCATGGGCGCGCTGGAAGAACCGGCGGACCTGATCTGCCTTGGCGAAATGGGCATCGGCAACACAACGTCAGCCGCCGCCATCTGCCACGCGCTCTATGACGGCAAGGCCGAAGACTGGACCGGACCGGGAACCGGCGTTCGCGGCTCTGCGCTGGAAAACAAGATTCGTGTGGTGCGTGAAGGGGTCGCCCGCAATCGCGATATGATGACTGATGGTCTGGATATTCTCCGCGCTGTCGGTGGCCGCGAACTGGCGGCCATTGCCGGGGCTATTCTGGCCGCACGCTGGCAGCGCTGCCCGGTTCTGCTGGATGGTTTCATCTGCACCTCGGCTGCCGCCGTTCTGCAGGCCATCAACCCCTCTGCCCTTGATCACTGCATGGTGGCCCACAGCTCTGCAGAGCCGGGCCATCGCCGGCTGATCGAAAAGCTTGGCAAGGAACCCCTGCTGGATCTGGGCCTGCGTCTCGGCGAAGCCTCCGGTGCAGTGCTGGCGGTTCAGGTGGTCCGGGCCGCCATCGCCTGCCATACCGGCATGGCCACCTTCGGCGAAGCAGGTGTCGCAGATAAAGAATGAGCACGAAGCCTGATAGATCTCCATGGTGGCGGGGGCTGATTGATGCTGCCCGGGCGCCCGGCATTGCCCTGGGTGCGGCCCTTATCGGATATGGGGCACAGGCCGCGACCAACGGACTGGATATTCCGACAATGCTGGCCGCAGCGGTGCTGATCTGGGCACTGCCGCCAATGATGGCCTTCACCGAATTATACAGCGCCGGGGCATCAGTTTCCGCCCTGATCATTTCCATCGGACTGATCAATGTGCGCGCCCTGCCCATGATTGTCGCCTCCCTGCCGCTGGTCCATGGCGGAACCGGTTTCAGGCTCTGGCATCTGATTCTGGCGCAGGTTGCCTCACCAACCAGCTGGGCCCAGATGGAACTGATGCGTGGAGAACTGACACAGCATCAGCGCATCCCCTATTATTCCGGTTTCTGTTTCATCCTCGTCAGCTTCGGCCTTATCGGGGCACTGATCGGATATCTGTTCGTCAACGATGTACCGACGGCACTCCGGCTGGCGGCACTGTTTCTCACCCCCTTCTTCGTCCTGCTGATGATGGGAACCGCCAAACGACGCCCCGGTCAGGCAGCCGGGATTTGTGGTGCGATCGGGGTTCCGGTCTGTATCGACCTGATCCCGGATTTCGGCATGATCGTTGGTGGTGTCCTGTTCGGGACCGTGGGTTATGTAGCGGGTTCACTCATTCGCCGCTTTGAAGAACGGAGCCAGCGGTCATGAGTGACACCAGTGTCTGGATCATGCTGCTCGCCGCCTTTGGTGCCACCTTTGTCTGGCGATTTGCCGGAGCTGTCCTTGCCGGTCGCATTCAGGTCGATTCCGCCCTGTTTGAATGGGCGGGATGCGTTTCCTATGCGCTGGTTGCCGGGCTGATGGTAAGGGCCATCTTCTTTACAGAGGGGCCTCTGGGGACCGTACCGATGACCGACCGGATCATGGCCGTCGGGGTCGGTCTGGTCGTCTTTCTGCTGACCCGCCGCAGCGTACCGAAATCGGTCTCTGTCGGAACCGCCCTGTTTGCCGCACTGGCATTCTGGCGATCCGGGTTCTTTGGCTGACAATTTCAGCGATGATTGGGAGACAATCCCCATATTCCGGTTTTTCTAAAGCAGGGATTAAGCGAGATTCAATAATTTATGACTCGCAGAAAAGTCTTTGTTGAGGCACAAATCAGGCTTCACCTGAATTAATCCCGGGATTGGAATCATCCGCATGTCAGTAAATGACAAGATTGTCGGCGACCTCGTTGCCAACAAGGTCGAGTTCATCACGACCGTACCCTGCAAGCAGCTTGCAGGCGTTATCGACAAAATCAATCAGACCCCGTCGATCCACCATGTTCCTGCGAACAAGGAAGACGAGGGCATGGGGCTTTGCGCCGGTGCCTTCATGGGCGGCAAACGGTCTGCCATCATCATGCAGAACACGGCGATCGGTGTGACCATCAATACGCTGGTGACGCTGATCCAGTATTACCATTTCCCACTGCCGATGATCATCAGCTATCGCGGTGAGCTGGGCGAGCCGGTGGCCTGTCAGGTCGAGATGGCTGTTCACACGAAAGCGCTTCTGGCGCAGCTGAACATCCCGACCTACCACTTCCACAAGTCAGACGATGTGAACGAACTCGACGCCATTCTGAAACACACCTACATGGCGAAGAAACCGACCGCGATTCTGACCGACGCCAGCTTCTGGAAAGGAGGCCAAGAATGATCCGCAGTGAAGTCATCAAGAGCCTGATCCCGGTCATTTCCGATCAGCTCGTCATCTGCAATATCGGCCTGCCGTCGCAGGAACTGCACATGCTGGACGACCAGCCGACCAATTTCTACATGCTCGGCACCATGGGTCTGTCCTCTTCCATCGGCCTCGGTCTGGCGCTGGCGCAGAACAAGAAAGTCATCTCGATTGACGGTGACGGCTCGGTTCTGACCAACTTCGGCACCCTGCCGACCATCGCCAACAATGTCGCCGACAACTTCATCCTGCTGATCATCGATAACGGCAGCTATGGATCAACCGGTGACCAGCAGACCTATGCCGGTCTCAAGACCTCGCTGACCGAGGTCGCGAAAGCCTGTGGCTGTGAAAATGTGGTCGAGTGCAAGGCCGAAGACACACCGGACGTCATGAAAGCGGCGCTGGCATCGGACAAGATGACCATCATCGTCTGCAAATGCGAATCCGGAAACATCAAGGTGCCGGTTATCGACATGGACCCGGTCGTCATTGCCGACCGGTTCATGAAAGAGGTTCGCGCGTAACAGCAACCGGTGATGTTTCAGACACGCCAGATATGTTCCTGGGAAGATGCCCGCCGGCTGGCCCGGCGGCGTCTGCCCTGGATGGTGTTCGACTATATCGACGGGGCCGCCGGTGAGGGTGGTGCAGATCGCCGTAACCGGCAGCGGCTGAATGACATTCAGCTGCAACCCCGTGTGCTGAAGAATGTCGAACATCGCAGCCTGAAAAGTTCTGTTCTGGGTAAGGAAACAGGCTTGCCCTTCGGCATCGCACCGATGGGCATGTGCAACCTGTCGACACCCGGTGCCGATCTGATGCTGGCCCGCCTTGCGGCCAAACATAAAATTCCGCTCGGCGTCTCAACCGCCGCCTCCACGGCGCTGGAACCAATGATCGAGACGGCTGACGGCAACGCCTGGTTTCAGCTCTATTTTGGCGGTGACGAAGATGTCAGCCACAAGCTGCTCGACCGGGCCGGGGCCGCCGGATACGAGACCCTGATCTTTACAGTCGATGTGCCGGAAGTCGGTCGCAGACCGCGGGAATTGCGCCGCGGCTTCAAGATGCCCTTCAGGATCGGCCCCAGCCAGTTTATCGACTTTGCCCTGCATCCCTGCTGGTCGCTTGCCACACTGGCAAAAGGCGCGCCGGACCTTGCCAATTTCAAGGCACCGGGCATGGATTTCGACCGCACCAAAAGCCGCGCCCGCGCCGACTGGGATTTCCTCGCCCGTGTCCGCGATAACTGGAAAGGCCGGATGGTGCTGAAGGGTGTGACTTCATCCGAAGACGCCCTGCTGGCCCGTGATGCCGGGGTGGATGCGGTGGAGGTCTCGAACCATGGTGGCCGGCAACTGGAAAGCGCCCCCGCCGCCATTGACGCGCTGGCCCGCATCCGTGCAGCCGTCGGGGATGACTATCCCCTGCTGTTCGATTCCGGCCTGCGCGGCGGCGAGGATATTGTAAAAACCTGTGCCGTCGGTGCTGATTTCACCATGGTTGGTCGCGTCCTGCTCTACGCCCTGGCAGCTGATGGCGAACGCGGTCTCAACGACTTCACCGACCTGCTGGCTGAAGAGATCAGCCTGACCCTGGCCCAGCTGGGGGCAACTTCAGTTGACCAGATCAGCCGCGAGATGCTTGTCGGCTGAAATCAGCCGCTGACGGTCGGCCTGCCGGCGGACTTTTTCCAGCGCCTCCCTGACCACATCGGCACCGGCTTCCGGCTTGTGGGCGTTCTCGCTGAGATGCCGGCGCCACTGCCTTGCGCCGGGCTGGCCCTGAAACAGGCCGAGCATATGGCGGGTGATGCGGCTCAGCCAGACACCTTCCGATGTCCGGCGTTCGATATAGGGCAGCATTGCCTCGACCAGATCAAACCGGTCCTGACCGGATGGTGTCTCGCCATAGAACCGGCTGTCGACATCGGCCAGTATCCAGGGGGTCTGATAGGCGGCACGGCCAATCATTACGCTGGCCACATGGTCAAGGTGGGTCGCCGCCTCATCGAGGGTGACCACCCCACCATTGATCCCGACCGGAAAGCCCCGGTTTTCTGCCGCAATATCATAGACCAACGGATAATTCAGTGGCGGCACATCCCGGTTTTCTTTCGGGCTCAGGCCGGACAGCCAGGCCTTGCGGGCATGAACCGTCACCCCGTCACAGCCGGCATCACGGACCTGCGCGATCAGGCTGCGCAATGCCGGTCCTTCCGGCTGGTCATCAACGCCGATCCGGCATTTCACCGTCACCGGCACCTTAACCACCGCCTTCATCGCCGCAACACAGGCCGTCACGGTTTCCGGCTCCCGCATCAGGCAGGCCCCGAAAGCTCCGGACTGCACCCGGTCTGACGGACAGCCAACATTGATATTGATCTCGTCATAACCCCATTGTTCGGCCAGACGGGCACATTCCGCCATTGCCTCCGGCTCGCTGCCTCCCAGTTGCAGGGCGACCGGATGCTCCGACGCGTCATAATCCAGATGTCGCGCCGCATCGCCATGCAGCAGCGCACCCGTTGTCACCATTTCTGTATAAAGCAGCACCCGCCGTGAAATCAGCCGGAGAAAATAACGGTCATGCCGGTCCGTCCAGTCCATCATCGGAGCGACGGATATGGGGTGCGGCTGGAGGGGGCGGTTTTGCTGGCTGCCGGTCATAAGCACTCAATACCGGTCACAAGCCTGAAGAATCAAGCCTGCCGGATTACATGGCCGTACTTGATGCATATCAATGTTCTGCTCCCCAAACTGCTGTAAGTACGGCAACTGAACAAAAGAAATGCACAGCATTCAGGTTTACGGAGGCCCGAGGTGACCATTCAGCCAGAAACTGAAACAACAGGACAATTGTCCGAGACCAGAAAGTCTGACGAATTGCAGACCTTTCTGTTCCTGACCATTCTTCTGGCTCCCATTGTCGCTGTTGCCGGTGTTGGCGGGTTCGGGTTTCTCGTCTGGATGAGCCAGATCATTCTCGGCCCCCCGACGGGCTGAAGCTTTGATTTGAGGTGGGAAAACAATCAATGCACCAGAACAACCTGAGCCGGCGGGGCCTGCTGACGGGAAAAGTGCGCGCCCGCGAAGAACAGGCTGCGGTTCTGGCGATCGAACCACATTGTCTGGCCTTTGCAGGCACCGCCTGCCGGTCCTGTGAAGACGCCTGCGAACCACGGGCGATCCGCTTCCGCCCCCGGACCGGCGGTCATTATCATCCGGAGATCACCAGCGACTGTACGGGATGCAGCGACTGTATTCCGGTCTGTCCGGTTGGCGCCCTGACCTTCACCACAGGAAACCGTGATGCAGTTTGACCATCCCGACAACCGGCTGAACGTTCCGCGCACCCCTGACAGGAAAAACAGCCCGGCAGAAATTCATTTCACCAGCCTGATTGTTTCAGCTCTGCCAGAAGCTGCCGATGACATTGCCGCGACCATTGTTCAGGACAAACGGGCTGACATCGAACCCGACCCGCATAACGGCAAGCTGATCGTGACACTGGAAACCGACAGCCTGTCAGAGGTAACCGAGTTCGTAGACCATGTCAGCCGCCTGCCCGGCGTCATCAATGCCGCCATGGTCTATCACCATGCCGAGCCGGTGGCGTCACTCGACCTGCCTTTTGAAGACACCTCTGCCCCAGAAGATAACCAAACCGGAACAGCGCCATGAAAATGACCCGCCGTGAATATATCAAGGCCACTGCCGTTGCGACGGCCGCTGCCGCCGCCGGACTGCCGGGTGGCGAGGCAAAAGCTGCCAATATTGTCACTGAAGCCGACAAGATCGGTCTGAAATGGGACAAGGCACCCTGTCGTTTTTGCGGTACCGGCTGTTCAGTAATGCTGGCAACCAAGGGCGGGCGCCTCGTCGCCTCCCATGGCGATGTGAAATCCCCGGTGAATCGCGGCCTGAACTGCGTGAAGGGTTATTTCCTCTCCAAGATCATGTATGGCGAGGACCGGCTGACCCAGCCCATGCTGCGCAAGCGCAATGGAAAATATGACAAGGAAGGCAGCTTCGAGCCGGTTTCCTGGGACGAAGCCTTCGATATCATGGCGGAAAAGTTCAAGGACGCCCTGCGCAAGAAAGGCCCGACCGCCGTTGGCATGTTCGGGTCCGGCCAGTGGACCGTGTGGGAAGGCTATGCCGCCTCGAAACTGTTCAAGGCCGGGTTCCGGTCGAATAATATTGATCCGAACGCCCGGCATTGCATGGCGTCAGCGGTCGGTGGTTTCATGCGGACTTTCGGCATCGACGAGCCGATGGGCTGTTACGACGATTTCGAGCATGCCGATGCCTTCGTGCTCTGGGGGTCGAACATGTCGGAAATGCATCCGATCCTCTGGACCCGCCTGACCGACCGCCGGCTGAGTTATCCGCATGTAAAAGTCGCTGTGCTGTCGACCTTTGAACATCGCAGCTTTGACCTTGCCGACATTCCAATGGTCTTCAAGCCGCAGACCGACATGGTGATCCTGAATTATATCGCCAACCACATCATTCAGTCGGGCCGTGTGAACAAGGCGTTCGTCGAGAAGCATACCAATTTCCGGATCGGCAATACCGATATCGGCTATGGCCTGCGCCCGGAGCATCCACTGGAAATGGCTGCAAAGAATGCCGACAAGGCGGGCGGGTCCAAAGAAGCCACGTTTGAGGAATATGCGGCCTTTGTTTCCGACTATACCCTCGACAAGGCGCATGAAATGTCCGGGGTGCCAAAATCCCGGCTGAAGGAACTGGCTGAACTTTATGCCGACCCGGACCGCAAGGTCATGTCGCTCTGGACCATGGGGGTCAACCAGCATACCCGCGGTGTCTGGACCAATAACCTGATCTATAACATTCACCTGCTGACCGGAAAGATATCGCAACCTGGCAACAGCCCGTTCTCGCTGACCGGCCAGCCCTCAGCCTGCGGCACGGCACGGGAAGTCGGTACATTCTCGCATCGTCTACCCGCGGATATGGTCGTCAACAACCCCAAGCACCGGGCCGTTGCGGAAAAGATCTGGAAGCTGCCGGAAGGGACCATTCCGGAGAAGCCGGGATATCACGCCGTCGAACAGAACCGGATGCTGAAAGACGGCAAGCTGAACGCCTACTGGGTGCAGGTAAACAACAACATGCAGGCCGCACCGAACATGATGGAAGAAGGCTTGCCGGGTTATCGGAATCCCGAAAACTTCATCGTGGTGTCCGACGCTTACCCGACAGTCACCGCACAGGCCGCCGATCTGGTGCTGCCGACCGCCATGTGGGTCGAAAAAGAAGGGGCCTATGGCAATGCCGAGCGCCGGACCCAGTTCTGGCACCAGCTTGTCGATGCCCCCGGTGAATCAAAATCCGATCTCTGGCAGCTGATGGAATTTTCAAAGCGGTTCACGACCGAAGAAGTCTGGCCGGCAGAGCTGCTTGATGCCAATCCCGGCTATCGCGGCAAGACCCTGTTTGATGTGCTGTACGCCAACGGACAGGTGAATGCCTATCCGGTCGAGGATATCGAAGCAGGCTACGCCAACCATGAAGCAGAGCATTTCGGCTTTTACCCGCAGAAGGGCCTGTTCGAGGAATATGCTGCTTTTGGGCGGGGCAAGGCACATGATCTCGCACCGTTCGACACCTATCATCAGGAACGGGGGCTGCGCTGGCCGGTGGTTGATGGCAAGGAAACCCAGTGGCGTTTCCGGGAAGGATCAGACCCCTATGTGAAGGCCGGGGCCGGATTTGAATTCTATGGCAAGCCGGACGGGCGGGCGGTTATTTTTGCGCTGCCTTATGAACCACCGGCGGAAAGCCCGGATCAGGATTATCCTTTCTGGCTGTCCACCGGGCGGGTGCTGGAACACTGGCATTCCGGATCGATGACCCAGCGGGTGCCGGAACTGTACCGGGCCTTTCCCGATGCGGTCTGCTTCATGCATCCACAGGATGCCGAGGAGATGAGCCTGCGCCGGGGTGACCAGATCCGTATTGCCTCGCGGCGGGGGGATATGCTGACCCGGGTTGAAACCCGGGGCCGCAACAAGCCTCCCCGCGGTCTTGTCTTTGTCCCCTGGTTTGATGCCAGCCAGCTGATCAACAAGGTCACGCTGGATGCGACAGACCCGTTGTCAAAGCAGACTGATTTCAAGAAATGTGCCGTCAAGATCGAGAAGGTATGATCATGAAATACATCCTGTCATCGATTGTCATCCTGACCCTTGCCGTCAGTGCCTGGGCGGCAGATATCAGCAAGACCGGCCTGCGTGACACGCCGCTGGATCAGAACCCGCCACCGCCGCTGATGTCGCAGCAGTCCAACGATGATCTGCGCAAAGCCCGGAACTATCCGGAACAGCCGCCGATCATCCCGCACAAGACCGAGGATTATCAGGTTGATGCCCGGGTCAACGAATGCATGACCTGCCACAGCCGCCGGGCCGTCGCGGAAAGTCAGGCACCGATGGTTTCCATCACCCATTTCATGGATCGGGAAGGCCAGTTTCTCGCCTCCGTGTCACCGCGACGCTATTTCTGCAATCAGTGCCATGTGTCACAGCATGAGGTCAGGGTCCCGGTCAACAACAGCTTCGTCGACATCGACCACGTCCTCGCGCAACCGCAATAGGGAGCCTGAACATGATAGCGCGCCTGAAACGGTTCTGGACGACTTTATGGCGGCCCAGCGTTCATTACAGTCTGGCCTTTCTGACAGTCGGCGGCTTCATTGCCGGTGTGATTTTCTGGGGTGGCTTCAACACAGCCATGGAACTGACCAATACCGAGAAATTCTGTACCGGCTGTCACGAGATGCGCGACAATGTCTTCGCCGAACTCAAGACAACGATCCATTATAGCAACCGGTCCGGCGTCCGCGCCATCTGTTCCGATTGTCATGTGCCACACAACTGGACGGACAAGATCGCCCGCAAGATGCAGGCATCAAAGGAAGTCTGGGGGAAAATCTTCGGCACCATCAACACGCCCGAAAAGTTCGAGGCGAAACGCCTGGAAATGGCACAGCGCGAATGGATAAGGTTCAAATCAAACGACAGCCTGGAATGCCGCAACTGTCATTCTGAAAAGTCGATGGATTTCACCCGCCAGAGCCTGCGGGCCTCGGAAGCCCATCAGCGTTTCCTCGTCAGCGGCGAGAAAACCTGTATCGACTGCCATAAAGGCATCGCCCACGAACTGCCGGACATGAGCACCTCCATGGGCCACGGCCATCCGTCAGTCGCCAGGGCCGGCAATTAGACAACAGATTTTCACGGACTCTCTCCCGGGGCGGCGACAAGGCCGAAGACCGCAGCTCCGGGGGTTATGCCTTATCGATGATCATCACCGCGCCCAGAACCGCACGCACCGTTTGCTCCCGCAAAACAGACTGGCCTTCTTCATCCGCAAGGTTTTCACCAAAGATCTTCGTGAAGGTGTGGCGGTTTGAAACATTGAAAAAGCTCATGGCGCTGATTTGCCAGTGAACAACCATCGGGTCAGCATCCATGCGGAAAATCTTGCGGTCCTTGCCCCGCGCGATCACTTTTTCAAGCTGGGTAATTGCACCCTGATTGAGCTCGCGGATTTTCTCTGACTTCTCCAGATACCGGCCGGCGTGAATATTCTCGATCATCACCAGCCGGATGAAATCCTTGTTCTCCCGATGGTGATCGAAGGTGAACTCGATCAGTTTTCTCAGGGCATCAACCGGGTCGAGACCGCCAAGGTCCAGCTCATCTTCCTGCATGCGGACGCTGTGATAGGCATCCTCCAGAGCCCGCAGGTAAAGCCCCTCCTTGTCGCCAAAGTAATAATAGATCATCCGCTTGGATGTCTCGGTACGGGCGGCAATCTCATCAACCCGGGCACCTGACAAACCGCTTTGGGAAAAAATCTCCCGTGCGACGCGCAGGATATTTGCCTGAACCGCCTCCGGATTCTGCTTCCAGCTTGAACGGCGTGATCGCCTGCTGCTGGTCGGCGTTGTGTCAGGCATTGCTCAACCTCCTGTAAACTATTGCTATTTTTACAAATTTAACCGGTCAGTTCAATCTTCTTGACTAAATTAACTGTCTGGAACATTATGCCTCCGACATGATGGCACAGAACGACTGTCATGCTGGTACTGGGAGGTGATCGCCATGCCTGCGAATGAGGCGATGGTGCAAACAAACGAGATCAGGGCAGGGCTTGTGGGGCGCGGTATCGCACGCTCACGCACCCCGGCCATGCATATGGCGGAAGGCAGGGCCCAGGGCTTTGACTACGCCTATGAAATCATCGACATGGACCAGCATGGCGGCAGTCTTTCAGACGTGATTGATGATGCCGGGCAGCAGGGATTCGCCGGGCTGAACATCACTTACCCGTTCAAGGTAGATGTCGTCGCGCTGCTTGATGACCTGTCCGACAACGCCCGGGCACTTGGTGCCGTCAATACGGTTGTCTTCCGGAACGGGAAACGCTTCGGACACAACACAGACCTCTGGGGTTTTTCCGAAAGCTTCCGTCTCGGCATGACAGACGCACCAAAAAATGAAGTGCTTCTGATCGGGGCCGGCGGCGCCGGTATGGCTGTCGGGCATGCGTTGCTTCTGCTCGGGGTCGGCAAGCTCTGGGTATTCGATACCGACCGGATACGCGCAGAAGCCCTGACCACTGCACTGATGATGCGATTTGGTAACCATCGCGTCGCCATCACAAACCAGGTCGAACAGGTTCAGGCCGGCCTGGACGGAGTCGTGAATGCCACGCCGGTCGGGATGGACAAGCTTCCGGGCTGCCCTTTCCCGAAGAACCTGCTGCGGCATAACCTCTGGGTTGCCGATATCATCTATTTTCCACTCGATACCGAACTGATCACAGCCGCCCGCAAAGCGGGTTGCCGCGTGCTCACGGGCGATGGCATGGCCGTCTTTCAGGCGGTCCGTGCTTTTGCGCTCTTTACCGGCATGGCTCCGGACCCGAACCGGATGCGCCATGCTTTTGAGGCCCTCGGGCAGGACAGCCCATCATAAATCAACCCTAAGCAAACAAACCCAAAGGGAGGAAGTCATGCGTATTAAACTCAATTCCATAGCCATTGCAGCCACAGTCACTGCCGGTCTGCTGGCATCCGCCGCCAATGCACAGCAGACAATCCGGTTCGCCCATGTGGATCCCGCGGACTGGCAAAGCTCCAAAAAAGGCGCTGCGGCAGAAGTCTTCAAAAATATCGTCGAAGGCGAGACCAGCCTGACCGTGGAACTTTTCCCGGCGGGTGCGCTCGGCAACGAGGACGCACTGGTTGGTCAGGCGCAGGACGGTGTAACCCAGGTGGTCATGGTTTCCGGGGCAATGTCGAAAGCCTGCAAGGCCGCATCCGTGCTCGACATTCCCTACACCTTCCCGTCAGCCCCTGTGGCATGGAAGGTTCTGGATGGTCCCTTTGGCGCCGAACTTGCTGCACATTGCCTGAAACAGACAGGTCTTCGCACTCTGGCCTATGGTGAAACCGGTTTTCGGAATTTCACCAATGGCAAACGCGAGATCCGCACACCTGCGGACATGGCGGGACTGAAATTCCGGGTTCAGCCGATCCCCCTCTATATCGAGATGGTGAAAGGTCTTGGTGGCGAGCCGACACCGATCGCATGGACAGAACTGCCGAACGCGCTTTCAACCGGCGTGGTTGACGGACAGGAAAACCCTGTCGGGGTGATTTACAACAACGGCTTACATAAACTACAGAAGTTCATGACCCTCGACGGTCATGTCTATGCCGCCGATTTTCTGCTGATCTCCGACGACTTCTTTCAGTCTCTCAAGCCCGCTGAACAGGCCGTCATCCAGAAAGCCGCTGTCGTCGCCGGTAATATGGGCCGTTCCATCCAGCAGTGGAGCACAGCCGCCGGTGTAAACGCTGTGCAGGCCGAAGGCATGCAGGTCTATTCACCCACTGCCAAGGAACTGGCTATGTTCCGTGATGCCGCACAGCCCGCCGTGAAGAAGTGGCTGGCCGGTGAACTGGGCGGTGATGCCGTCTGGATTGAAAAGCTTGACGCTGCCGTGGCTGGTGCCAGCAAATAAACCTGAAAGCGGGTGGCGGTTGCCGTCACCCGCCCTTTCCGGAAACCGGAACAACCGAGACCAGTCATGACCGCAGTCAGCCGGATTTATCAGCGCCTTCTGGCATCGGGCGCAGGTCTTATGATGGCACTGGTCTTTGCCATCATTTTTGTAAATTCTCTTCGTCGCTACACCACCGGAAAGTCTCTTTCCTGGGGTGAGGAACTGCCGATCTATCTGGCAATCTACGGGGTAATGTTCGGCATAGGCCTTGCCTATCTTCAGGACCGCCACATCCGTTTCACTCTGCTGACCGACATCATTTCGCCGCTAACCCGAAAGTGGCTCTTTGCAGCCATGGACGCGGCGACGATCGTCATCGGCCTCACCCTCGCATGGTCCGGCCTGGAATTCGCTTCGAGACGACCGCAAATCGAAGCCTCCGGCCTGATCTCCGGTGCCCGGGAGCTTGCCGGATCAACGGGGCTTCTGTGGCTCGAATGGCTGGGCCGTATGGGAACCTGGCAGTCAGCCATTGTCTTTGGCGGGATCATTCTGGCGGTTGCCGCCCTCATCAGGCTGCTTGTCCGGCTGCAGGAGAGCTGAACAATGGTTTATGTCATCCTGATTGGCGGACTTCTGCTCGGTCTCCCCGTTGCTTTTGCCATTATCGCCGCCCTGTCATGGTTCATGGCAACCGGCGACGCGCCCTACAGCATGCGGATCATCGCCAACGAGATGTTCAAGGGTCTCAATTCCTATCCGCTTCTCGCTATTCCGCTTTTCATTCTCGCCGGTGAACTGATGAACGAGAGTGGCATTACCACCCGCATCATTGCCTTTGCCAATGTACTGGTTGGCCGTTTTCGCGCGGGCCTTGCACATGTCAATATCTGGGCGTCGGTCATCTTTGCCGGCCTGTCCGGTTCCGCCGTCGCCGATACATCGGCACTCGGACGGGTGTTTATCCCGGAGATGGAGAAACACGGTTACGACCGCAGCTTTGCGGCGGCCCTGACCGCTGCATCATCTGTCATCGGCCCGATTATTCCGCCATCCATTCCGGTCATCATCTATGCCCTGATCGTTTCGGGTGTCTCGGTGCCGGCCCTGTTTCTGGCGGGCATCATTCCCGGCCTCCTGCTGGCTCTTTTTCTCTCGGCATATGTCGCACTCACTGTCCGGGTGAAAGCAGTCACCGCCGACCCCGGCCTGGCAGGCCCCGGCACCCGGCAGGCCCTGCTCGGTGGAATTCTGCCCCTTCTGATGCCGGTCTTTGTGGTCGGGTCAATACTGCTGGGGGTCGTGACACCAACCGAAGCCGCAAGCTTTGCTGTCGCCTATGCACTCGTACTCGGCACAGCCGTCTACCGCCGTATAACGCTGGCCAGCCTGTGCCGGATATTCTGCAACGCCATGCGCGACAGCGCCGTGATCCTGATCATCATTGCCACGGTTGCCGCGGCCAACTGGTTACTGACCTACAACCGGGTCCCCAACATGCTGACGGACTGGGTCATCGGGAATGTCGACAGCAAGACCATGTTCCTGCTGGCGACAATCATGCTGTTCCTGTTTGTCGGCCTCTTTCTCGAAGGCATTGCGGCAATGCTCGTCCTTGTTCCCATCCTGCATCCGATTGCCGTTTCGATGGGCGTTGACCCGGTACATTTTGGAATTCTTGTCATCTTCAATCTCATGATCGGCCTGATTACCCCGCCGCTGGGCTTGTGTCTTTTCGTCGCCGAAGAGATCGCCAAGGTTGGAATGGTCAGACTCACCCGGTCCATCCTGCCCTTCTTCCTGGTCGAGGTGCTGGTGCTGCTGATCCTGACATTCGTTCCGCAAACCGTAATCTTCCTGCCGCAGTTACTGGGCTACTGATTCAATGAAAACCTCCATAGCCACAGTCTCGATCTCCGGGAATCTCGAAGAAAAAATAGATGCCATAGCACAGGCTGGTTTCAGGGGAATCGAGATATTCGAGCAGGATTTCATTGCTGACAGCCGCACCCCCCACGAGGTCGGTGCGCGTATTCGCGATGCCGGGCTGGATCTTCTGCTTTTCCAGCCTTTCCGGGACTTTGAAGGGCTGCCGAACCCGCTCCGTGCCCGCGCCTTTGACCGCGCCGAGCATAAGTTTGACCTGATGCAGGAGCTTGGCTGCGACCTGATGCTGGTTTGCTCAACCGTCCATGCTGAATCACTTGGCGGCATTAGCCGCGCCGCAGACGATTTTGCCGAGCTGGGTGAACGCGCGGCCAAACGCGGCCTGCGGATAGGCTATGAGGCCCTTGCCTGGGGCAGCCATGTCAATGATCACCGCGACGCCTGGGAAGTTGTGCGCCGGGCTGACCATCCCAGTGTGGGCCTGATCCTCGACAGCTTTCACACCCTCGCGCGGAAGATTGATCCTGACACCATCCGGCGCATCCCCGGCGACAAGATATTCTTCGTACAGCTTGCCGATGCCCCTTCCATCAGCATGGATATGCTGTACTGGTCCCGTCATTTCCGGAATATGCCCGGTGAAGGCGATCTCGACGTTATCGGTTTCATGCGCGCTGTGATGGCAACCGGCTATGCTGGCCCGGTCAGTCTGGAAATTTTCAATGATCAGTTTCGCGGCGGGCCACCCAAGACAATTGCCGGTGACGGTTACCGGTCGCTTGTCGCCCTGATGGACGACGTGCGTCGCATCGAACCCGACATCAAAATCGACCTTCCCGATATTCCCGAACGCATCAGGGTGAAATCGGCGGCCTTTGTTGAATTCGCCACCCGGGATGATGAGAAAGAACGGCTGGAGGCCCTTCTGGCGTCAATGGGTTTTCGCTGCGCCAGTCACCATGTTTCAAAATCACTGGCGGTCTGGCAGCAGGGTGACATCCGCATTGTTGTGAACGCCGAAACGAAAGGACACGCCCACAGTACATGGCTGACGCGGGGAACGACGGTCTGCGACATCGGCATTGAAGTTGCCTCGGCCCGGGACACGCTTCAGCGCGCAACAGCCATGGGAGCCAAGGCGTTCAGCCAGCCCCTGGCACCCAACGAGATCAATATTCCTGCCATTCGAGGGCTTGGTGGCAGCCTGCTTCATTTTCTCGATCAGAGTTCGGGACTGGCCGATGTCTGGTCAGTCGAATTCAGTTCCGATACTGACGACACCCACAGCGATGCCGGACTGGTCTGCGTCGACCACCTCGCCCAGACAATGAGTTACGATCAGATGCTCAGCTGGTCGCTTTTCTACACAACGCTGTTCAGCATGAACAAGGCAGAGATGGTTGACGTGATTGACCCTGACGGGCTGGTCCGCAGTCAGGCCCTGACCACAAAGGACGGAACGTTCCGGATTACCCTGAACGGAGCTGAAACGCACCGGACCCTCGCCGGCGGCTTTCTGGCCGAAACCTTCGGTGCCTCAGTGCAACATATAGCACTCGCAACCGACGATATCTTCGTAACAGCCCGTGCACTGGCTGCCCGGGATTTTGATCCGCTGCCCATGCCGGAAAACTATTACGCCGATCTGGCAGCAAGGTTCGACCTCGCACCACCGCTGATCGCGGAATTGCGGGCGTTGAATATCCTTTATGACCGTGATGAAGGCGGCGAATTCTTTCAGATCTATTCGCAACCATTCTCCGGAGGGATGTTCTTTGAAATAGTCGAACGCCGTGGCAGCTATATCGGTTTTGGTGCCCCTAATGCACCCTTCCGGATTGCAGCGCAGAAACGTCTGATGCGTCCGAGGGGCATGCCATAACCGCGCGCCCCCTGTTATCTAACCGCAGGGTTGCAGGATGACAGGCGGGCCGGGTTCTGCGCCGAGGATGGTACAGCCCCCGTCGTGACACAGTGACCAGCCGCCGGCGGTTGCGCCTGATGCAGCCAGCACCAGTTTCGGAATTGGCGGCCCGTCGACCGGCCAGACCCACCAGCCGTCCTGAAGCCGGGCACCGTCACCCGGATCCATACCGGCACCGGACCCCCTGACCCGGGCTTCCACCAGCTTCAGCCCGTCCTGCCGGACGACCCAGTTTTCCTGCCAGCCGGTTTTCTCAACGGAATGAGACCAGCTCAGTACAAAGGCTGCCGATGCCATCAGCAGCTGCTTTGCCCCGATCATCAGGCAGGCACCACCCATGATCAGCTGCCGCCGTCACTCTTTACCGGGTTGTCGGTAACTTTACGTGACCGCATCCAGAGCACACCGGCGAAGGCCAGGGTCAGGGCGAAACCGATCTCGTCGGTCAGCGGCAGGGCCGCAACAAGGCTGAGGGCTGCCGCCAGCGCCAGACCACGTTCCGGCCAGCCAAGTTTGCAGCCCGCGCCATACCCAATCACCGCCATCCCCGACAGGCCGATGGCCAGCACGGTCTTCGCCAGAATATAGAGCACTGCCGGGATATACCCGATGCTTTCAGCCAGCGGACCGCCGTCCTGCAGCATCAGGGCGGGGGTATAAACCGCCATGAAGGGAATAACGAAACCGGCTGAGGCAGTCTTGATGGCTTCCATCGAAATCCGCAGGCCGCTTTCCCGCGCAATCGGAGCAGCAGCAAAACAGGCAAGTGCCACCGGCGGCGTCAGATCGGCCAGAATACCGAAATAGAACACGAACATATGGCTGACGATCAGCGGCACACCCAGTTCCAGCAGGGCCGGGCCGGCAATCGACGAGGTGATGATATAGTTCGGGATGGTCGGGATGCCCATGCCCAGCACAATGCAGGTGATCATGGTCAGGACCAGCGACAGAAACAGGCTCTTGTCACCAACCGAGACGATGAACTGGCCGAAGGTATTGGCGGCCCCGGTCAGGGTCATGGTGCCGATGATGATGCCGACGATGGCACAGGCCACGCCGACCGGCAGGGCGGTCTTGGCGCCATCAGCCAGCGAATCACGACAGATCAGCAAGGTCTCACGGCCACCTCTGGTAAAGGCATTCCAGAGAATCAGAATCACAACGGCTGCGGCGACCACGCCAATGCCGAATTTGAAGAACGCAGCCGCGACAAGCCCGAGGCCGATCCAGAAGATGATCCGGATGATGCCTTCCGGCAGGCCAAGGGCAACCGATCCGCCGAGGATCAGCAGCACCGTCAGCGCCAGTCCGATGGTTCCCGCGAACAGCGGCGTGTAGCCGGTGAACAGCAGGTAGACCAGAACCGCCAGCGGCAGGATCAGATGCCAGCGCTGTTTGATCGCCTGCCAGGCAGATGGCAGTTCCGCCTTGTCGAGGCCGGACAGGCCGCGCTTACCCGCTTCCAGATGGACAATCCAGAAGGCGGACAGGAAATACAGAACCGCCGGAATAACCGCCGCCTGAACCACCTCGTAATAGGCAACGCCCAGTGTCTCCGCCATGATGAAGGCGACCGCCCCCATCACCGGCGGCATGATCTGTCCTCCCATCGACGCCGTGGCCTCGACCCCCCCGGCAAAGGCCGGGCGATAGCCGAAGCGTTTCATCAGCGGAATGGTGAACTGGCCGGTTGTGACCACATTGGCGACACCGGAACCGGAAATGGTGCCCATCAGACCGGACGAGAAGACAGAAACCTTGGCCGGGCCACCCTGTTTATGGCCAACAAGGCCGAGCGCCACATCAGTGAACAGGGTGATCATCCCGGCCTTTTCCAGAAAGGCACCGAACAGGATGAACAGGAAGATATAGGTCGAGGAGACATAGGTCGGAATGCCGTAGATACCCTCGGTCCCGTAAGCCATATGGTCGATGACCTGAGAGAAATCATAACCCCGATGATTCAGCGGTGACGGCAGATACTGGCCAAACAGACAATAGGCGAGGAAGAAACCGCAGATGACCGGCAGGGCCGGGCCCATCATCGCCCAGCCGGCAATGAACACAATGGCGATGGCAATGACGCCCAGAATGATGTCACGCGGCAGCGGATCACCGGCCCGCAGCAACAGATCCGTATATTCCACCCACTGATACAGAGCCACACCAACACCGGCGGCAGCCAGTATCCAGGCCAGTGCCCGCACGGATGCCGGCTTGTTACGTGCGGCGGCAATCAGCGGGAAGGCCAGCAGGGCCAGAAACCCGACATGGACAGCACGGACAACCTGACTTGGCATATCGATCAGATGCGCAGCTGTGGCGATCTGGAATGCCGAGAAGGCGACCGCAATCCAGAACAGCAGACGGCCTTCTCGGGATTTCGGGAATGCAGTTTCGTGAGGATTGTCGACGGCCTGACCGTCATCGCCTGTTGTTGTCTGCTGCATTTTTCCCTCCCAGGGGGTCCGCCGCTGAAAGCCGTCAGACCAGTTTGTCCGGTTTACCGGTTTTATGTCCATCCTTTGAGACACAGCAACGCCGGTCCCCGGAGGAAACGGCGATTCAGACTATTCCCGAAGAATGAGTTCAGTAAAGAAAACCGGACGCAGCCCGCACGGGGGCTGCGTCCGGCAATCAGGCCTTACAGGAGGCCTTTTTCCTTGTAGAAACGCTCAGCGCCGGGATGCAGCGGAACCGGCATTCCCTTCAGGGCGTTCTCAAGCTTGATCTGGGCAGCGGCCTTGTGGGCGGCTTCCAGTGTGTCGAGGTTCTCGAACAGCTGCTTGGTCATCTGATAGGCGGTCTCGTCAGAGACATCAGAATGCGTCACCAGGAAGTTGACGACAGCAACGGTTTTCACGTCAGCGGTCTGGCCGTTATAGGTACCGGCCGGAATGGTTGCGCTGATATAGGGCGCGCCCAGTTTTGTGACCACGTCTTCCGGAACTTCAACCATCGTCACGTCGAGCGAGGTCGACAGATCCTTGATCGAGGCAACGCCGAGGCCGGCAGACTGCAATGTCGCATCAAGCTGACGGTTCTTGATCAGCTCGACAGATTCAGCAAACGGCAGATATTCGGTCTTTGCGAGGTCGGAATAGCTCATGCCGGCGGCTGCGAAGATGGCGCGGGCATTCAGTTCCGTACCGGATTTTGCAGCACCAACCGAAATGCTTTTACCTTTCAGGCTGGCCAGCGACGTGATGCCGGATTCCTTGGAGGCCACAATCTGGATGTAGTTCGGATAAACAGCCGCAATACCGCGCAGCTTGTCGAGCGGGGCCTTGAAGCCGGCATCCGCGTTGCCTTCCCAGGCAAGTTTCACGGAATCACCAAGTGCCAGGGCAATTTCGCCCTTGCCCTGCTGCAGCAGGTTCAGGTTTTCCACCGAAGCCTTTGTCGACTGGACCTGCGTCCGGGCACCGGGAATTTTGTCGGCATAGATTTTTGAAAGGCCGACACCGAGCGGATAGTAAACGCCCGAAGTACCGCCCGTCAGGACGTTTATAAATTCATCGGCCTTCGCGGCGACACCGCCAAAAGCGACGGAAGCTGCGACAATGGCCATACCGGCCAGCCGGGTGGAAGTTCCAACCATAAGATTTCCTCCAGTTTCTGGGTTTTCAGCACAAAGCGGAGTCTTGAAGCTCCGCTGGCATAAGGGAATGAGCAATCACCATGCCAAACGCCAAGTATCTGATTTGAATATGTTTATCTGAAAGTACTGAAGGTCTTGTGGCGGAAATCCGCCAGATTTACGGGCGTGATGGCGGATTTCCGCCACCGCTGTTCCCGACAGCCGGAGACTACAGCCTGCGCGCGATAAAGCGGATCCGCACATAATCTGCGGTCCAGTTGCCCTGATGATCCCGAAGCGACGGTGCCAGCAGGGCAACCGCATGGGCCAGCACCCGTCTCGCGACATCTTCAGCAAGGCCGTCGACAAACGGATTTCCAAAGGTTGCCAGCCAGCCTTCAATGCCCGTCGGCAAGGGGGTCGGGCGTGGAATCAGGGCGATCTGTTCAACGGCAAATCCCGCGCCTTCCAGCATCCCCGTATACTGGGCAGGCGTCGGGAAAAACCACGGATGCCGGTCAGCCCCGTCAATGCCCTCGGCCTGTAATGCCGCCAGCAGGGCCGTCACGATAGCCGCGACATTGCCATGGCCGCCGAACTCTCCGACCAGGCGGCCACCCGGTTTCAGGGCACGGGCCATACCGGCAACCACCGCCTCCGCATCAGGCATCCAGTGCAGGGCTGCATTGGTCAGCAAGCCATCAAATTCCGCCTCGAAACACAGGGCCTGACCGTCCATCTGCCGGACATCCAGCCCCTGTGCCTTTGCCGCCTGAAGCAGGTCTGCAGATGCATCAACCCCCACTACAGCCGCACCTGTTGCCGCAATTTGCGCTGTCAGCGCACCGTCACCACAACCGAGATCCAGAATTCTCTCTCCCGGCTTCGGATCCAGCAAGCCGATCAGAGGCACTCCGTAATCCGCAACAAACCGGGCATTATCGGCATAACCGGTGGCAGACCAGCTTTGGTCAGGATCAATCTTCATCATGCTTTTGCTTCCGGAAATGGCCCCATATTGAGGCAATGCTATCGATTATCCCTGCCGGAACAATGCGGCAATTTGCGGGAGCCGGTGTTGACATTAACGGCTTCGCGCAATTAATTAAGAACGCTTCGCATAATTAATTGCATCCTTTCCCACGCCCAGCCGAGGTCTTCATGAAGTTATTCACGCCCGCCCTTATCGCCCTGTCCCTGACCGCCTTCGGTTCATCCGGCGCACAGGCAGATGACCGGCCTGCGGTCCTGAAAACCTATGCCGATATCGCTGAAGCCGTCTATCAGGACAGCCTGACGACCGCGAAAAGCCTGGATACCGCCATCGACGCGCTGATCGCCAGTCCCTCACCGGAAAGCCTGTCAGCGGCAAAGGCCGCATGGCTTGCCGCCCGTGTTCCCTATCAGCAGTCCGAAGCCTTCCGGTTCGGCAATCCGATTGTTGATGACTGGGAAGGCCGGGTGAATGCCTGGCCACTGGATGAGGGGCTGATCGATTATGTCAGCGCCGGTTATGGTACGGTTTCCGATGCCAATGACCTCTATACAGCCAATGTCATCGCCAATCCGAAACTGATGGTTGGTGGCAAGCCGGTTGATGCCTCGGTCATCAATGCGGAACTGCTGACCGGTGTGCTGCATGAAGCAGGAACGGTCGAAGCCAATGTCGCCACCGGCTATCATGCCATCGAATTCCTGCTCTGGGGTCAGGATCTGAACGGCACCGACGCCGGTGCCGGCAACCGACCCTATACGGATTTCGACACAGCCAACTGCACCAACGGCAATTGCGATCGCCGGGCAGCCTATCTTTCTGCTGCCTCAGACCTGCTGATTGCCGATCTTGAGGAAATGGTCGCTAACTGGAAAGACGGTGGCGCAGCCCGGCAGGAAGTCACAGGCGGTGACGCGGATGCCGGGATTGCCCGCATTCTGACCGGTATGGGCTCATTGTCTTACGGCGAACTGGCCGGGGAACGGATGAAGCTCGGCCTGCTGCTGCATGATCCGGAAGAAGAGCATGACTGCTTCTCTGACAACACCCACAACTCGCATTACTACGACGCACTGGGCATTCAGAATGTCTATCTCGGCAGCTACAGACGCACGGATGGCAAAATTGTCTCAGGCCCATCGCTCTCCGGGCTGGTCGCTGCCAAAGACGCCGAACTGGACAAGGCGCTGCGTGCCGCACTTGATCATACAATGACAGCCATGAAAGCGATGAAGGACCGGGCAGAGAAAACCGAAGCCTATGACCAGATGATCGGTCAGGGCAACGAGGCCGGGAATGCAGTTGTTCAGGCGGCCATTGATGGACTTATCGCCCAGACCCGTGATATCGAACGGGCTGTTCGTGTCCTCGGCCTGAATGGTGTCACCGTCGAAGGGTCCGACAGTCTGGATAATGTGAACGCCGTGTTTAAATAAATGAATAGCAGACTCACTTCCGTTGCTGTTCTCACGGCGGCGCTTGCTTTCGCAGGTGCCGCCGTTTGCGTTGCTGCAGGCGCGATGGATTATCGTGACGACCTGACAGCGGAAGACCGGTTGCGGGTCGCTGATGTCACCCGTCCGGCCAGTGACTTCAGCAAGGCAGAACCCTCCGAAGGCCTGCCCGGCGGGGCCGCGACATCGCAGAAGCGTATCAACCGGGATGCCTTCTCGAACGCCTCTGCCAATCTTGGCTTTGAGGAAGAACAGAGATTCAAGATCGGCAACGGGTTCTTTCGTAAACTCTGGATTGCCTCGCCTTCCTCGACCCTCGCCTCTGACGGGCTTGGCCCGCTCTACAATGCCCCCTCCTGTCAACGCTGCCATCTGAAAGACGGCCGTGGCCATCCGCCGGAGGGTGACAGTGCCACCACCATGCTGCTGCGGCTGTCAGTTCCCGCGCAGACCGCAGAACAGGCTGCCAGCCTTGCCGGGCATCGCACTCTGTCCATTCCTGACCCGGTCTATGGCGGTCAGTTACAGGATTTCGGCACCACCCAGGTTCCGGCCGAAGGGCGGGTGACCGTCAGCTATCAGGAAGAAGTCTTCCTGTTTCCGGATGGTGAGCGGGCCAGCCTGCGCAAACCGGTCTTCGGCATCGCCGACCCGGCCTATGGCCCGTTACGCGATGACCTGATGATCTCGCCGCGGGTTGCACCCCAGATGATCGGGCTTGGTCTGCTGGAAGCCATTCATCCCGGCGACATCACCGCACAGGCCGATCCGGAAGACCGCAATGGCGACGGTATCTCCGGGCGGGTCAGTCATGTGCCTGACGAGGCAACCGGAATAACTGGCATTGGCCGTTTCGGCTGGAAGGCAGAACAGCCGACGATCCGCCAGCAATCCGCCCATGCCTTCGCCGGAGACCTGGGTATCTCGACCGATCTGATGCCGGATGTCTGGGGTGATTGCACGGAAACCCAGACGGCCTGCCGCGCCGCCCCCCATGGCGAACAGGAAAGTCAGGGTCCGGGCGAGGCGCCGACCATGGTGCTAGACCTCGTCACTTTCTATTCCGCCAATCTGGCGGTCCCGAAACGTCGTCGCCCGAACGGACCGGACCGGCTGGCAGGCAAGCAACTGTTCTACGCCAGTGGCTGTGCGTCCTGTCATACCCCGAAATATGTGACCAGCCGCAACGCCGAGCGTGCCGCCCACCGGTTCCAGCTGATCTGGCCCTATACCGATATGCTGCTGCATGACATGGGCGAGGGTCTCAGCGACCACCGGCCAATGGCCAATGCCACCGCAACGGAATGGCGGACAGCCCCGCTCTGGGGTATCGGCCTGACCCCGACCGTCAACGGACACAGTTATTATCTGCATGACGGCCGCGCCCGTAATCTGACAGAAGCCATCCTGTGGCATGGCGGCGAAGCCCTCGCTTCACGGGATGCCTTTGCGGCGCTGACCCGCGAAGAACGCGCCCAGCTGCTAACTTTTCTGGAGTCCCTGTGATGCGACCGCTTCTGACCATTCTGACCCTGCTGATGCTGGCCCACCCACTGGCGACCCCTGCGCAGGAGACGGCAAAGCTGCCGGACGCCGACTATGAAGCTTTCACGGAACGGGCGATCACCGGCTATATCCGCCCGGCAATGAACCGGTTTGCAGAGGCCACGGGAGCGCTTGAGCGCGTGACCGGCGGTGGCTGTACGGCGGTCGCCCCGATACAGGACAGCTTTACCGGCGTCGTCCGGGCATGGTCGGGCATCTCCTTTCTGCGATTCGGCCCGCTGTCGGCTGACAACCGGGCCGAGCGCATCCATTTCTGGCCAGACCGGAAAGGAACCGGCCTGCGCCAGTTGCAGCGCGCACTGGCCAAGCGTGACCCTGCCCTCACCGATCCGCAGCAGCTTGCAGAACAAAGCGTTGCCCTGCAGGGTCTGGGCGCGCTGGAATTCCTGCTCTATGGCCTGCCGGTACCGGCTGAAGAAGATACTGCGGCCTGGCGCTGCAAGGTGATCCGGACCATCGCCACAAATCTTGCCACTATCGGACAGGCGCTGGTCGCGGACTGGACAGACCCGGAGGGCTATTCGGCCCGGCTGCTGTCACCGGGAGCCAATAACCCGGTCTACCGGGCCGCTTTTGAACCGGCCAACGAAGTTCTCGGCTCGATGACCTCGGCCCTGCAATCGCTGGCGCAGCTGAAACTGGACCATCTTGCCCCGTCGGAAGACGGCAAACCCCATCCGAAGAATGTTGCCTTCTGGCGCAGTCACCTGGCACGGGTTGCCCTCGCCGCCGATTTTGCCGCACTGGAACGCTATACGGAAGAATCCGGACTGACTGCCCTGCTGCCCGCTGATGACCAGCCGATGATGCGCGCCCTGAGCATCGAATTCCAAAATGCCGCCCGCTCCATCGACAGGCTGGAGCATCCGGTAACCGAAGCGGTCAGCATCGAAGAAGATCAGATCCAGCTTCGTTATCTCCGACGGATCGTCGAGGGGCTGCATACCATTATCGCCGGGCAGGCCGCACCGGCGGCAGGTCTTGGCGTGGCTTTCACCGCGCTGGACGGTGATTAGGCCATGACCCCTCCTGTCAGTCGCCGGGCCTTCCTTCAGTTAACAGGCGGACTGGCCCTGCTGACAGCCTTTGAAGGCGGACCGGCAGTTGCCGCAACAGGCAGCGAGTATTTTGCCGCCGCCTATCAGTCAGCCGAGGGGGGTTACGGTGTTGCCGTCTTCACCGCCGATGGCCAGCTGATCCGCGATATCGGCCTGCCGGGACGTGGCCATGATGTCACCCTGTCCCCCCGGAGCGGCCATTGCGTCGCCTTTGCCCGACGACCGGGAACCTTTGCGGTGGTTTTTGATATCCATAGCAAACACCCGCCCCAGACGCTGACCAGTGCCCCGGGCCGGCATTTCTACGGACATGGGGTGTTCAGCCCCGACGGACGCCTGCTTTATACGACCGAAAACGATTATGACGCCGGAGACGGTATCATCGGAGTTTATAATACGGCTGATGATTTCCGTCGCATCGGCGAGTTCCCCTCCCACGGTGTCGGCCCGCACCAGCTGGCGCTGATGGCGGATGGCACAACACTTGTCATTGCCAATGGCGGGATAGAAACACATCCGGATTTTGGTCGCCGCAAACTCAACCTTGCCACCATGCAGCCCAACATTGCTTTCATGAACCGAGACTCCGGCGATCTGCTGGACCGGCAGTCGCTGCCTGCTGATCTGCATCAGCTGTCGCTGCGTCATCTCGCGGTGGCAGCGGATCAGACGGTCTGGATTGGTGGCCAGTATGAAGGCCCGGTCACGGACCAGCCGCCGCTGATCGCCAGTCTGCGACGGGACGGGCAGATCGACATGATCAACCAGCCGGATGTCACGGCAGGCCTGAAAAATTACATCGGATCGGTCGCCGTCAGCCGGGACGGTGCGCGGGTTGCCACCTCCGCGCCGCGCGGTGACAGGGTGCTGATCTGGTCAGCCCGTGACCGCCGCCTGATCCGGGAAATTCCCGTCGCGGCAGGCTGTGGTGCAGCCCCCGCCACTACCGGCTTTCTGCTGTCCGGCCCGACCGGCGAGATTCTGTCGACCGATACCGGGGCTGGACAGCAGGTCAGTGGCCATCGCTGGGACAATCACATCAGTCGCCTTCAGGCCTGAAGATCATTCCCGGCTGCGTAATGCCTGCCGGTCGATCTTGTCTGTGCCGGTCTTTGGCAGACTGTCCAGATAGTCGATACTGCGCGGATATTTGTAGGGCAGAAGTTCGCGCTTCAGATAGTCCTGAAGCTGTTTCGTCAGCGCCGGACCGGATACGGCATCGCGTTCGGCAACCACCCAGGCCTTAAGCGTCGTCCGCCGGTCCGCCATTTCGATGGCCAGCACGGCACATTCCCGAACCATCGGATGCTCCGCCAGCGCCAGCTCGATCTCCAGCGGATAGACCCACTGGCCGGAAACCTTGACCAGATCATCCGCCCGGCCCCGGAAAAAATAGAACCCGTCTCCATCCCGCATGAAGCGGTCACCGGTATAAATCCAGCCGTCCCGCATGGTCTCCGCCGTCTTGTCCGGACGGTTCCAGTAGGTCAGCGCGTTCGACCCGCCCCGCACCCACATGATGCCTTCTTCCCCTTCCGGTACAATCACGCCGTCGCTGTCAGCCAGCTTCACTTCATAACCCGGCGCGCATTGCCCGGCCGATCCCGGTTTCTGCCAGTCTTCGCTGTTCGTCAGATAGATATGCAGAACCTCTGTAGAGCCAAGCCCTTCCACAATACGATGACCAAATCGTCCCCGCCATGACTCGAACACGTCTTCGGACAGGATCTCCGCCGCCGAAATACAGAGCCGGACGGAAGTCAGATCAGCCAAAGCTGCGGAGTCATCCTTGATCATTGCCGTATACAGCGTTGGCAGGCCAAACAGAATTGTCGGCCTGTGCCGGGCGATCTGGTCATAGATACGCGACGGTGTCGGGCGACCGGACAAAAGCAGGGCAGATGCCCCGACCGAAAACGGAAAGGTCAGTGAATTGCCGAAACCATAGGCGAAGAAGATCTTCGGAATCGAGAAACAGCAATCTTCCTCAGTCATCGCGAGAACCGGGCGGGCGTAACCTTCGACCGTATAGGCCATGTCACAATGACGATGCACCACCCCTTTCGGTCGACCGGTCGATCCGGATGAATACATCCAGAAGGCCATTGCCTCCGGCCCGACCGGAACGGCGGCAAGCTCTGCCGGAAATGTTTCGATCCATGTCTGCCCGTGACAACCGGCAGAGGCATCGCCATTGGTAACAATCACCGTCTCGCAAGACGTGCCAGCCAGCGTCTCCGGACTGAACAGGTCAGTGAAAACAGCATCAACAACGGCGACCCGGGCGTCCGAATCCTCCAGAAAGAACCGCACGGAATCTGCCGGTGACAGGGTATTGATCAGCATCGGCACCAGCCCGGCCCGCAACGCCCCGAAGAAGGCGGCGGCATAGACCGGCGTGTCATCGAGAAACAGCAGCACCCGGTCGCCCGGCGTCAGGCCCAGCGACAGCAGCGCATTTCCGAACTGCCCGGCATCAGCGCAAATCTGATCATAGGTCCGGTCCCCGAGGTCAGAGCGCAGGGCGATACGCCCTCCCCGCCCGGCGGCCAGATTGTCGAACAGGATGGCGCTGGCATTGTAATCTTCCGGAAACTCCGGGGTCAGCGGATAGAGGCTGCCCTTATCGTGATTGGGCGCAACCGATTTTGGCTGAAGCGTCATGTCAGCCCCCGTGCGGCCAGACCCGCCGCAAATTCAGGCGCGATCAAGGCCAGCCTTTCCGGGGTGATCCGTCCGCTCCGCTGGAGATAGGCATGAGCAAAACGCCAGGGGTCCTGCGTCATATGACTGGCGAAGTTTTCATACCAGTCTGCACTGGCATTCGCCGCCCGGACGATCTTCTCGACGACGGGTTTGCGGGCTTCCTGATAAGCCGGCAGGGCCCCGGGCAACGAGAAATCATGTGCCTTCAGTGCTTTTACCAGCGCGATCACATCCTCCAGCGCCAGACGGGTTCCGGAGCCGATGGAAAAATGCGCCGTATGCAGGGCGTCACCAACCAGCACCCGGTTGCCCGCATACCAGTTGTCGTTCCACAGCTTCGGGAATTGCCGCCAGATTGAGCGGTTGCCGGTCAGTGGTGTTCCCTGCAGCTGATCCGCAAATATCGCCTCGCAGCAGGCTTTCGACCGGGCTTCCGACATGTCGGCAAACCCCATTCGTTCAAAAGTCGGGGCGTCACATTCAACGATGAAAGTGCTTTTGCCCGGTGCGTAGCGGTAGTGATGGGCGTTGAAGAACCCGCCATCGTGACGCCGGAACGTCTGGGTCAGGGCATCAAATTCCCGGTCCACGCCATACCAGACAAACCGGTTATTCAGGTGACTGAGGCTTTCTCCGAAAGCCCGGGGGTCAGATTGCCGCACCAGCGAGTTCAAGCCATCAGCCCCGATAATCAGGTCCGCCCCCTGCAACGCGTCCAGATTATCAAGATGCCGGTTCCATTCCGGTTCTATGCCAGCCGACGCCGCCCGGGCCTGCAACAGTTGCAGCAGATGCAGGCGGCCAATCGCCGCAAAACCGATACCGTCGAGCCGGATCGCCTCGCCGTCATGGTTCAGGATGATGTCGCTCCAGCGCTGCATATGCGGCACAATCGCGTCATGGGTCTCCGGGTCATCTTCCCGCAGGAAGGACAAGGCCTGATCCGAAAACACCACACCAAATCCGAAGGTCGCGTCTGGCGGATTCTGCTCGATGACCCGCAGGGAAATGTCAGGCCGCGCCCGCCGAATCAGATAGGCCGCGTAAAGGCCCGCCGGACCTGCTCCCACAATGGCAATCTGCACGCGACCTCCCGATTTTATTATATACAATCATTTTTATATTAGTGAATATAACGACGAATCATCGAATGAGGCAAGAACCGGACATGACCAGCACCAGCCGCGGCATTCAGTCCGTCGATATCGCGCTTGCCGTCCTGTCCGGCCTCTCCGGTGCATCGGGGCCGCTCAGTCTTGGCGAGCTTGCGACTGTGACCGGAATGCCGCCGGCGAAGCTGCATCGCTACCTCGCCAGTTTTGTCGCAGCCGGTTATGTCACCCAGCGCAAACGGTCGGGAGCTTATGATCTCGGGCCGGCTGCCTTGCGGCTGGGTGTCGCCGCCATGGCCCGTAAGGATATCATCAATGATGTCGCCAGCGCCCTGCCTATGCTGACCGCGGAAACCGGGGCCACCGCACTGCTGGCGGTCTGGGGCGATCAGGGGGCGACAATCGTGCGCTGGGAACGGGCGGCATCCTTTATCGTCACCACTCTCGGGCTGGGGACCACCCTGCCGCTGTTACCCTCGGCAACCGGCCAGGTTTTCCTGACCTATGCGCCTCCGGCGCTGACAAGCACCCGGCTTGCACAGGAACTGAAAGATATGCCGGCAGCGGACCCCGCCGCCCTGCAAACGCTCACCCGGTCGCAGGGTTATGCCCGGACGGACGGGCGGTTCATCCCCGGCCTCGCCGCCATCAGCGCCCCGGTACTGAACTGGCAGGGTGAAATCGAGGCGGCGGTGACGCTGGTTGGGACCGACCCCCGCATGGTCGCCGACGACAGTCCGGAACTTCTGGCCTTACTGGATTTCTGCCAGCGCCACTCCCTGAATTCCGGTACGCCGGCGGATTGAAATGAAGCTGCCGGTCACGCTGTCTAGAGATGCGAATACATCGGCTGTCCCGCCACATCGAGATCCGCCCTGAGGATCGTGCCGGTATCGCTTTCCGTAATGAAAAGCTGCCGGTTATCCGCACCTCCATAAGCAAGGTTGGTGGTGGTCAGCCCGCCGGTACAGGAGCGGATGCGCCAGCGTGGTTCCCCAAGATAACTGAACTGCCAGGCCGACCCCATACCGGCCTGACAGACTGTCAGATTACCATCGACATCCATTGCCAGACCGTCCGGGCCGCCAAGGCTGCCCTGTAACTGCACGAACAGACCGACCTTGGAGACCGTACCATCCTGCATGATCGGCAACCGCCAGACCGCATTGGCCCGGGTAACCGCCACGTAAAGAATCGTCTCCTCCGGATTCAGCACCAGCCCGTTCGGGGACGGCACCGTGTCGATCAGCAGGTCCAGCTTACCGCTGTCCAGATTATAGCGATAGACCCGGCCCGTCGGATCATGCAGCCCGGTCTGGCCCTGATCGGTGAAATACATGTCGCCATTGGTGGCAAAGACCAGATCATTGACGCCCTTCAGCCCCTCTGTCTTCACATGCCCGAGGATTTCCGTGACCACTCCCGTTTCCGGGTTCAGCTCGACAATGCCCCGGCGGTAGTCAGTGATGAAAATACGACCATCACGATGGATTTTCAGACCGTTCGGCCAGCCGTCATATTCGGCGACCTGCGTCCAGCTGCCCGCCGGGTCGATCCGGAAAATCCGGCCAAAGGGGATATCAACCACATAAAGATTCCCCTCCCGGTCAAAGCTCGGGCCTTCCAGAAAGGAATGGACGCTCTTGCCGAACTTGTTGACCCGCCCCCAGGCGCTTTCCGTATTCTCGCGACGCAGTTCAGCCGGAATTTCCGTGAAGACTTCGGTGATAAGGTCCTTCGGTGGTGCAAACAGGCTCATTCGGTGTCTCCCCGGTCGGGCAGAGGACGCTCCGGCGGGCCGTCATAGGTTCCGATATAGGCTTTCGGGGTGACGCCCTTGATCCGGACATCCTGATTCATCTGTTCCCAGGCATGGGCCATGATACCGACGGAGCGGGACAGGCAGAACAGCCCGCGGGCCAGCGGCTGCGGAAAGCCCAGCTCCGCATAAACCACCGCCGTCGCACCATCGATATTCATCGGCACCGGCTTGCCCTTGGCGGCGTCTATCTGCACCTGAATTTCCCGCCCGATAGCCAGAAACCGTCCGTCAATATGACCGTCCGAGACAGCCTGCTCCGCCAGCGCGAACATGCGCGGTGACCGGGGGTCTTCCGGGCGGTGGAACCGGTGGCCAAACCCGGGCAGGAACCGGCTGCGTTCTGCCTGATACCAGGCAATTCCATCAGCCACAGCAGTTTTCAGATCATCCCCGTCATCCATACGCCGGGCAATGTCATGCAACAGCTCCATACATTGCTCGCCCGCACCGCCATGCACGTCACCCAGCACATTCACCGCTGACCCCATGGCGTTGTTCAGGCCCACACCACAGGTGATGGCCATCCGGGCAACGCCGATGGAAGGTGCCTGCGGCCCGTGATCGACACCGGCAACGAGGGCCGCTTCCAGCAAGGCCGCCTCCGGGCGGGACGGCAGTTCTCCCCGTGTCAGCAACCAGACCATATCCGGGAACGAGACATTGCCCATCAGGTCCTGAATCGGATAGCCCGAGAACCGGATCGTCCCCGGCGCCATTTCAACGATAGAACTGCGCCAGTAGTCGCGAATTTCCTGTTCTACATCCGCCGCCGTGCGGTTCTCGATCATGCCGTCATCCCCTGTTTATCAACAATAAGCCTGAGTCAGACTTCCGAGACCTGGTCAAAAATCGTCAGATCCGAAAGCCGGCCCAGAAAGCCACGATCAAAGTAGTGGGCAATCAGAAAGTAATCGACCGCTTTTCCATCGCTGGCACAAGGCAGGGTCAGCCGGTCACAGTTCAGCCATTTCCCGTCATTCTGCCGGCGATAGCGATCATGGACAGCGCAGTTACCGGCCGCACTTCTTTGCAGATTGATAACAGCAAAATCATAAGCTTGTTCCGGGACATACTGCTTCGGCGTCTTGCCGGTAGGGTCGACCCCGTTCAGATCAATCATCGCCACAGAAGCCAGAGTGACCCGGTATTCAGGCGGTGTGCCCCGATATTCGATCATGCTGATATTCCGCCCCCAGGGCAGAAACTCCTCAATCAGAAAATCAGTGCGGGATGGCAGCAGATCACCGGAACGACGGTCCTGCCAGAGTTGCCACAGGGACTGCAGTTCCGGACGCTCAATGTCGCTGGCCGACTGAATGTTCCAGTTTTTATAGTTCGGGTCATCGATGAAGGAGTGCGCGCGTTGTGACATTCCAGCCTCTTCAGGGCGGCAATATATCAGCCCGGGTTAACCAGTCCGACCTGCAGGGGAGTTCGGTCAAACGGTGTTTGTGGTCGGCCAGTATAGTGCAGAGCCGTCGCATAATAATCTACATCCTGACCATTGGCCGACATGGGCAGGACCAGCAATTCCAGATCAGCCGGTGTCACTTCCCCGGAAATAACAATCTGCTGCTGGGTGGCAACCCTGCGGACCGCTGCTGTCCGGTACGGCTCCAGCACATCTTCAAGGACTTCCGGATGACAGATATCTTCAAGGAAGGCACCGGTGATCTCCTTGTTGTTCAGCTCTATCATTGCCTTGCAGGCCAGTTTTACCCGCAGCTTTCCTGTCTCCGGATCCACCTCGAACATGCCAATATAACGGCTCCAGTCGAGGAATTCCTCAATGGCAAAGTCTGCCCGAGCCGGCAGTTGCCCTGCCTTCATCCGGCCAGCCCACAGCCGCCAGAGCGACCTGAAGGCAGCAAAGCGGATATTCTGTTCTTCTCCGATCAGGTCGGTACGAAATTTTGTCGTTACGGGCATACGTACCGAAACTGGCAAAGGGTTCAACACCCGGAGATCACAAGCTAGCCGGAGATGACGATGTTCTCAAACAAAGGGGGTGCCGTTACCTTGAAATTCAGCGCCACAGGCAGGTTTCAATCGTCCCGGACAACACCCGCAATGCTGTTATCAAAAAACCGGTCGTAAAGCGTCTCCTGACGAATCGGAGAAACGAACCCCGGATCATAATAAATGGCGATGACAAAATAATTTACCGGCCCGTCACCATCAGCACAGGGCAATACCAGCCGCCGGAATGAACGATCACCGTGGGTATGTGAAATCAGACTGTCTGTAATCGCGACCCGGTCAGCCATAGCCATCAGGTAAGGCCGGCACCCAAACTCCAGTGCGCCGGGCGGCATATATTCATCGAAATACTTGCCTGTCGCATCAATCTTGTTGAGATCAATCATGGTCTTGTTGGCCATGGTAACTAAAAACCGGACCGGGTCTCCTTCCGGCTTCACCATGCCGACATGCCCTGCCCAGGGCAGAAATTCCTCAATCAGAAAGTCCGCCCGGGACGGCAGTTTGCCGTTACCGCGTTCCTGCCAGAACGCAAAAATCTGCTGCATCGGCTCAAACGATAATTCGGCCGCCTCTGTGACAGGTTTGATTATGACGCCCGCAGAAAAAGACATAGCGAAGATTTTCAACCTCTGATGATATCAGCAAGCCTTATCTGAGTGAGGCTCCGTTATACGATACACTCAACAGGCTTGCTGATCTTATCATATAACAGTTACCCGATTTCAGCCGCAGATATCATGCACCTCCGGAAACCACCCCGCTGGCATAAAGCCGGTCGATATCTGCGGTTTCCAGTCCGATCTCCTCAAGCAACTCACGGCTGTGCTCGCCAACAGCAGGAAGATCCCGGCGAACGCCCGGCCGTTTGCCATCGATCGCCAGGGGCAATGACGGAATCCGGGTTGCCTTGCCGTCCGTGTCGAGATGCAGCTCGGTCAGCCCATCCGACTGATTCAGATGCGGGTCGTCATACAGGTCCTCGGGACGGGTGATTGGTGCATGCGGCAGACCGACCGCCTCGCATTTCGCAATCAGGTCTGCCTTGCTGTAGCGGCGGCAGATATCGGCAATGACAGGAATCAGCGTCTCACGCGATGCAACCCGCTGGTTGTTTGTACGCAGACTGTCGTCCGCCGCCAGTTCCGGTGCGTCAAAGGCTTCGCAGAACACCGGCCATTGCTTGTCGCTGACCACGCCCAGGAAAACCTGTTCATCGTCCGAGGTGATGAAAACGTCATAGATCCCCCAGGCAGAAATCCGGTTCGGCATCGGGTCCGCTGCTTTGCCGGTCACCGCGAACTGGGCCATATGCTGGGCGACCAGAAAAATGTTGTTCTCAAACAGAGCGCTTTGGACATGCGCCCCCTTGCCGGTTGCATCACGTTCCCGCAATGCCGCCATGATGCCGATGGCACCGAACATGCCACCCATGATGTCATTGACCGAAGTCCCCGCCCGGAGCGGACGACCCGGCGGGCCTGTCATATATGCCAGACCACCCATCATCTGCACCACCTCGTCCAGCGCCGTGCGGTTTTCATAAGGGCCCGGCATAAAGCCCTTCATGGAACAGTAAATCAGATCCGGCCTGATCCCCTTCAGCGTTTCATAACCAAGCCCCAGACGGTCCATCACCCCCGGCCGGAAGTTTTCCGTCACCGCATCTGCCGTCCCGACCAGCCGGTGCAGCACCTTCAGGCCCTCCGGATCCTTGATATTGATTGCCAGACTTCGCTTGTTCCGGTTGAAGGTCGGGTGGAACCCGGCACCGGAACCCAACAGACGACGGGTTGAGTCACCGTCGCCAACCGCTTCGATCTTGATCACATCAGCACCAAGGTCAGCCAGAATCAGCCCGCAGCTTGGTCCCATGACCATATGGACGAATTCCAGAATACGCAGACCGGCCAGCGGGGTGCGTGTCGGGGTCTCATTCATGCTTTTCAGATCTCCACTTTTTCGCCGCCGATGACAATGTCGCCCATATCGCCAACATCCAGCGCAAACTTCTGACCATGCAGATAAAAATGCAGCGCATGTTCCGGCCCGACCCCGACGGCCCGCAATCGCCGGTGAAACTCGAACGCATCGACATCCGGCGGCATCTCCAGCAGGGCCTCGTAATCCCGGCGGGTTGTCTTGCGACCACTCCACGGAATGCCGACCGGTTCCAGCCTGCCATCCGCAGTTGCCAGCAGCGGAACAAGTTGCCGGAACAGGTCACGCATCAGCTCATGGGTCAGGCTGTCGACTTCAAGAATGGTCATCTCCGGTTCGATATCGAACCAGCCCAGCCCGACAACCGGACCGCTGTCGACTGTTGCAGCCATCTCATGCACGGTCGCACCAAACCGCCGGTCGCCTTCATACAGCGCCCAGGTGCCCGGATACAGGCCGGGACGGCTGGGCGGTCCCGGATGGAAGTTATAGGCCGGACCAATGGCATCCAGAATATCCGCCGGAACGATGACGCTGGTGTGATAGGAAATCAGCCGCTGGCGCCGGGACGGATCAATGACCCGGCGCAGTTTTGCCAGCGTATCGGCGTGATGAATGACCAGTGCCGGATTGGCACCGGTCAGCATCGTCACCAGCGGGTCAGTGTTGATGCGCTCGGAAAGCAGAATGATATCGTCAGGCATGACAGCAGGGTAACCCTGTAACCCTGAACCACGCAAACCCCGTCAGGTGAAAAGTGCCGCCGGTCAGGAACCGGGAATCTGCAACTTGCCGGTCATGTCGTGACGGTCAAGGATATCAGCCATTCTGCCGCTGGCCTTCAGATCAGCAACGACAGCATCAGCAAAGGCATGCAATGCCGCATGGCCCGGACGGACGGCAACGGCCTGTCCCATGGTCGTGAAAGACCCCGGCAGGATGCGTGACCCCGGATAATCCTCAGTATATGCCACCAGCGCAGGCGCCAGACCGGCAAACGCATCCAGCCCCTCCGCCACGAACAGGTCAAAGGCAGCACGATGGTTTGCCGCACGATGCAGCGTTGCATGGCGCAGATTCCGGGTCAGAAAATGATCATAACCTGCGCGGGCAGGCAGGGCGATCCGGGCACCGGGCTGATCCAGTTCCGCCGGGGCCTGAAATTTGCTGTCCGGCGCGACCAGATAGGTTGCCGCCACTTCGATGAAGTTGGCCGTGAAATCGACAAGTTCTGCCCGTTTTGGCTCAAACGCCATTTGCGCGATGTCCCAGCTGCCATCAGCAAGTGCATCCGTGATATCACCGGGCATGGCAAAGGGCTGAATCTCGATGCGAACACCCAGCGCCTCGGCAACAGACCGCAACACATCCGGCCCGACCCCCTGCGGCACTCCCTGTTCGTCCAGACCACTGGACAGCAGCTTGTTGCCCATATTCATCGCCGCGCGCAGCACCGAAGGGTCAGCAAGTTGGGCAAGAGCATCCGCATTCATTTGCATATCAGGTCAGCCTGTCAGTTTTCGGGCAATCGACAGGACATCAGCGTCCGGTCAACATCTTCAGGTTTCAGGTCCGGCCCGTTGAAAGTAAAGGATTTTTCATCTCTGTAAGAGAAAATCATATCGGGCACTGTCAGAAGAATTATCCCGGCAATCTCTGTTCGTTACCCTGCGAAATGCTATGCTCCCTCTCCCAACCGGAATTCAGGTGATTATTCGATGCATATTCTCATAACCGGTGCCGGCGGCATGATCGGTGCCAAACTGCTTGCTGCCTTTGCCCGGGGTGAAGGGCCCCTGATGATCGGGAAACTGACCCTGGCCGACATCACGCCGCCGCCGGTGCCTGATGGTTTCACCTGCGATATCAAACCGGTTGCCTGTGACATTACCAGCCCGGCGGACATCGCCCCCCTGATCGCCGACCACCCTGACCTGATTATCCATCTCGCTGCTGTTGTCTCCGGCGAGGCGGAAGCCGATTTCGAAAAGGGCTACCGGGTCAATATGGACGGCACCCGGAATCTGCTGGAGGCCATCCGGCTGGAAGGGGCCAACTCACCCTACTGCCCGCGCTTTATCTTCACATCATCGGTCGCCACTTTCGGTGGTCCCTATCCGGAAAGCATCCCCGATGATTTCATCAATTCACCCCAGAACAGTTACGGGGTACAGAAGGTCATCGGGGAAATGCTGCTGTCCGACTACACCCGTCGCGGCTTCATCGACGGCATCGGCATTCGCGTCCCCACAATCTGCATCCGGCCCGGCAAGCCGAACAAGGCAGCTTCAGGCTTCTTCTCGGGGATCCTCCGCGAACCCCTGCAAGGCCGCGAGGCGATCCTGCCGGTCAGTACAGAGGTACGCCACTGGTTCGCCAGTCCGCGTGCTGCCGCCGGCTATCTGGCACATGCCTGCGTGATGGACAGCAGCCAGATCGGCAACCGGCGCATCCTCAACATGCCGGGCGTCAGCGCCACCGTTGGTGAGCAGATCGAAGCCCTCCGCCGGCATGGCGGGGACGCCGCCGTCAAACTGATCCGCCATCAGCCGGACCCGGCGATCCGGCAGGTCATTGCCGGCTGGCCGGAACGGTTCGATGCCAGCCGGGCTCTGGCCCTCGGCTTCACCGCCGAACAGAGCTTTGACGATATTATCCGGGTCTTTCTGGACGAAGATATCGAGAAATAGGGCGCCAGGCCCAACATCAGGCGACCAGACCGGCCGCGTGACCGCTCGACCAGGCCCACTGAAAATTATAGCCGCCAAGCCAGCCCGTCACATCAACCGCCTCCCCGATGACAAACAGGCCGGGAACCGTGCGGGCCTCCATGCTTTTCGATGACAGGGCATCGGTCGAGACGCCGCCCAGTGTCACTTCGGCCTTGGCATAACCCTCGCTTCCGGCCGGGGTCAGGCACCAGTCATTCAGCATCTGCCCGAAAGCCCGGAGGTCACGATCCGGAATATCCCCCATCGGTTTCGCGGGCAGCCGGTCCGCCAGCGCCGCCGCCAGCCGGGAGGGGAGCAGATCGGCAAGGACCGTCTTTACCTCGGCGCGGGGCCGCGCAGCCTTCAGATCAACCAGCCTGTCTGCCGCCACCTCACCCGGCAGCATGTCGAGCCGGATGTCGCCGCCATGTCGCCAGTAAGAAGATGCCTGCAAAATCGCCGGGCCGGAAAGGCCACGATGGGTAAACAGCATCGCCTCCTGAAACGCTGCTGTTCCGGCCGTTGCCACACAATTCAGCGCCACGCCACTAAGGCCCGTCATCAGGTCGCGGGTCTCCCCGGCAAAGGTCAGTGGCACAAGGCCGGGGCGAATATCGGTCAGGGGCAGGTCAAACTGCCGGGCAATCTGATGCGCAAACCCGGTTGCTCCCATCTTTGGAATCGACAGCCCGCCGGTTGCCAGAACCAGAGAATCTGCGGTGAAACTTCCCTGACCGGTTTCAACCCTGAAATGGTCTGACCGGCCGATCGCTCTCACCTCGCAACCGGTGCGGGTTTCCACTCCTGCCGCGTCGCATTCCGCGGTCAGCATGGCGACGATCTGGCGCGCAGATTCATCACAGAACAGCTGCCCCAGCGTCTTCTCATGCCAGGCGATACCGTGACGATCCACCATCTCCATGAAGTCATACTGGGTATAGCGCGCCAGCGCCGACTTGCAGAAATGCGGGTTCTCCGAGAGGAAATTCCCGGGCTCGCAATACAAATTGGTGAAATTGCAGCGCCCGCCACCGGATATCAGGATCTTCTTGCCAACCTTCTCCGCATGATCCAGCAGCAGAACCCGGCGACCACGGCCACCGGCTGTCAGCGCGCACATCATCCCGGCAGCACCGGCACCGATGACGATCACGTCAAATTTTCGCGCAGCAGATGACATGAAGATAAACCCTGAATGATAAGGCAGATAGCCGGATGCGGGCGGAGACTAATCGGTCACGGCATCAGGATAAAGCGATGTCGAGAAACCGTCTCATTCCTGATATCATCCGGCGATCACCTGAGGACAGCAGAAGCAGCATGGACCCGGATATCAAAGCCGCCTTCGACCAGATGCCGTCAGATATCCGGCAGATGGCGCTTCAGATACGCGACCTGATCCGCGACACCGCCCGGACCCTGCCGGAGACCGGGGGTGTGACGGAATGCCTGAAATGGGGACAACCCGCCTGGCTGCCGCTCAGCAAGGCCGCCGGCACAACGGTAAGAATCGGGGCAGATGACGGTGGCCTTGCCCTGTATGTGCACTGCCAGACCGGCCTGATTGAGGAATTCCGGCAGCATTACGGCGACAAGTTCAGGTTCTCAGGCAACCGGGCCCTGCTGATTGACGGTTCACAACCGCTGCCGGACAGCGAGCTTGCGCACTGCATCGCGCTGGCGCTGACCTATCACGCACGCAAGAAACAGCGGCGTCAGTAGATCGTCCGCTTCATCCGTTCCGGATAGTCAGCGTCATACTGGCGGTTATCAAATTCTGCCGGAGTCAGTTCCTTGATGATATCACCGGCGCTGGGCAGTGACGCCCGGTCAACCTGTGCATCTGCCTGCCACAGCCGTGAACGGGCAAGCGCCTTCTGGCACTGGAAATAGATCCGGTCGACCGTCACCACCAGCACGCTTTTCGGCAGCTTTCCCCGTATCGCAAAGCCGGCCATCAGGTCAGGGTCGGTGCTGATCACCGCCTCGCCGTTGATCCGCAGCGTCTCTCCCATGCCGGGGATCAGGAACAGCAGCGAAACACGGGGGTCACGGACGATATTACGCAGCGAATCGATCCGGTTGTTACCAGGCCGGTCCGGCAGGGCTACCCTGCGGTCATCCAGCACCTGCACAAAGCCCGGCGGGTCACCCCGGGGCGAACAATCCGTCCCCTCCGGCCCGACCGTCGACAGCACGACAAAGGGCGAGGCCCCGATCATCTGCCGGTAATGCGGGGTGATATGGTCCACCTCCTTGTCCAGCGCCGTGAAGACCGGCTGACCATAGAGCGATTCAAGCTGCTCTGCGGTGGTGATGTGATGGGAATCGGACATGGCAATAGCCCCGGACGGGTTCAGACGACCGTCAGACTAGCATTCCGGTGATGACAAAAGAAAGCCGTCCCCGCCGCGTTACAGGCGGCGGGGACAGTAATTGATTTACGGATGCAGGAAACCCACGATGTCCTGCACTTCACGCAGGACTGGCCGGGCCAGTTCATTGGCCTTTTCCGCACCGGAACGCAGGATGCCGTCGAGATGATCGGGATCATCCATCAGGCGCTTCATATCCGCCGAGATCGGCGCCAGCTTTTCCACCGCCAGTTCCGCCAGCGCCGGCTTGAACGTGCCAAAGCCCTGACCGCCAAATGTCCGCAGCACTTCCTCTGCCGAGATGTCCGCCAGTGCGGCATAGATACCGACCAGATTGCGGGCTTCCGGACGACCTTCGAGACCAACCGGGTCAATCGGCAGCATCTCGGCGTCGCTTTTTGCCTTCTTGATCTTGCGGGCAATGGTATCGGCATCATCAGTCATGGTGATGCGCGCCGCATCCGACGGATCGGATTTGCTCATTTTCTTCGCACCGTCCCGCAGGCTCATCACCCGCGTTGCCGGACCGGAAATGATCGGCTCCACCACAGGCAGACAATCAACCCCGTAATCATGGTTGAACTTCTGCGCGATGTCGCGGGCCAGTTCCAGATGCTGTTTCTGATCTTCGCCGACCGGTACATGGGTCGCCTTGTAGGTCAGAATATCCGCCGCCATCAGGTTCGGATAGACATAAAGTCCCGTTGAGGCGCGTTCCTTGTCCTTGCCGGCCTTCTCCTTGAACTGGGTCATCCGGTCGAGCCAGCCGAGGCGCGCAACACAGTTGAAAATCCAGGCCAGTTCGGCATGTGCCGAGACCTGGCTCTGATTGAACAGAATGTTGCTCGCCGGGTCGACCCCGGCGGCGATCATGCCGGCAGCCACTTCCCGGGTATTATGACGCAGTTCCTTCGGGTCCTGCCAGACGGTGATCGCATGCATGTCGACCATGCAGTAGATGCATTCATAGTCGTTCTGGAGGCGGGCGAAATTACGGATCGCACCGAGATAGTTCCCGAGATGCAGATTACCGGTCGGCTGAACGCCAGAGAATATACGCTTCATTGCGATGTAACCGTCTGTTGAAAATCATGTCTTGCAGGCGGCGGGTTATGGCGCGGGACGCCCACAATATCAAGGCGTCCGGCGCATCATCCCCCGGATTTCCGCCAGCCGGGCGGCCCCGGTAATCTGTGCCAGCAGACCAAAGGCAGCCATTCCGGACAGAATCAGCATCGCCAGCCCCAGCGCCCGCATGGCCGTCGTGCCGTCGTCCCAGGCCTGTGCATAAGGCATCAGGAACCAGAGCAGCGCCGCCATACCAGCCGTTGCGATCAGAATTCGTGGCAGTCGTGACAGCAGCCGGGCATCAAGGGTCAGACCACCGCGACGGCGCAGCGTAATCGCCAGCAGAATGACATTCAGCCAGGCACTGATCGCTGTCGCCAGCGCCACACCGACATGACCAAGCGGCCCCATCAGCGCCAGATTGAGGACCACATTTGCGATCAGGGCGACGATGGCAATACGGACCGGGGTGCGGGTGTCTTCACGGGCGAAGAAGCCCGGTGCCAGCACCTTGATCAGGACATAGGCCGGCAGACCAACCGCAAAAGCCGCCAGCGCCCCGGCGGTTGCCGCGGTGTCGGCGGCATTGAACCGGCCATGCTCGAACAGGGTGGCGACAATCGGCAGGGGAATGACGACCAGTGCCACCGCCGCCGGCAGGGTGAACAGCAGCGACATCTCGATGGCGCGGTTCTGGTTCGCCATTGCCTCAGCCTCACGGCCCGCCCGTAACTGACGGCTGAGCAGCGGCAGCAACGCCGTGCCGATGGCGACACCAACCACACCAAGCGGCAACTGCGTCACCCGGTCAGCAAAATACAGAAAGGACAGCGCACCATCTGCGACCAGTGTTGCAATGACCATATCGACGATCAGGTTGATCTGATAGACCCCGGCCCCGATGACCCCCGGGATCATCCGCACCAGCATGGTTTTAACATCCGGGGTCAGACGTGGCCGCTGAAACCGTGGCATCACGGTCGCGGCCCGACAGGCATTGGCGACCCACAGGAACTGCAGTACCCCGGCCACCGCAACCCCCCAGGCCAGCGCATGTCCCGGTGTTTCCGCCCGTCCTGCGAACAGGGTAATGGCCGCGATCAGGGTCAGGTTCAGAATGATCGGGGTTGCCGCCGCTGCACCAAACTTGCCGACGGAATTCAGAACCCCGGACATCATCGCCACCAGCGAGATCAGCAGAATGTAGGGAAAGGTGATCCGTGTCAGATCTGTCGCCAGTTCCATTTTGCCCGGAATCAGGGCAAAGCCCGGCGTAATCACCTGCATCAGCCAGGGCAGCCCGGCCTCTATCAGAATCACCAGTCCGATCAGCACCGTCGTCATGATGGTGAAGACCGCATCCGCAAAGGCCTGTGCATCCGCCGCACCGTCACCTTCACGACGCCGGGCATACATCGGGACAAAGGCCGCATTGAAAGCCCCTTCAGCAAACAGGCGGCGGAACAGGTTTGGCAGCTTGAAGGCCGCAAAGAAGGCATCCGCGACCGTTCCCGCACCCAGCGAGGAGGCAATCAGGATATCGCGGGCAAAACCGAGAACCCGGCTGGCGAGGGTATTGGAGGCAACAGTGGCAAAGGATCGGAACAGGGACATCAGGCGACAGGGCTTTCACGGACGTGACAGGCGCGGTATAGCAGAAGTGTCTTTAATCGGGGATGAATATGGCGACAATTATACCCGCACGCGCATCCGGCAAGGGGATTGCGCTGGTTCTGTTCGCCATGCTGGTCCTCGCGACCATGGATGCGATCAACAAGCTGCTGGTCGAACATTATGCGATTCCGCAGTTGCTGTGGATCCGTTTTGCCATTTTCTGCCTGTTTGCGCTGGTCTGGACAAGAACCAATCCCCTGCGCCTTGCCCGGCAGTCCCTGCGGCCGAAACTTCAGATCTTTCGCGGCGTCCTGCTGGTTTTCGAAATTGGCGTCTTTGTCCTCGCCTTTTCCTATCTGCCGCTAGCTGACACCCATGCCATCGGGGCGACGGCGCCGCTGATTGTCACCATTCTTGCCATTCCGATGCTGGGTGAGCGTGTCGGTATTCATCGCTGGACCGCTATTATTGTCGGATTTTTCGGTGCCATGATCATTATCCGGCCGGGATTCTCCGAAGCAGACCCGGCCATGCTGATCGCCGTTGCCGCCGCCGTCATCTTTGCGCTCTATCAGGTACTCAGCCGCATGGTCGCCGTTGATCCGGGCCGGATTACGCTGATCTATACGGCAACCGTCGGGTTTATCCTTCTGTCATTCGTCGCCCCCTTCTACTGGAAGCCCATGACCGCAGAACATTGGGGCCTGATGATCTATTCCGGCATTATGGGCGCTGCCGGACATTTCAGCCTGATCAAGGCATTCGAGATAACGCCCGCCTCCAGCCTCCAGCCCTTTACCTATGCCCTGCTGGTTTTTGCGGCGATTGCCGGATGGCTCGTCTTCGGCCATATCCCTGACGGATTTACCTTCCTGGGTGCGGCGATCATCACCCTGTCCGGTCTCTATGTCTGGTTCCGGGAGCATCGCGATGCCCTGCGGGCATCACGCGAAAGCTGAAGGCCCATGTCCGACAGCAAACCAACCCTCTATATCTGCACCAACCAGCGCCATGGCGGACAGCGCAGCTGCGGCGGTTCGGGCTCGGAACGACTGCTGTTCCGTTTGCAGGACGAGTTGGGGAGCGAGGTTCTGATCGAACAGAAGAAATGCATGGGCTATTGCCGCTTCGGACCGGTGATCAAGATTGTCGGCGGCGAGCTGTTCATGAACGTTACCCGCGACCAGATTCCGGATATCGCCGGGAAGGCCCGCGCTGCCGAACCGGACGCAGAGGATATCTGATCCTCCACACCCGGCATGGCGACAGCCGGTTTATTCCTCTGCTTTGCGCTTCTTCGGCTCGGCATAAAGCCGCAGCCGTTTGGCAATCATGTAGGTCAGCACACAGGAAACAATCGCCGGGGGACCAAAGGTCGCGCCGAAAACTTCCATGACGAAGGCAATCGCCGCCAGCGGCACCTGAACAACAGCAACCAGCGCGGACGCCAGACCGGCGACCACATAAAGCGCCGGATCACCGGAGGACGCATAACCGAGCGAGTTGAGCAGGTGGTAGACACCACCGCCCATCAGGCCGCCCATGAACATGGCCGGCACCAGCGCCCCGGCTGAACCGCCGGAACCGAGGGTAAGACCGGTCGCAACCGCCTTTGTCGCGACCAGCAGGAACAGCACCCACCAGACCTGCAACAGGGCATTGCCTTCACCGCCCATCACCATCGCAATGGTTTCCTCGCCAACACCCAGAATGTGGAACGGCTCGATCCCGAGCCAGCTCCAGACACCCAGCGCCAGCAGCCCGGCCAGCCCGACGCCAACCGCCCCCCGGAACAGGGACGGTATCGGCTTCAGGGCTGTTTTCGTGATTCTGAAAACCCAGCCGACACCCAGCCCCGCCGGCGCCGAACAGATCAGCGCCACAGCTGCAATTTCGGCATATTCGAACAGGTTATAGGCATGGCTGTGCCCCTCTGTCGTGAACAGCGGCTGGAAATCAAGAAAGTGATTGTTCAGGGCATAGGCGACCAGCGCCGCAACCAGGGAGTACATCAGCGTCCGGTAGAGCACCCGGTCCGTATAGATAACCTCGGCCGCAAACAGGGCCGCCGTGAAAGGAGCATCCAGCAGGGTCACAACTGCCGCCGCAATTCCCGCCATCTGGAAAATCCGCAGGTCATCCGGGTTCGGAACCTTCAGTAACCGCGACCAGCCGGCTCCGATACATTCCCCGATCGGAACAACCGGTGCTTCGATACCACCGGAACCACCCGTCCCGACCGTCAGCGTCGTCATCACCGCCCGGCGACCGGCCTGCGCGAAATCAGACTGATCATACCGCGGCTGATGGCCTTCCTCCGGATGATCGTAAGTAGCGTGGAAATGTTCCAGCGATGTTCCCATGCCATCACCTTCGGAACTGCGCCAGGACGGCAGCTGGATCAGCAAACCGCGCAGCAGACCCCCGCCAACCAGTACCCCGAACAGAATAAGCCAGGCGGTTGTCATATCCCCGTCTTCAGCTTCAGCTTCCGCCGCTTTCTGCCCGGTATGGCCTGCCGCAGGCTCCTCCACCTCAAAGGGGGAGAAAATGAAATGTGAGCCGTAACCGATACTGAACCGCACACCACTGACCAGCACCCAGACCGACGCCGCCACAAGGGCCACAATCAGGAAATTGCGCAGCAGGTGACCCCAGCTTTCCTGTACCAGATGAGACTGATCGCGCGTCGCGCTGCCCCGCTTTATTTCCGCACTCGGCCCACCTGCCATATCGACAATCCCCCCTGAAATATGTTCTCTCTGCCCATGATCCGGTCATGCTGAAAACAGAGCGCCATTTCGTGTCACTGTACCATGAAACCTATGATGTAAGAGCAGTATTTGATTCGCCGCTGATCGGCGATCATGCCGGATATTACCTGCGGCTGGCAGAGCGGTTTGGCGGACCCGTTCTGGAACTGGGGGCCGGTACAGCGCGTATCTCACGGCAACTGGCAGCTTCCGGCATAGATGCTGCCGCGCTGGAAATTTCCGATGACATGATTGATGCCGGAAACCGGTGGGGTCAGCCTGCACCTGCGGACAAATTCCGGATAATCCGGGGTGACGCCCGCAACCTGCCCCGGGACCGGACCTATGCGCTGGTCATCGCACCTTTTCGCATGCTGCAGGAACTGGACAGCGAGGCCGATGTTATCCGCACATTTCAGGAAGCCTTCTCTGTATTGCAGCCGGGCGGGCTGTTATGTTTCGACCTGATTGATATCGCGGCGGCTCCGGCCCTGATGCGTCCTGACAGGACAATTCAGCGACTGCCCGATGTTCCGCATCCTGAAACTGGTAACAGGGTCAGGATCAGTGCCTGTGAACGATTGGTTAACCCTGACCTGCGACAATATCGGGAAAAATGGCTGTTCGAGGAAGTCGATGCAGCGGACCAAACGCTTCGACTGGAAGAAAACTGGCAGGTTCACTGCTGGTATCGACGCGATGATATCGCCCGTCTTCTGCGACAGGCAGGATGCCGGTCAGCCATCTGGTACGGGTCCTTCACCGATCTTGAACTGGAACAGCCATGGCATCCGGGAAGAGACCAGATCTGGCTCTGCCAGAGTGACTTTTAACAAGGCCGCAGCACCTGTTATGCTGCGCCCACCAAAGCAGGGAGCCTGACGAATGCCTTTCAGCAAGACCGGCGGCGTGATCCGCGTTCTGATGCTTGACGACAACGAGGACGATTACCGGATTACCCGCAAGCAACTCGCGGAAATTCGCCGTGAGCGTTACGAACTGGACTGGACCAGCAATAACGAAGACGCCCTGACGGCAATGGCGAACAACAGCTATGACGTCTATATCATCGATTACCTGCTGGGCCCGAAAACCGGACTGGATGTGCTGCGGGAAGCCATCGAGAAAGGCTGCGTCAAACCGGTCATCATTCTGACCGGTGTTGAGGACTGGGTTGTCGATAATAATGTCATGGAAGCCGGTGCCGCCGATTATCTGGTCAAGGGCGAGATCACCCCGGAAGTGCTGGAACGTTCCATTCGCTATTCCATCCAGCAGGCCCGCATGGCACAGCGGCTGTACCATATGGCCCATCATGACCAGCTGACAGGTCTGGCCAATCGCGCCCTGTTCTGGGACCGGCTGGAACATCTGCTGAAAGTCGCCAAACGAACCAAGCAGATCGTTGGCGTCGCCTATCTCGATCTGGATGGCTTCAAGCGGGTAAATGACGAAATGGGTCATAATGTCGGTGATGAACTGCTGAAGATCGTTGCCGACCGTCTGGTCGAGTCCATGCGTGACAGCGATACAATCAGCCGTTTCGGCGGTGACGAATTTGTCGTGCTGATCGAGAACATGCCCGAACGCTGCCATTCGCAGATCGTCGGCAAGAAGATCGTCGACGTCATCAAACAGCCGATTGTCATTGATGGCTTTCAGGCCGATGTCTCTGCCAGTGTCGGAATTTCGCTCTATCCCGATGGCGGACAGTCTGCCGACGATCTGATCAAGAATGCCGACACAGCCATGTACGAAGCCAAGAACGGCGGCAAAAACCAGTTCCAGATCTTCGATCAGCCGCTGGCGGCCGAATAATCGCCTACTGAACTTTTATATCCATCTTCTCGATATTCTGCCGGGCGGTCTCGCCGGTTGGCGAATTCGGCGTGATCCGCAAGACCTCGATCCAGTCCTGCCGGGCGCCACTGGTATCGCCCCTTGTCCGGCGTATCGCCCCGCGTTCCAGCAGGGCCTCGGGATTTTCGGGCTCTTTCTCCAGCGCCAGATTGACGTCATCTGCCGCCGCTGCCAGCCGTTCGGTCTGTCTGTAGGCCGCCGCCCGCAGGGTCAGTGCATCGATCCGTCCGGGCGCCAGCCGTAATGCCTGACTGAGATCCAGTATGGCCCCGTCATAATCGCCAACCCCCGCCCGGACCACGGAACGGTCTATCCAGACCGACGGGTCTTTCGGAATGATGACAATGGCATCACTGAAGGCACCTTCTGCCTTGTCCGGCATACCTGCCTGCAACCAGGCCTGACCGGCCTGCGCCATGACTTCCGCCCGCAGCGTTGCATCAAGGCTGGAATTGATCGCCAGCATCTCAAACCGTTTCGCCGCCTCGACAAAATGACCGATATGAAACAGCGCAACCGCCGCGCAATGGCGTGCCGGTTCGTCACCGCCCAGATTCTGCCAGGCTGTCGCCGCATCGAAAGCCTTTTCCGGGTCTTTCCGGGCCAGTTCCATGCAGTTTGCGTACTTCTTTTCGTCCGTCACCTGCGCGCCCGAGGGAGACAGAGTCATCAGAACAATGAAAAAGGCTGCCGCTGCGGCAATCCATCGGTTGTGGTGCTGGTTCATGGCTCCTACTTTCAACGGGCACCATCCACGGTCAAGCGATAAGGGGCCATGCCGAACAGCAAACGACTATTTTGTTTCGGGCTGGGATTTTCCAGCCTGGCTGTCGCCCGGCGCATGCTGGATCGCGGGTGGGAGGTGGCCGGCACCTGCCGCACCCCGGAAAAACAGACGCTGCTGTGGCGGTACGGCATCGAAGCGCATCTGTTCAATGACGAGCAGGATATAAAAATGCCGTCTGCCGCACTGGCCGGGGCGACACATATCATCGACTCGATACCGCCCGGCCGGGACACCTGCCCGACCCTGACCCGGCATGGCCCGGACATCATGCGACTCGAGTCGCTGCAATGGGCCGGCTATCTGTCGACTACTGGCGTTTATGGCAATACAGACGGGGCCGAAGTTGACGAAACCGCCCCGCTCCGTCCGTCCGGGCGACGCGGACAGGCGCGGGTCGAGGCAGAGGATCACTGGTATGCGCTGGGCCTGCCGGTTCACGTTTTCCGACTGGCCGGCATCTACGGGCCCGGTCGCAGCACATTCGACCAGATCAGGGCCGGGCGGGCCCGCCGGATCGACAAACCCGGCCACTGTTTTTCACGCATCCATGTTGAGGATATTGCCGCAACCCTGACCGCCTCCATTGATCGCCCGAACCCGGCAGCCGCTTACAATGTCTGCGACGACAAACCGGCACCACCGGCAGAGGTCACCGCCTATGCCTGCGAACTGATGGGCATTGACCCGCCGCCGTTGATTCCCTTCGAGGAAGCCCGGGCCGGAATGTCCGACATGGCGCTGAGCTTCTGGAATGACAACCGGCGGGTCAGCAACCGGCGCATCCGCACCGAACTGGCCGTTGAACTGGCCTACCCGACCTATCGGGAGGGCCTGCGGTCTGTTTATGAGGATGATTTCTGAAGCAGTTCACCGACCGCCCGGCAGATCATCGCAATATCCTGTTCCCGTGACAGCCGGTGATCACCGTCCTTGATCAGCTCGACATGCACATCGTCAGAAGTCAGTTTCTCTGAAATCCGCAGGGCCGTACGCCAGGGCACATCCGGATCCTCCATTCCCTGCAACAGCCGGACCGGACAGTCGATCGCCAGCCGGTCATCTGCCAGCACGAGATTCTGTCGGCCATCTTCAATCAGACGCCGGGTGATGACATAGGGATCATCCCCATATTCGGTCGGAATTTCGAGACGGCCCTTATCCGTAATCTGCCGGCGCTGATCCTCCGTGAAGGAAGGCCACATCAGGTCTTCCGTAAAATCAGGAGCCGCGGCAATGCCGACAATCCCGCAAATACGTGACGGGTCGCGCCGGGCTGTCAGCAGGGATATCCATCCGCCCATGCTGGACCCAACAAGAATCTGCGGACCTTCCGTCAGCTGTTCAATGGCCAGCCGGGCATCATCCGCCCAGTCGCCAATGCAGCCATCCTCAAATCGTTCCGACGACTGCCCGTGTCCGCGATAGTCAAACCGCAGAAAGCCGACATTCCGCTCCCGGCACCAGTTTTCCAGTGCAACGGCCTTGGTGCCATCCATGTCGGACATGAAGCCGCCGAGAAACACAACACCCGGTGACGTGCCTCTGCTACGATGGAAGGCGATTGTCGCGCCGTCCGGTCGTGCTAGACTCTCCGGCGGCTCACCGCTATGCGACGCTTCTATTGATTCAGACATGACAGACAGATCCTGATGAATAACGGCGACCACCCTAGCACTTCCCAACCGGCAACGGAATTGCCACCGGCACCGCCCTGCGTACTTCAGGTCCTGCCGCGCATGGAAGCAGGCGGCGTGGAACGGGGAACCGTAGAAATCGCCCGCGCTATTGTCGAGCATGGTGGTATCGCGCTGGTCGCCTCGGCTGGCGGTGCCATGGTGCGTGAACTGGAACGCGCCGGGGCTGAACATTTCACCATGCCGCTGGCCAGCAAGAATCCGCTGACCATCATTCGCAACATTCGCCGTCTCGCCGATCTGGCGCAGACCCGTAACGCACGGATCATCCATGCCCGCTCACGCGCCCCCGCCTGGAGCGCGATGTATGCCGCACGGCGGCTGGGCCGGGCCTTCGTCACCACCTATCACGGCGCCTATAACGATAACGGTCCGGTCAAACGCTGGTACAATAGTATCATGGCGCGGGGTGACCGGGTGATCGCCATCTCCGAATTCATCGCCAACCGGATTGAGCGCAAACACGGTGTCGGTCGTGACATGATGCGGATCATCCATCGCGGGGTTGATCTGGCGCGGTTCGACCCGGCCACTGTCAGCGCCGAACGGATCATCCAGCTGTCAAACGAATGGCGGCTGCCGGATGGTGCGCCGGTGATCATGCTGCCCGGCAGGCTGTCGCGCTGGAAGGGCCAGTTGCTGCTGATCCGCGCACTGGCTGAACTGGGGCGGCCAGATGTCCGGTGCCTGATTGTCGGCAAGGGGGCTACGGCTTCTTATCGGCGGGAGATGGAAAAGCTGGTTGAGCAACATGATCTCGGACAGGTCGTGCATATTGTCGATCACTGCAACGACATGCCCGCCGCCTACATGCTGACCGATGTTGTCGTCTCCGCTTCGACAGATCCGGAAGCCTTTGGCCGTGTGGTCGCCGAAGCGCAGGCGATGGGCCGTCCGGTGGTTGCACCGGCTCACGGCGCTGCACCGGAAATCATCGGCGGACGGGATACGGGCCGCCTGTTCAAGCCACGTGACCCCTCCTCTCTGGCCGAGGCCATCAGCTCCATCATCACGATGGACACAGCACAGCGCGAAGACCTGTCCCTGCGGGCGATCCAGAATATCAGGGACAACTTCTCGCTGGAGCAGATGTGCACCAAGACACTCGATGTCTATAACGAAGTCTATTACCTCAACCCGGACCAATGACCAGCGATGCCCTGCCCCGCATACTGGTGATCAAACTCGGCGCACTCGGAGATTTCACCCAGGCTTTCGGCCCCTTTCAGGCCATCCGGAAGCACCATCCCGATGCCCGAATCAGCCTGCTGACAACCCGGCCATTCGCCGGTCTCGCAGCGGCCTCTCCCTGGTTCGATGAAATCCTGACAGACCGGCGGCCGGGACGGCTTGACCTGTGCGGCTGGCTGGCCTTGCGAAAGACGCTTCGGGCCGGCCGTTTCTCCCGCGTCTACGACCTGCAGACATCTGCCCGCTCGTCCCGCTACCGGCGCCTGTTCTTTCCTGATCCGTCACCGGAATGGTCGGGTATTGCGCCGGGCTGCTCACACCCTCACCGCAACCCGGACCGGGATGACATGCATACCATCGACCGTCAGGCCGAACAGCTTCGCGATGCCGGAATTCCCGAGACGCCGCCCCCCGATACGGACTGGATCACCAGTGATCTCAGCCGGTTTGAACTGCCCGGCCGGTTTGCCCTGATCGCCCCCGGCGGGTCCGCCCACCGGCCCGAAAAACGCTGGCCGGCGGAACATTATCAGGCACTGATCGCTGCACTGGCGGAGCGCGGCCTGACCTCTGTGCTGATCGGCAGCCCGGACGAGGCTGCTTTGCATGACAGTATCGTCACCAGCCAGCCGACGGCTGTCAGCCTGGCCGGGCGCACGGAATTTCAGGATATCGTGGCACTGGGCCGGTCGGCGACGCTGGCCGTCGGCAATGACACAGGACCGATGCATCTGATTGCCATGTCTGCCTGTCCGACAGTCGTTCTGTTTTCCGGTGCATCAGACCCGACACTTTGCGCGCCACGGGGCGAGGCGGTCACGCTGCTGCGGTCGCCGTCACTCAGCGACCTGTCGCCTGACCGGGTGATCGCCGCCCTGCCCGCAATCTGACATCACTGATCTTTAATCGCGGTTTGTTCAGAAGGTTTTTTTGACCATTTCCGTGATGGTCAGGCCGATCTTGTCGTCGACAACCATGACTTCACCACGGGCAATGAGATTATCGCGCACCAGCAACCGGGCTTCATCGCCCACACGGGCGTCCAGCTCAATCACGGCACCGCGACCAAGTTTCAGAATCTGCGACACAGTCATGGTTGTTGCCCCAAGCAGGGCAATCACCTCGACCACCGCATCATTGATGGCATCTTCTGCTTCTTCACTATCAGCCATATCGGCTCCTCGACTCGACGCACTATAGCAGATCAGTCAGCCGTCGTGGTCAAATCATTCAGTGGTCATTACCCGGGCACAGCGCATTACCATATCGGCTATCCCGGCGATATCTTCCAGACCAAAGACCTGCCGGTCCGGCGCGCTGATATCACGGTCTGTCGCTATCCCGAGGATCTGCGGGTCATCAGGATAAAGCAGCGGCTTGCCGGTTTCCTCCCGATGTATTTCCAGCTTCGGATGGGGATAGGCCTTGAACCCCTCAACCAGCAGCAGGTCGATCGGCCCGATGGCACTGACCAGTTGTGACAGAGGCGGGTCATCCACACCGTCATGCCGGCTGTCGATGGCAAAGCGCCGGGCACCGAACACACCGACTTCCCGTGCGCCGGCATCACGATAGGCGCGGGCCGCCGGTTCATCGCGCAAAACATCAATATAATGATGCGTATGCTTGACCGAGGCCACGCTGACACCACGGGACACCAGCTCGGGCAGCAGCTTCAGGATCAGCGTTGTCTTGCCGCTGCCACTCCACCCGGCGAGCCCGAACACCCGCATTGTCATGTTTCAGTTACCCGTCACGGGCGGGTTGTTGAGACCGTTCAGTTCAACCCATTGCCGCACAAGGTCCATGGCGGCCTCAACCTGGCCGGGTGTCATCTGATGTGCCAGCGACGTTCGGGCTGCCGAGGCTTCTGACCAGCCGTTACGCACCGCAAGTTCCAGCCACATCATCGCCAGCACCGGATCCTGCGGAACACCAACACCGCTGAGGTAAAGCACACCCAGGTTATTCTGTGCCTGCGCCAGCCCAAGCTGCGCCGCCTGCTCGTAATATTCAGCAGCCCGCGCTGCATCCTGTTCTACACCCAGGCCTTTTTCATACAGCAGAGCCAGATTGAACTGTGCCGTGGAAATATTCCCTTTGGCAGCTATTTCCAGCCAGCTCGCCGCCACCGACGCATCGGCAGGAACCCCCTTGCCGGAAAGGTACATCACCCCGAGGCTGAAGGCCGCCTTGGCATGACCCTGCAACGCTGCGGCTTCAAACCAGCGGGCGGCTGCCGTATCGTCAGCCTCCCCAAACACACCCCGTTGCAGCAGAATTGCATAGAGAAACTGCGCCCGGGCATTGCCTGCCGTCGCCTGCTGTTCATACCAGCGCAAGGCATCGCCATAATTTGAGGGCGGTGACGCGGCCAGAACAGACGAACCGAGGCTGACAGACAGGAAAAGGGGCAACAAAAACTTCATGCGGCAATCTAGACGAAGAACCGGCACGAAACCAAGCATTTACCGCAATCGCTGGTGGTGTTTTCCGCCCATCTGGCGGCAAGAAATGCCGATCGCGGCTATCCTTCCGGCTACTGGTCGATATTACGGCCAAACCCCAGCGGCGGCGGCGCAGTGACCGGCAACAACGGGTCATCTTCCTTCGGCGGGACACCGACAAAACCTGTCAGCCGCCGACGATCCCGCTCATAAGCTGCTGAATAACATGTGATATCCGACAGACTCTTGTAACAATAGAGCGGCCCGTCCTCTGGTGAGGCACCGGTGGAGCGAATAATTTCCGGTCCGCATCCGGCCAGAAAAGCGGCAGCTGTCAACATTATGGAAAGTCTGAACATCGGGGTCTCACTGGTTGAAGTCTGAACAGATCAGCCCTCAACCAGCAGATTCCGTGCCAGACAGCCGTTTCAGCCGCCGGCGATGTCGATAACAACCCGGCCCTGCACCTGACCTTTCAGAATATCGTTTGCCAGCTTCGGCAGGTCATCGAAGGCCGCAACGGTGGTAATGGCCTCCAGCTTGTCCATCGGCAGGTCACTAACCACCCGCTGCCAGGCTTTCACGCGGTTCTCGTAAGGCTGCATGACAGAATCAATGCCCAGCAGATTGACGCCCCGTAACAGGAACGGCAGCACAGTCCCTGAAATCTCTGCCCCGCCAGCCAGACCGCAGGCAGCGACGGAGGTTCCATAGCGCATGCCGGCCAGCGCGTTGACCAGTGTTGTTCCGCCGACCGCATCGATACAACCGGACCAGCGTTCGGTCAGCAGCGGGCGTTTCTGCGGTTCGGAAAGTTCTTCCCGGCGGACAATTTCGGTCGCTCCAAGTTCCCGGAGATAATCATGCGTACTGTCGCGGCCGGTCGAGGCCGCCACCTTATAGCCAAGCCTGGCCAGTATCGCGACGGCAACACTGCCGACACCACCGGCAGCACCGGTTACCAGAACCTCACCGGCATCCGCTGCCGTCAGGCCCTGTGCTTCCAGTGCCATGACCGCCAGCATCGACGTAAAACCCGCCGTGCCCACAGCCATCGCCTGCCGGGTCGACAAACCCTCCGGCAACGGCGCCAGCCATCCCGCCTTCACTCGTGCGAGACCGGCATAACCGCCCCAGTGCATCTCACCAACCCGCCAGCCTGTCAGAACCACCCGGTCACCCGGCTTGTACTGATCACTGTCCGAACTGACCACGGTACCGGCAAAATCCACTCCGGGAACATGCGGGTATTTGCGCACCAGACGGCCAATCCCGTTGATGATCATCCCGTCTTTATAATTCAGGGTCGAATATTCGACAGCGACGGTGACATCACCCTCAGGCAGGTCACTGGTCGTCAGTGTGCTGAAGCTGTGGCTAACCTTGCCATCCGTTTCATCAAGCACCAGAGCGCGAAAGCTATCGGTCATGATTGTTTCCTCATCAACTGTTTCAGCGACCCTAAGCGGCCCTGCCGGTCGCCTCAAGCAATCCGGACGCCAGAGCAGGTGACCGGGTCAGGTCTTGTCTGGCGCAGCATCCGGTGACGGGATCAGATGCACATCGCGCTGCGGGTAGGGAATGGTGAACCCGTTCGCTTCCAGCCGCAGTTTTGACTGCCGGTTGAGACGGAACAGCAGGGTCCAGTAATCCGCGCTTTTGCACCAGGCCCGCAGGTTCAGATCGACCGAACTGTTGTTCAGGGTTTTCACCAGCACTTCCCGTTTCGGTTCTGCCAGAACGAGATCCTGTTCATCCAGCAGGTCTTCGAGACAGCTGATCGCGGCTTCCAGATCATCATCATAATGCAGACCGACAACCACATCGAGGCGGCGTCTCGGGTTGCGGCTGTAATTGGTGATCGGGCGTTTCCAGATTTCCGAATTCGGGACCGAACGGTAAAGGCCGTCAAAGGTCTCCAGATCAGTGGTGAACAGTCCCACTTCCTTCACCGTGCCGGCGATACTGTCAGCCTCGATATAATCCTCAACCCGGAAGGGACGCAGGAACAGCAGCATGATCCCGGCGGCGATGTTCGACAGCGTCCCCTGCAGGGCAAGGCCAATGGCGAGACCCGCAGCACCAAGGGCCGCGACAATACTGGCCGTCTGCACACCGAATTCGGCCAGCACCGCAATCAGCACAAAAAGCAGGATTGCGTATCGCACGGTCTTGGCAATCAGCGGCTTCAGCAGGGCATCGACGCGGGCGGTGCGGCCAAGTGCCCGGCGAATAAGCCGATAGACCCAGCCGGCAACCAGCCAGCCGATGATCAGGGTCAGAATGGCCTGCAGGACAGTCAGCCCCAGGGTCGCCCCGCGGTCGACCAGTATCCCGACAATCTTTTCCTGATGTGCCAGAATATCGGATAATTTCAGATTTGTTGCTTCATTCATCAGTCTCGTCCCGGTTGGTCTGACTCTTGTCTACCTGATGGAGCCGGACAAAACAGCCCGCGCCCGCTCCGCCGGACCGAGAGTCTGCAAAGCCCGGTAGAACCGGATGTTCTGCGACAGTTCAGAGCCTGAAAGATCACCGGAGGCAACATGCTCTGCCGCATCAAGGTCGCCTGCCAGCGCATGAATCAGGGCCAGTGTCTGACGGTCCCTGCGGCTGGCGGCGGGTTTTCCGGCGAGCCGGTTCATCAGGTCCGCCGCCTCATCAAACCTGCCTGCCAGCGCCAGTGACAAGGCATGGTTATTGTTCAGGGCGGCATCATCCGGTGAGGTTTTCAACCCCGTCCTGTAGGCCATTTGTGCTTCAGCATGGGCGCCCGTCAGGTCCTGCGCCACCCCCAGCGCATTGAAAATTGCGGGGTCATCGGGCCGCATCGCCGCGGCCATATCAAGATGCTGTATCGCTGTCTCCGGTTCATTCAGACGCAGCAGGGTCAGTCCCAGCCCGTACAGGGCGTCGGCATTGTCCGGCGCCAGATCAAGCGCCGCCTGGTAGGCGGCACGGGCAGATTCATAGTCTCCGAGACGCCGCAGCGAACGTCCGAGGCCGATTAGCGGGGCTGGTTCTTCCGGCGCAATCCGGCTGGCGCGGGCAAACAGATCGGCCGCCGCATTCTCATCACCGGCCTGCGATGATCCTTCGGCGACCCGCATCAGCTGGCCAACGCGGGCGTCACTGCTGCCAGTGGCAACATCGGTTCGCTGGTCTGTGGAACAGGCACCGGTCAGCAGGAACGATGCCAGTATCAATGCCAGTCTGTGAGAACGCATGGACGGGCCTCCCGGCACTAGTTGTACCGGCGATTCTATCCTGCGTTGGTAAGGGAAAGGTTAGCGGAGCAGCCGGGGCGTGTTGTCACGCAGTACAGCAATGCGTTCCCGCGGGTGAAATCCGAGAAAACTGAGCAAGGCATTTAACATGGTTCAATCCTTTTCAGACGGGCTGTCTGCCTGTTGCCCCCTTTATGGCCTGAACCCGGAGACCGCGCAGTGACCTGGATCACAAAACCCGCAGCTTTTTGACAGAAACCGGAGCGCCCCCTAGAGTGCGCCTCACTGGCCGGGCAATGGCCCCCTGATCATCAAAATTCACGTCAAATCGCTGGAGAAACGCCATGAACATCTCGGATTCATCGCTGCTGCGCTCACAAGCCTATATCGATGGCGCCTGGGTTTCTGCTGACAACGGCAAAACCTACGCCGTTACCAACCCGGCAACCGGTGAAAAAATTGTGGATGCCCCCCGGATGGGCGCGGCAGAAACCCGCAAGGCCATTGATGCCGCCAACGCTGCCCTGCCGGCCTGGCGTGCCCTGCCCGCGAAGGAACGGTCAAAGATTGTCCGTAAATGGGGCGATCTGATGCTCGACAATATCGATGATCTGGCCGCGCTGATGACCCTGGAACAGGGCAAGCCGCTGGCCGAAGCCAAAGGCGAGGTAAACTATGCCGCCAGCTTCTTCGAATGGTTTGCCGAGGAAGCCAAGCGCGTCTATGGCGATGTCATCCCCAGCCCGACAAATGATCGCCGTCTTGTGGTCATCAAGCAGGCCATTGGTGTCTGCGCCGGCATTACCCCGTGGAATTTCCCGTCTGCCATGATCACCCGCAAGGTCGGTCCGGCAATCGCCGCCGGCTGTACCGTGGTCGTCAAACCGGCGGAACAGACCCCGCTTTCCGCTCTCGCGCTGGCTGAACTGGCCGAACGCGCGGGCATTCCGAAAGGTGTCTTCAACATTGTCCTCGGCGACGCCGAGGATGCACCGGCCATCGGCGGTGAGCTGACCTCGAACCCCATCGTCCGCAAGATCAGCTTCACCGGCTCGACCGAAGTCGGCAAGCTGCTGATGCGTCAGTCTGCCGATACCGTGAAGAAGGTCTCTCTGGAACTGGGCGGCAATGCACCGTTCGTCGTCTTCGACGATGCGGATATTGATGCCGCAGTTGAAGGTGCGATGGTCTGCAAGTTCCGTAATACCGGCCAGACCTGTGTCTGCGCCAACCGGATCTATGCACAGGCCGGTATCTATGAGGAATTCACCCGCAAGCTGGCAGAAAAAGCCGGAGCCATGAAGGTCGGCAGCGGCTTTGAAGCCGATGTCACACAGGGCCCGCTGATCGATGTTCAGGCGCTGGAGAAAGTCGAACGCCATGTCGCCGATGCGACAGCACAGGGTGCTACCATTGTCACCGGCGGCAAGCGCCATACACTGGGCGGCACTTTCTACGAGCCGACAGTCCTGTCCAATGTGACGATGGATATGGCCATGGCACAGGAAGAAACCTTCGGCCCGGTTGCTCCGGTCTACAAATTTGAAACCGATGCCGATGTCATTGCGATGGCAAACGACACGCAATACGGCCTCGCCGCCTATTTCTACAGCCGCGATATCGGCCGGGTCTGGCGCACGGCCGAGGCCCTGGAATATGGCATTGTCGGCGTCAATACGGGCATCATTTCCAACGAAGTTGCCCCGTTCGGCGGCATCAAGGAATCCGGACTTGGCCGGGAAGGCTCGCATTACGGCATCGATGACTATGTCGAAGTCAAATATATCGCCATGGCCGGTCTCGACAGCTGATCTGTCAGACCTGACCCGGAGATCAGCGGGCGGTTTTTTCCTGCACAGGGAAACGTCGCCCGCTATACTCTCCTTCAACCGGCAGAGCAGGAGAGTGTGGCTTGGCTAAATCAGACAGAAACCTGCCACAGCGGCAAACCGGAAAATCCCACATTCCCGGCGCCTATCATATGGGCCGTGAACCCGCGTCGATGATTCCGACTACCCGGAAACGGGATCTCACCGGGCCACTTTATCTCGTTAATCTGGTCGGGGCCGTCTCGGCGGCGGTCTATATCGGCCTGCTGCTGCGGGGCAATGCATCGGTGATGTATGCGCTGATTGCGGTCTGCGTTTACACGCTGGGGCTTCTGGCCCCGTTTTTTGCCGAATATCTCAATGTCTCGAAAGGCTTCGACAAGGTCGACCAGACCTTCCGCGACCGCCATATCAACCCGGATCAGGATGTTGAGGTCTATTCAGACAGTCTGGAAACCGACCCGACCTGGAATAAATACTACAAGGTCAATATCGGTGCCTTTGCCGGGGCCATCATCGGCAGCGGCCTGTTTGCAGCTGATATCGTGATAAATTTCGTACTTGATCGGGCCTGAACCGGCCCCCCTTTCCGGCAGCATCGTTCCGGCACGACGAATGTCGCTTGCTTTAACCGTGGCAGGGATTACATCGTCGCGCCCTTTTACAGTCCGATGGTTTCGCCACAGTGAAATCCCATAACGTCCTTGCCGACCGTCGGCTGCAATTCGCCAGAATGCTGTCTGAACGCGGTGACCATGAAGCTGCCCTTTCGCTTTGCGAAGAGACACTGGCACTCGCGCCGGACTGGGACATTCCCCATTTTCTCATGGCCGAGACTTTCGAGGCGCTAGGCCGACATCAGGATGCCGTCACCAGCTACACCGATTATCTGAGGCTGGCAGCCAGCGACATCATGGGTGCCGAAATCAGGCTGGCCCTGCTGGGCAAGGCACCGGTTCCCGAAACCCTGCCCGCACCCTATGTCGAGGCCCTGTTCGATGACTATGCCGTGCGCTTTGATCAGGCCCTGCTGACCCGTCTTGATTACCGGGCACCCTGGCAGCTGCGCTCCCTGATCGACCGGCTGTTTCCGGATCAGCGGGCCTTTGCCAGACTGCTGGACCTTGGCTGTGGCACCGGTCTGGGGGGCGAGGCTTTCCGTGATCTCGCGGGCTGGATGCGCGGCGTTGACCTGTCCGGGAAAATGATCGCTGAAGCCCGGCGAAAAGGGCTCTATGATGAACTGGCTCAAGGGGATATTCTGCTCGGTACGGAGGCATCCTCACCAGCCTTTGATCTGGTTCTGGCCGCTGATGTGCTGGTTTATATCGGGGATCTTCAGGCTGTGTTCCAGACCGTCCATAACACACTTCAGCCCGGCGGAATTTTTGCGTTCTCGGTACAATGTTCGTCTGACAGCGGCTACAAGCTGGGACAGGAATGCCGCTATTCGCATCACCCCGATTATCTGTTCCGCCTCATGGAGCTTACCGGTTTCGAGGCTCTCGCCAGCGAGGAGGCCGTCTGCCGGCAGGAAGCCGGGAAAGATGTTCCCGGCATGATCGTCGTTGCCCGCCGCCCGTTGCTGCCGATCGGGCTGCCGGAAATTTCAGGTGATCTCCCGGCAGACATCCCTCTGCCGCCGAAACCGCTGATGAACTGATCCATGCTCTCCTACCAGCATATCTACCACGCAGGTTGTCTGGCAGATGTGCATAAACATGCGGCACTTGCGGTCCTGCTCGCCCGCCTGACGGAAAAGCCGAAGCCGCTGACCTATATGGAGACCCATGCCGGGCGCGGTGCCTATGATCTGCAGGCTCCGGAAGCTCAGAAAACCGGCGAGGCAAAAGCCGGTATTCTGCGGCTGCTGACCAATGGCTCTGTTCCGGATACACATCCCTATCTGCAGGCCATCAGGGCAACGCAAACCCGGCTGGGCGCAGACTGGTATCCCGGTTCACCAATGGTTGCCCGCTCCCTGCTGCGCGCCGGAGATGGACTCCACCTGATGGAACTGCATCCGCAGGAACATGCTGCCCTGAAACGCATGATGGCCCGTGACAGGGCGCAGATTCACAAGCGGGATGGTTATGAAGGAGTGCTCGCCATATCACCGCCGGCCGCCCGGCGCGGGCTGGTGCTGATCGACCCCAGTTATGAAATCAAAAGCGAATATGATCAGGTCGGCGACTTCATCCTCGCCCTGCATCGCAAATGGGCTGAGGCGACGATTCTGCTCTGGTATCCGATCCTGAAACAGGGCCTTCACAAAACAGTCGCCCGGCGGCTCGAAACAGGCGGCCTGCCGGACGTCTGGCGACGGGAAGTCAGCTTCCGCACGGAAGCAGGCAACACCGGCATGCAGGGCAGCGGCCTGCTGATGATCAACACACCCTATGGTGTGGAGGCGGCACTGGCCGGTGCAGAGGAAATTCTGGCACCGGCACTGGTGAAGTCCGCAGGATAAAACCTCTCCGGGGTCCGGGAATTTCCTATCCAGGCCCTCCGGTTTCCAACCGGTATTTGAGAAACCGGGCACCTTCCTGCCTTGTCTCACCGACAAAGACCGCACCAAGCCTTGCCAGCGCACCCAGGTTCCTGCGAGAGGGAGGCAAAAGGAAAGTCACGAAAGGCAGACGATGATCGGTCCGCGCAAACGCCAGTGCTTTCCGTAAGACTGGTCCGCCAAGTCCGAAATATTCCGGCTTCAGGACCAGCCCGAAATCCCACTCGTCACCCTCTTTCTGGAATCCGCCCCACCCGGCATAGCGGCTGTCACAGAATATGGCCCAGTGTCCCAGCCCGTCATGACGCCAGCAGGCCTCTTTCGCAGCAATAAAGCTGACAGCCCTGTCCTGATCCCATCCCGAGGTCAGAAGCGGCATATGTTCAGCAACCCGCGGGTCTGACATATGCGCCGCAACCACCTCCGGAGAGACCTCTGACAGACGGGAAAAGATGATCTGGCGCTCAGACAGGACAGACATCACCGGAACTCATATCCGGGCGTCTGAAAGGCATGTCACAGAGCCCCCCGCCCGAAACCAGATCAGCGCAGGTTGGCGCAGGCCCGCTGGATACGCTGGCAGGCATCTTCCAGCACGTCCGTTGCCGTGGCATAGGAAATGCGGAAATGCGGGGACAGGCCGAAGGCTGCGCCATGAACGGCGGCGACGCCTTCTTCTTCCAGCAGGTAGGTGACGAAATCCTCGTCATTCTCGATCACCTTGCCGCCCGGCGTTTTCTTGCCCAGCACGCCCTTGCAGGACGGATAGACATAGAACGCACCTTCCGGGGTCGGGCAATCCAGACCGGTTGCCTGATTCAGCATCGAGCAGACCAGATCACGGCGTTCCTTGAAGACCGCATTATGTTCAGCGATGAAATCATGGGTGCCGTTCAGTGCCGCAACGGAGGCCGCCTGGCTGACCGATGACGGGTTGGAGGTGGACTGCGACTGCAACATGTTCATGGCCTTGATCAGCACCAGCGGCCCGCCGGCAAAACCAATGCGCCAGCCGGTCATGCAATAGGCTTTGGAAACGCCGTTGACGGTCAGCGTGCGGTCGTAAAGGCCGGGCTCGACCTCAGCCGGGGTGCAGAATTTGAAATCGTCATAGACCAGATGCTCATACATATCGTCGGTCATGACCCAGACATGCGGATGTTTCATCAGCACATCGGTCAGGGCCTTCATCTCATCCCAGGAGTAACCGGCACCGGTCGGGTTCGACGGTGAGTTAAGGATGATCCACTTGGTTTTCGGGGTGATCGCTGCTTCCAGCGCCGCCGGCTGCAGTTTGAAATTGTCGGCCTGCGGGCAGTCGACAAAAACCGGCTCGCCTTCGGCCAGCAGGACCATATCCGGATAGCTGACCCAGTAGGGAGCCGGAATGATGACTTCATCACCCGGATTCAGCGTCGCAACCAGTGCGTTATAGAGCACCTGCTTGCCGCCTGTGGAAACCGTGATCTGTTCCGGTGTGTAATCAAGATTGTTATCGCGTTTGAACTTCGCGGAAACGGCCTTGCGCATCTCGACCGTGCCGGGAACCGCTGTATAGCGGGTCTGGCCACCGTCAATAGCGGCTTTTGCGGCATCGCGGATATGCTGTGGCGTGTCGAAATCCGGCTCGCCAGCGCCCAGTCCAATGACGTCACGGCCGGCTGCTTTCAGTTCGGCTGCCTTGGTGGTGACGGCAATCGTCGGTGACGGTTTAACCCGGGACAGGCGGTTGGCCAGTATCGACATCTTAAAGCTCCGAAAGGGTGATTGTCTGCAGGAAGCCGCACGGTACGCCCGTGCCCCGCCCTGTTCAAGGCTACAAGCGCCAGTGCCACAGTTTTGCCCGGATTGATCACTGAATCGCCCTGTTATCGGTACGGTTTCTGCCCAAACCGGGTCGCTAACTGTTGTCATCGCATCGATCAGAGCATCGGAGACAGACAATGGACGGCCACTTTGCCCAGCACGAACCCGACCACAGCGGGGACAGAATATCTGCCGCACAGCGATTTGAACTCGCCACGCTCCGGGAATCCGGAAATATCAGGATTGATCCCCGGATACTGATCCGGGCGGCCTTGCGGGTTGCGGCGGCCATTCTGTCACTGACCGCCCTGCTGGCCATCGGCCTGACCGCAACAGCCCATGCCGCCGGGGCAGACAGCGAACGCCCCGGCCTCTATTTTGACAGCCCGCCGACAGCACGCAGTCAGGCCCCGACAATTGTTGCGGATTACGATATCCGGGTGGACGGACCGGTTGCCCGCGTCTCGCTGAAACAGCGGTTCCTGAACCCCAACAGCAACTGGGTCGAAGGTGTGTATCTTTTTCCGCTGCCGGACGGTGCCGCACTGGATGCCATGTCGGTCGAAGTGAACGGGCGTCACATCACCGGACGCATTGCAGAACGGGCAGAGGCAACGCGACAGTACGAAGCAGCAAAGTCCGACGGCAAGGCGGCGGCCCGGCTCGACCAGCAGCGTCCCAACATGTTCACCATGCATGTGGCGAACATTCCGCCGGGCGGGGATATCGCCATTGATATCGCCTACTGGCAGATCGCCCCGTTTGCCGATGGCGCGTTCGAGCTGCGGACGCCACTGGTTGTCGGCCCCCGCTATATTCCGGGAGAGGCGCTTTCTGCTGGAACAGAACCGGCTTCCTTTGCCACCCGTGACGTGCCGGATGCCGCCAGCGTGACGGCACCGGTGCGGCTCGATGGTACGGGAAACCCGGTGCGGCTGACCGCCACCCTGAATGCCGGGTTCGATCTGGACGATGTCCGCACCCCCTACCACAGCGCCACGATCACACAGGACGGCGAACGGACCCGGGTGACCCTGGAAGGTGATGCCGTGCCCGCAGACCGGGATTTCGTCATGGTCTGGAAACCGAAAGCCGGGGCCGAACCAACGGCAGGGCTGTTTACCGAGACGGTCGGCGATCAGACCTACATGCTGCTGATGCTGACACCACCCAGCCTTGAAAAAGCCGCTGCCGCCCCGGCCCGGGATATCGTTTTTATCATCGATACCTCCGGTTCCATGCATGGCGATTCCATCTTTCAGGCGAAGACAGCCCTGATCGGCGGCCTGGAACGGCTGCAGGAAGGGGATCGTTTCAACATCGTCCGGTTTTCCGACACCACCTCGCGACTGTGGAGTGAAAGCCGGGATGCGACACCGCGCAATCTGGCCGCTGCCGTGGACTGGATATCCGGTCTGGACGCAGATGGCGGCACCGAAATGCTGCCCGCCCTGTCGCTGGCCTTTGCATCACGCAAACCGGATACGGAAAGGCTGAGCCAGATCGTACTGCTGACCGACGGTGATATTGGCAACGAAGCCGACCTGTTCGGCCTGATCCGTCAGAATCTGGGTGACACAAGGCTGTTCACGGTCGGAATCGGCAGTGCGCCAAACGGGTTCTTCATGCGCCGGGCCGCCCGCTTTGGCCGGGGTGCTCACCTGTTCATCGGCCAGACATCCGATGTCGCAGAAAAGCTGGCACAACTGTTCGACAAACTGGACAGCGCCGTGCTGACCGATGTTGTCGTGCAGTGGCCACAATCCGATGTGGAAATGCTGCCCCGTCAGATTCCCGATCTGTATCTGGGTGAACCACTGCTGATTACCGCCCGCATTCCCTCCGCAACGCTTTCCGGACGTCTGGCGGTCACCGGGGCACTGGGCGGGTCTCTCTGGCATGGTGGCGTCGACCTGACCGCCGGTGCAGAAGCGCCCGGCATTGCCCGCCTGTGGGCACGGGCAAAGATCGAGACGATTATGGATGCTGCCGGGCATAATGACAGCACGGCACGTCGCGATGTCCTGCCACTCGCCCTGAAGCACGGGCTGCAAACCCGTTACACCAGTTTTGTCGCCGTTGATGAAACGCCGATCCGGCCGGAAGGCGAAGCTCTGGAGACCCGCCAGACGCCGGGAAACCTGCCAAAAGGCTGGACGCGGCCGGATACCGCACCCGGACCTGACATACAGCGGGCATCTGCGGCCACCGCCATACCGATCCGGCTGGATGGGCCGGGCATCTCCCTGCCCCGCACGGCGACACCCTCCGGGCTTTACCTGGCCCTTGGCCTGCTGCTGATTCTGACCGGTCTTGCCCTGCTGGGCCTGCGTATCCGGTCCGGTCGCAGAACGGGAGAACTGTCATGAACCGCAAGATGACACTGGCCGTTGCTGTTCTGTGTCTGGCAGCGGGCGGCGCACTGGTCGCCGATGCGGTCTGGATTCAGACCAAAGCCGCCGCGGCCAACATCATGATCCGCTCGGCCTGGATTGATGCGAAAGCCGGTGGTGCCTCACCCCGCCCGTGGCCCTGGGCCGATACCTGGCCGGTTGCCCGTCTGCGGGCACCCGCGCTGGGGGTGGATCAGATCGTGCTGGCTGGTGCGTCCGGCCGTACACTGGCCTTCGGTCCGGCTCATGTTTCGGGTTCTGCCCGACCGAACGAAACCGGCAACACCGTTATCGGCGGTCATCGCGATACCCATTTCCGCTTCCTGCGGGATGTCGGTGCCGGATCCCGCCTGATCCTGACCTCAGCCGACGGGCGCGAAGTTTCCTACACCGTAACCGGTACAGCCGTTGTCCGCGCCGAAACGCAGCTGCCAGTTGCCGCCTCATCGCGGAAATTGTCGCTGGTGACCTGCTGGCCGTTTGATGGCCTGACCTCTGCATCAAGTGATCGCTATGTTGTAACCGCCATCGCAGACGAACCGGCATGACCCGAACCGGTCTGGCTGTCGTATAAAGCAACAGACAGGCATCAAGGGGGGCATGACCGTGAAATCAGCAGCAGATATCGAACTGTTCCAGTTCGCCCATTCACATTTCAACGAAAAGGCCCGCTGGGCGCTGGACTGGAAAGGCGTTCCTCATAAACGCACCTCATTGCTGCCCGGACCCCATGTTCCGGTGATCCGCAAACTGACCGGCCAGACGGCAACGCCGGTTCTGCGGATTGGCGATGAAATCATCACCGGTTCCGGGGAAATTGTGCTGCGACTCGACGAGATATTTCCCGACCGGCCCCTGCTGCCGGCAGATCCGCAGCTGGCCGCGACAGCCATCGAACTGCAACGGACCATTGATAACGGACTGGGTCCGGCTATCCGTCACTGCGCTTTCGTTGCTTTCCGCGATGAACCGGGATTTCTCTGCGACCTGATGGCAGGGCATGTTTCGCTGCCCAAACGACTGGCCTATCGTGCCGCCCTGCCGGTGCTCATGTGGAAGATCAATCAGGTGCTGAATCTGGATGACCGTGACCTGTTTGAAAAACAGTGCACGGAGATCACCCGCGCCCTGGATATGATCGCCAGTCGCATCAACGCCCACGGCTATCTGGCCGGCGAGCAGTTTACCCTGGCGGACATGGCGGCAGCTGCCATCGCAACCCCGCTGGCGAGGCCGCCGGAGGCGCAGACAAGATGGCCGGAGAACCCTCCCGCCCAGGCCGCAGACTGGAACCGCAGATGGCGCGATCACGCCGCCTGCGACTGGGTTCGGGAGATGTTCGTCAGACATCGCGGCACGAGCGCCGCGACGGATTAGCCGGTCAGCGCAGTCCGGCGCGACGTTCGCGCACCCGGATGGCCCGGCTCAGGGTCGTATTGACCGGTGCCGAGAACCCGAGCGCTTCTGCTGCCGGAGGAATGGCACCGTTGATCACATCGATCTCGGACATACGGCCTGCTTCGATATCCTGAAGCAGAGACGGTTTCGAGTTCGGGATCTTTGAGGCGAAGTTCCGCACATAGGCAACCGGATCATCAAAGTCGAGTTTGATATTGCGGCCCTTTGCCACGGCAAAGGCTTCCGTAACCGCAGCTGCGGTCAGACCAAAGGCATCTTCATCTTCCAGCAGCTCACCAACAGAATAACCGGTGATACCGCAGGGGCCGGACAGACCGACATTACAGATCAGCTTTTCCCAGATCAGCTGGTCGATATCGTCAAAGCATTTCACCTTGAAGCCGCCGCTGCGCCAGGTTTCGGCAACGGTTTCAAGACGCGGTGTGACCGGACCAACCCGCTCACCAAGACGCACCAGTTCCATTCCGGCATGACGGGCATGGCCGGGGCCGACCATCGACGCGCCGAAGCCGCCCACCACGCCGACCATGACCCGGTCTTCACCGAGCAGGGACGCCGCGACGTCCGGTCCGCCAAGACCGTTCTGGATCGATAGAACCATGCTGTCCGGGCCGATCAGGGACGTGGCCGACTTACAGGCTGCGGCAACATGCATGCCCTTGGTGGCAATAATCACCAGATCACAGACACCGGCATCTGCCGCCTTCGTTGTTGCATTGACCTTCACAACCCGGTCGCCGCTGGCACCTTCGACGCGCAAACCCTTGGTCTGCATCGCTTTTACATGCGCTTCATTGACATCAATGGCCCAGATCTCATGGCCTGCATCAGCCAGCAGAGCCGCGTAAATGCAGCCCATCGCGCCGGTTCCGACAATAGCAATCTTCATCTCTTGGTATCCTCCTGATATGGTCGCGGACGTTAGCTTGCGAAAAGTTTACTACGCAAGGCCCTAAAGCATCTGAATTTCGCTGGACGGAAAGGCAACTCACAGAAATCATCATGTCCATGATTGCCAAACTGCCTGTCCGACTGCTGCGGATCATCACCATCCTGCCACTGGTCCTGTTGCTATGGACCTGTTCCTCCACCAGCGGAGGGGTCCGGGAACGCGCCACCGACCTTGGCGTTCCGCTGACCGATCAGGATATCGAGCTGGTCAATTCCGTGATGTCCCGGGTTGTCTCGAATGCGCTGGTCGACAAAAGCAGCACCCATCTGATCGACGACGCACTGATAAAAATCCGTGATGCAGAAGACATTCCGGCAGACCGCACAAGGGTCGATGTCGGACTGAATGCAGCCCTGAAAGACCTCGACCCCTATGCCGTTTATCTGAATGCCGACCGTACACGCCGCATGCGGGAGCGGCTAAGCGGAAATTTTGAAGGCATCGGTGTCTTTATCGGGATCCGGGATGAAAAACTGACTGTCACCTCGCCGATTGAAGGCTCTCCGGCCATGGCCGCGGGGCTACAGCCGCAGGATCATATAACCCATGTCAACGGCACCCCGACACAGGGGCTGAGTGTCGGCGAGGCGGCGGCCCTGATGCGCGGTCGCAGGGGCACCGATGTCGCCATCACGATTCAGCGCAAGAACGAGTCACCTTTCGATGTCTCGATTACCCGTGCGCTGATCACCGTGCCCACGGCCTCGTCACGACGATATGGTGATATCGGATATCTCCGGCTGACACAGTTCACGGAAACCACCGAACCCGGTCTTGAAGAAGCTGTGAACAAACTGGTGCTGGATCCTGCCGGGATTCCCAGCGGCTTTATTCTCGATCTGCGGAACAATCCCGGCGGGCTGACCACACAGGCCACGGCTGTCGCCGATGCCTTCATGGAGACCGGCCTGATCTGGTCGACCAGCCGCCGTGGCGGTCAGGAAACACGCCGTTACTCTGCCACATCCGGTGATATCACCCTTGGCCGCCCGCTGGTGGTGTTGCAGAACCGGGGCAGCGCCTCCGCATCGGAAATTGTGGCCGGTGGTCTGCAGGGCAACGGGCGGGCTGTCGTGCTGGGGACACGCAGTTTCGGAAAAGGGGTCGCCCAGTCGCATTTCCGTCTGGGCAGCAACGGTACGCTGCGGCTGACTACCCTGCAATTCTACAAACCGGACGGCAGCTCTGTACATAAGGTCGGGATACAGCCCGACATACTGGTCACCCAGCCGGAAGACGACACTGAAGTCACCGATGAGTCGAAACCCCGGCTCGGCGAGGCCGATGGTTCCAGTTGCCCGGAAGTGGATGCGGTTGAGGCCGATGACTTCCAGCTCCGCTGCGCCATCGCCCTGTTGCGGGCCGGCGGCACACCCGCCTTCATGGCGCTGCACCGCGCCGGATCATGAACCGCCGGCTGACATTACCGGTCTGTCTTGTCTGCTTCCTTGCCGTCCTTGCCCATCCTGCCAGTGCCGGGATCAGCGATACAGACCGTCAGTTCATTGAAGAAGTCGTCGGGCTCATCAAGGAGCATCATGGACAGGAACATGACCGTGATGACCTGATCCGACGGGCCACTGATGCGGTGGCGACGGCTTATGAGAAATCGGCAACGGTCGCCGGACCACCACCGGTATCCCCCGCAGAACTGGGCATCAAGACCTTCGTTGCCTCGCTCGGCCCACATAATTTCTATGCCACCGGTTCACAGGCCCGACAGCGCCGCGCCTGGTTTTCAGGGGCGCCAAAGGCACGGCTGGGGCTGATCGGAACAACAACGGCAAACGGCTTCGCCATCCGGCTGATCTATCCGGATGGCCCCGCGGAAAAAGCCGGCCTGCTGCCCGACGACCTGGTCATCGCCATCAATGGCCAGCCCCTTCCGGGAAAATCCCGCAAACAGGTCGCAGACCTGTTGCAGGGCAAGGATGGGGAACAGATCAGCCTGACCCTCCGGCGCGGTGACGCAACTCTGAACCTGCCAGCCGTTTTTGATCAGACGGACACTGCCTCGGTTCTTTCCCGCCGGTTCGGGGACAGGGGATATCTCTGGATCAGCCGCTTCAACCAGCAGATGGAAAAAGGCTTCCAGCGGGCAGTCGGTGATCTGACACCGTTCGGCCCTGCTACCGAACCTGTCACCGGTCTGATCATTGATCTGCGAAACAACCAGGGCGGTTATCTGCGGCAGGCCATATCACTATCGGACAGTTTTCTGGCCGGGGGTCGTATCGCCAGGGTCGACGGGCGTCACGAAAAGGCTCCCCGCCTGTATGACGCCCGGCCCGGCGAAGACTTCAGGGGACTTCCTGTCGTCATACTGGTCAACGCGGTCACCCGCTCCAGCGCCGAAATTTTTGCCGCGGCCCTGCGCGATAATGACCGCGCCGTACTGATGGGACAGACCACCTATGGCAAGGGGGTCGGCCAGCGTACCTACAAGGTAGACGCAACCGGCGGGTCGCTGACGCTGGTCCGGACGGTCGTCACACCGCCGTCCGGCAAGGTTTTTGACGGGGTTGGCCTGACACCCGACATTCTGCTTCGTACTGACAAGACCGACGGATTTAACCCGTCACTCTGTCCGCCACTGCCTGCTTCACCCTTTAGCGACAGCGACATCGCCTGCGCCATTGCCTATCTCAAGGCGGGGTCAGTTCAGGAGTTTTATGAAAGTCTCGGCGGCATCGCCGGGCCCGGACAAAAGCTGCCATAGGCCTGTCAGCTGTGGTCACGCCGGCGGTAATTCACCTTCAATCGGCTCAACACCCAGCCCGCGCATCACATCGCGAACCTTCTCGGCAGCGACCTTCAGTTCGTCCTGATCGATTCCCCGGAGAACGATACTGGAGCCAACCTGACCGGACCGGTAAAACGGATAACTGCCGATATCCAGTCCCGGATGGGCGTTCTGAACCGCTTCCAGCCCCTTGGCCATGAAGCTTTCGCCAATTGTTGCCGTCACGGTAACCGAATGCACTTTGGCGCCGCTTCTCAGGCCCGCTTTCAGGCCATCGAACATCGCCTGCATGATGCGCGGAACACCTGCCATCACATAGACGTTGCCAACAATAAACCCGGGAGCCGCACTGACCGGATTATCGATCAGATCTGCGCCAGCCGGGATTTCCGCCATCTTCAGACGCGCTTCCGTCAGTTCACCCGTGGGATAATGGTTTTCCAGCAAGGCCACGGCCCGGGGATCACGGATCAGGTCGCGTTCAAAAGCCAGGGCGACACAACGGGCGGTAATATCATCATGGGTCGGCCCTATGCCGCCGGTCGTAAAGACATAGTCGAACCGGCTGCTGTGATCGCGCAATGTGCTGACAATCACTTCCTCGATATCGGGAATGACCTTTGCTTCCCGCATCTGCACGCCAATTTCGGTCAGGTTTGCCGCCAGCCAGCCAAGGTTCTTGTCCTGTGTACGGCCAGAGAGTATCTCGTTGCCAATAATCACAAGACTGGCGGTGACAGTTTCCGGCGTTTGCATCGTTCAGTTGCTTTCAGCATTGTTTCGGCAGAAAAGTACCGGGACCATCAATCCACCGCAATCATCTTGATAACCTGAAGACAGGCACCGGAGACCAGACCTTGGGTAACGCTGCAAAGCTTCCAGACAATGAAAACCAGCGTATGGCAACTCTGCGTGATCTGCAGATACTCGATACGCCGGGGGAAGAAAGCTTTGACGTTCTGACCCGGTTTGCGGCTGATATTTTCCGCACGGAAATTGCGCTTGTCTCTCTGGTTGATGAAAAGCGTCAGTAGTTTCTGTCACATCATGGTCTGGACGCACGGGAAACCCCGCGCGAAGCCTCGCTCTGCAACCATGCCATTCAGGCCCCTTCAGAGGTTATGGTGGTGCCCGACGCATTGCAGGACAAAAATTTCCGGGACAATAAACTGGTAACCGGAGAGCCAAAAATCCGCTTCTATGCCGGTGCTCCGATCATCGCCAGTGACGGCATGCCGATCGGCGCCTTCTGCATCATCGACAGACAGCCGCGTCCCCCTCTTGATGACCGCCAGAAAGACCTGCTGCGTCATTTTGCCCAGATGGCCATGCGGGAAATAGAGCTGCGCAAGTCCCGCGAGGAGGCGTTGCAGCGGAACCGGATACTGGAGACCAAGCAGGAACAGCAGCAACGCCTGTTGTCGATGATCGGCCACGATCTCCGGGGGTCTTTCAACGCCATTCTCGGATTCTGCAAAATTCTCTCCCGGCTGGACCCGGAGAAAGAGCCGAAAAAAGTCCTCGAATATGTCGATATCGTCGGCAAGGCGGGAGATCGCGCGCATCAGCTCATGGACAACCTGATTTCATGGACCGCCGCCAGCTTTCAGGACGGTACACCCGAGTTTCAGACAGTTGATATCAAGGGAATCATCGCCAATGCGGTCGGCGCGGTGCGTCACGGAGCAGAACTGAAAGGGGTGGCTATCGTCGATGAAAGCCAGGCGGCGCGTGTTCATGTCAATCCGGAACAGATCGAAACGGTCATCCGGAATCTGGTTTCCAACGGCCTGAAATATACCCCGCCCGGCGGTTCTGTTTTTATCCAGACCAGCAACAGGGCGGAGGGGATAACCGTTACCATCCGCGATACGGGTATCGGCATGGACGCCACGACACTGGGCCGCGCCCGCAGCCCCGATATCGGGGCGTCGAGTCCCGGAACCGGCGGCGAAAAGGGGTCAGGTCTTGGCCTGCTGCTCTGCCGCGATTTCCTGAAATCGCATGGCACTAACCTGATGATCGACAGTCAGCCGGACGAAGGCTCAACATTTTCATTCACCCTGCGCACCGGCATCGCCGAGGCCTAGAGAAAATCCCGCAACATGGCAACCAGCGGGATATCCGCAGGCGGCATGGGATATTCTGACAGCCGGTTCGGTCGTACCCAGGCCAGTCGCTGACCTTCCCGCCCTTCCGGGGTACCCCGCCAGACCCGGCAGAGATAAAGCGGCATCAGCAGATGAAAATCATCATAGAGATGGCTGGCAAAGGTAAAGGGGGCGAGACAGCTTTCGGTGATGTCGATACCGAGTTCTTCATCAAGCTCGCGCACCAGAGCGGCTTCCGGGGTTTCCCCGGCGTCGATCTTGCCACCTGGAAACTCCCACAATCCGGCCAGCGACTTGCCGGCAGGCCGTTCCGCGATCAGCACCCGATGATCGATATCAACCAGCGCCGCCGCCGCAACAAACACGGTGCGCACCGGCCCGGCCGGGCTGGCATTCGGAAGGGACAGGCATCCCTGATCGGCATTCTGTTCAGTCATGACGTCGCTATAGCACATCGGGCCTGCCTGCACAGCGATCTGTGCAGGATCGGGAAGCCGATGATCTGGCGGGCAAACCATGCTATGCCAGCGCCATGATTGATTTCGCCGATATAAACGCACAGGCCAGAGCAGCAGGCTTTGACGCCGTGGGCATTGCCGCCGTTGAAATCGGCGAACGCGAACGGCAGCGGCTCGAAGGTTTCATCGCCACCGGACAGCATGGCGACATGGACTGGATGGCAACCCATCTCGATCGCCGCCGGTCACCCCGCGATCTCTGGCCGGATGTCCGGAGCGTCATCGTGCTCGGCATGAATTACGGACCGGACGAAGACCCCCTCAGCGTTCTTTCACAACCGGACCGTGGCGGTATTTCCGTCTATGCCAGACACCGGGACTATCATGACATCGTCAAGAAACGCCTGAAGCAGGTTGCCCGCTGGCTGGTGGCGACAGCCCCTTGCGAGGTCAAGGTTTTCGTCGATACAGCCCCGGTACTGGAAAAGCCGGTTGCCGCGCGCTCCGGTATCGGCTGGCAGGCAAAGCATACCAACCTGGTGTCGCGGGAATTCGGCTCATGGTTGTTTCTGGGAGAGATTTTCACCACCCTCGACCTCGCTCCCTCCGTGCCGGAGACCGATCATTGCGGGTCCTGCCGGAACTGTCTCGATGCCTGTCCGACAAACGCTTTTCCGGCGCCTTATCAGCTCGACGCCCGACGCTGTATTTCCTACCTCACCATCGAACATAAAGGCCCGATCCCGACTGAGTTTCGCCGGGCGATGGGGAATCGCATCTATGGTTGTGATGACTGTCTGGCGGCCTGTCCCTGGAACAAGTTTGCGGTGGAAGCACGAGAGCTGAAATTGCAGGCCCGCGATGACTTGCGCGCACCCCGCCTCATCGACCTGCTGCAGTTCGACGATAGCAGTTTCCGGGCCTTCTTCTCCGGCTCACCCGTCAAGCGTATCGGCCGCGACCGGTTCATCCGCAATGTACTGACGGCAGCAGGAAACAGTGGCGACAGCGAGCTTCTGGCGGATGTCGAGCGACTTCGCGCAGATCCGTCTGACGTGGTAAGGGATGCGGCTGACTGGGCGGCGGCAGAAATCAGGGCTGCCGGTCAGGGGCGCCGGGAATAGCCCTGTTCAGGCACATAGAACTGTCTTTGTCTTGCTGCCTCGCCGGTTGCCGGATTTACCAGACCGGGCGTTCCCACCGGCTTTGCCGTTGAGTAATTCCGTGGTTCTTCCGGCTGCGCCGTTGCCCCGTCACAGGCGAAAGTCATCATAACCGGGCTGAAAGCCGGGCAATAGAAAAGCGTCTGGTCTGTCAGCCTGGCGCGACCGCCATATCTGGCACATTCGTCGCGACCCATCGCCAGCAGATCCTGCGGATCAATCGTGGCCTTGTTATAGCAGATATCGACGCCTTCCGGACCGGACCGGTCGATAAAGGCCGGGCCGCACCCGGCAAGTGCCAGCAGACCCAGGCCCGCGACCATATGCCGGACCATCATCATCCCGCCCGGCGCCTTCGGCTGTTCTGCTCACTGAACAGATCAGCCATTTCCTTCATCATCGTGCCGCCGAGTTCTTCTGCATCAACAATGGTCACCGCCCGGCGATAATAGCGGGTCACGTCATGACCAATACCGATGGCAACCAGTTCAACCGGTGACTTGTTCTCGATATAGCTGATGACGTCGCGCAGATGCCGTTCCAGATAATTGCCGGGATTGACCGACAGGGTGGAATCATCAACCGGTGCCCCGTCAGAAATCACCATCAGCACCCGGCGATGTTCGGGACGGCCAACCAGACGGTTATGCGCCCATAACAATGCCTCGCCGTCGATATTCTCCTTCAGCAGACCTTCGCGCAGCATCAGGCCGAGATTCTTGCGGGCCCGGCGCCAGGGAGAATCGGCATTCTTGTAGACGATATGACGCAGGTCATTCAGACGACCCGGCCGGACCGGCTTGCCGTCGGCGATCCACTTTTCCCGTGCCTGCCCGCCTTTCCAGGCGCGTGTCGTAAAGCCGAGAATCTCGACCTTCACGCCGCACCGTTCCAGCGTCCGGGCGAGAATATCTGCGCTCATCGCCGCGACCGAAATCGGCCGGCCGCGCATCGAGCCGGAATTGTCGATCAGCAGCGAGACCACTGTATCGCGGAATTCGGTATCTTTCTCATGCTTGTAGGACAAGGCGTAGGTCGGGTTCGTGACCACACGGGTCAGACGCCCCGCATCCAGAATGCCTTCCTCCAGATCGAATTCCCATGACCGGGTCTGCTGTGCCATCAGGCGGCGTTGCAGGCGGTTGGCAAGGCGCGAAACCACACCCTGCAAATTGGTCAGTTGCTGGTCCAGCTGATGACGCAGCCGGTCCAGTTCTTCCGGATCGCAAAGATCTTCCGCCTCGACCACTTCATCATGGGCGATGGTGTAGGGGATATAACCATCCCCGCCGGAATTTGAATTCAGCCCGTCATCACGCCGTTCGGACGGACCGGCAGGTGCATCCTCACCCATCGCATCCGACATGCTTTCATCCGAATCCTCGAACGACCCCTCGGCTTCGTCGCCTTCCGGGCCTTCCATGCTTTCAGAACCAAACATGGCTTCGGCTTCGGCGGTGCCGGTATCGCCGGACTGGTCCTGATCACCGTTATCGGCCTGATCATCGGACTCGTCGTCATCTTCCTGATCGTTCTCCGGCGGCAACTCGTCTTCCATCAGTTCAAGCTGGCTGATCAGCCCGCGCACTGCGTCGGCAAAGGCTTCCTGATCTTCAATCAGTTCCGGCAGCCGTTCCATATCGCCACCAATCCGGGTGGTGATATAATCGCGCCACAGATCGACCATCTGTTCTGCACTGGCCGGTGGCGCCTTGCCGGTGATCTTTTCACGGACGATCAGGCCCAGAGCATCCGCCATCTGGGTTTCGGCCCGCTCGGCAATCCGTTCATAGCCACGAAGCTGGCATTTGTCTTCCAGCACCGCATCCAGATTGCGGGCAACACCCGCCATGTGACGGGAGCCCAGAGCCTCGACCCGCACCTGTTCGACCGCGTTGAAAACTTCACGGGCAATCGGTGATTTCGGGCTGGATTGCTGATGACGTTTGGCATCGTGATAGCGGATACGCAGGGCCAGAGAATCAGCCGTGCCGCGCAGCAGGCTGATCTGATCACGATCCAGTGCCCGGCCGGGCAGCGGCAGACGAACGGTTTTGCCGTTTACGTTCGGTGTACCGGCCGAGAAGGTAACATCCAGTTCACCTTCGTCCGCCAGCGCACGCAGAGTCGACGCGGTAACCCGCTTGAACTCTTCGACCGGACCGTCCGCCTGATTACTCATGGCTTCAGTTCATCTTGATGAGGGACGAATCCGCCGGCAGTTCGGCGTCGAAGCAACGCTGGTAATATTCAGCCACCGTCGCCCGTTCGACCTCATCACACTTGTTCAGGAAAGTGACCCGGAAAGCATAGCCGATATCGCCGAAGATATCCGCATTCTCAGCCCAGGTAATTACGGTCCGGGGTGACATGACGGTCGACAGATCGCCATTCACGAAACCGGAACGGGTCAGACCCGCCAGCGCCACCATCGAGGCAATCTGGCCGCGGCCTTCTTCGGTCTGATACTGCGGAACCTTGGCCAGAACGATATCCTGTTCCTGTTCTTCCGGCAGATAGTTCAGGGTCGCAACGATGTTCCAGCGGTCCATCTGACCCTGGTTGATCTGCTGTGTGCCGTGATACAGGCCGGTTGTATCGCCAAGACCCACCGTGTTGGCGGTGGAGAACAACCGGAACGACTTGTTCGGGCGGATAACCCTGTTCTGATCGAGCAGCGTCAGCTTGCCGGAAACTTCCAGCACGCGCTGAATCACAAACATCACGTCCGGGCGACCGGCATCATATTCGTCAAAGACCAGCGCAACCGGGCTTTGCAGCGCCCAGGGCAGAAGACCTTCACGGAATTCCGTCACCTGCATGCCATCGCGCAGCACGATTGCATCCTTGCCGATCAGATCAATACGGCTGATATGGCTGTCGAGGTTGATCCGGATACAGGGCCAGTTCAGACGGGCCGCGACCTGCTCGATATGGGTCGACTTGCCGGTACCATGATAACCCTGGATCATCACCCGGCGGTTATGGGCAAAGCCCGCCAGAATCGCCAGTGTGGTTTCCGGATCAAAACGATAGGTGTCATCGACATCCGGTACGTGATCCGTGGTTTCGCTGTAGGCCGGGACCTGCATATCGATGTCGATCCCGAAAAGCTGACGCACACCGACCATCATGTCCGGTTCGCCAACAGGCATTTTTACATCCGCGTCGATGACAGAAGTCACGCTGTCGTCTCCCTCGATAGATAAACACTCAGGTTGAATTGGGTTGGGATACTATGAACTCAAAGACTTAACCAGCGTGTTATACGCCTGATTTATACGTTTAAGGCGATCTTCCGCCTTGCGGTCCCCACCATTGAGGTCCGGGTGATATTTTTTCGCCAGATCACGGTAACGCAGCTTAACATCTGCCCGTGTAACCGGCGCTTTCAGCTCAAGCTCTGACAGGGCTTCACGTTCCTCCGCTGTCAGCAGACGGCCGTCAGAATCGCGATCACCGCCAATCTGGGTCTGGCCATCCTCCGGAAACAACTGAAACGGATCGTTGAAAATGCTGTAGCGCTTTGAGCGCCCGGGCGTGCCCAGCATGCCGAGCGGCCAGGTCGGCCGGTCCCAGATGACGTCCCGCTTGCGCGACGCCTCGACCTCGTCGTCGGACATGCCGTCATAATAATTCCAGGCCTTGTTGTATTCCCGGACATGATCGAGGCAGAACCAGTAATATTCTTCCAGCCGGTCACGGGATACCGGCGCCCGGTGTTCGCCACCGGCCATACAGGTCGGATGGTCGCACATGCGCAGTCCCGCCGCCGGTGGTTCCGGCGGGGCAAGGCGGTTACGGGCGCGTTGTCGTGACGTCGTCATCAGACCAATATGTCCGCTTTGCATGACCGTCTCAAGGTCTGCTGCATGACGGATTTGCATCCGGCCCCGGGAACGCCATATCTTGCGCCTGACAATCCCTTTGGAGAACAGATGAAATGAGTGTCGCCGAACGTATCCGGGAAAAGCTGCAAGCCGGTTTGTCTCCTGCCTCTTTGAACGTCATCGACGAATCTCACAAGCATGAAGGCCATGCCGGTCATCGTCCCGGCGGGGAAACCCATTTTCATGTGGATATCGTCTCGGACGCCTTCGCCGGTCAGAACCGCGTGAACCGTCAGCGACAGGTCTACAAGCTGTTGGCTGACGAAATGGCTGACCGGGTTCACGCCCTGTCGCTGACCACGCGAACACCCGACGAGGTCTGAACCACCGGCTGCAGAACCCGCTGTGGGCGCCATATCTGATGACAGGGCAGAAGCCTTCTCCCGCATTGTGGAGCTGCATCGTGCCGGCGATCATGTCGCAGCGATTGCCGGTTATCAGCAACTGCTCGAAGACGATCCCGGATTCCATGATGCCCGGCTGAATCTGGGTGCCGCCTGCCTGGCGACCGGGCGGCATGACGAGGCTGAAGCCGCCTACAGAACCATTCTGGCCGCAGATCCAAAACATGCGGGTGCCCATTACAATTTCGGCAATCTCTGCCGTGACTGGGGACAGCAGAAGCAGGCAGAACAGCATTATCTTGCGGCCCTGCATGCCGAGCCGCTGAACATCAGAACCATGGTCAATCTCGGCCAGCTGTTCATTGATACCGGCCGGCTGGAAGAAGCGCGGCGACTGCTGGCCAAAGCCACCCGCCACGCCCCCGGCAATCCGGCTGTCTGGAACGCCCTCGCCATCGCTCATATGAACGCGGACCGTCTGTCAGCTGCCGCCAGCTGTTTTCGCCGGGCGCTGGCAATCAATCCGGCATCGGCCGGGGCCTGGACCAATCTGGGCAGCTGTTACCGCATGTCCGGCCAGCTGGATGAAGCCGTCACCTGCCATAGCAACGCCCTTGCCCGGCAGCCGGAGAATGCGAAGGCCTGGACCAACCTTGGCGTCACCCAGGTCGATTTCAACGCCATAGACACGGCTCTTGAATCCTACAACCGGGCCCTGTCGATCAATCCGAAAAGCACCGCTGCCCTGTTCAATCGCGGCATCGCCCACCTGCTCACCGGCAATCTCAGGCAGGGGTTCGATGATTACCGGGTCCGCTGGCAACGTCCTGATATCCCGGCCCTGCCGGACGGCGCACCCTTCTGGGAAGGCGAAGACCTGAAAGGCCGCCGCCTGCTGCTGTTTTCCGAGCAAGGCTTTGGCGACACCCTCCAGTTCGTCCGCTATGCCCCGCTGCTGCGGGCCCGCGGTGCAGAGGTCATCCTGCATTGTCAGCAGGCCCTCGTCCGGTTGCTGACCACCGCGCCGGGAATATCTGCCGCCATCCCGCGCAATGATCCGCCCCCGCCGCATGACCTGCGGGCGGCCCTGCTGGAACTGCCCCGGCTGATGGAAACCTCGCTGGACTCGATCCCCTTTGCCGATGGCTATCTGCCGCGACCGGCGGCCGTTGCGCCGCCCGCCGACCGGCGGCTGCGCGTCGGGATCGTCTGGGCGGGCAGCCCGTCTCATAAGAATGACAGCCGGCGATCCTGTAAACTGACCGAGATGTTCTGTCTGTTCGACATTCCCGGCATTGATCTGTTCAGCCTGCAATTTGGCAAAGCCGCCGGCGCACTCGGGTCCGCAGAACAGGCTCTGGTCCGCAATGCGGTCTCCGGCTGTACCGACTTTCTCGACACGGCAAAAGTCGTCTGCAACCTTGATCTGGTGATAACCGTAGACACCTCGGTTGCCCATCTTGCCGGGGCTCTGGGGATCAGGGTCTGGGTAATGCTTCCACATGCACCGGACTGGCGGTGGATGCTGGAAAGGAATGACTCTCCGTGGTATCGGACAATGCGGCTGTACCGTCAGGCCAACCCTACAGAGGGGTGGGAGCCGGTGATACAGCAAATTCGTCACGACCTGTCCGGGCTGGCGGATAGTCATAACGCCGCCGTCAGATAACAGGTCGGCACAGGAGGTCCGGGGGGACAGATGGCGCGCAAGGCGGCGACGAAACGGAAGACCCGTAACACCGGCAGCAAATCACCGGCCAAGACAGCTGCACGGAAGAAGGCAGCCCCGCCCGATCCGGCAAAAGCCCGGGAGGTTTTTACGCAGGCACTTGAACTGCATCGTACCCGCGATTTCGATAAAGCCGCTGACGCCTACACGCAGGCCGCCACACTGGATCCCGCATTTGCAGAACCCCTGATCAACCTTGGCGTTCTGTTGCGCAGTCAGGGCGACCTTGCAGGCGCCGTTACCCGGTATGAAGCGGCGCTGGCCATCCAGCCGGACCATGCCGGAGCACATTACAATCTGGGCAATGCCCTGAAAGACAGCAATGACCCGGCCGGTGCCGAAACCCATTTCCGGCAGGCGCTGGAGATTGAGCCGGATTATCACACGGCACGGTCGAATCTTGCGATCCTGCTGAAAGATGCAGGAAAACTGAAAGAAGCCGAGTCCCTGTTCGACAAGGCGCTGGTCGCGCATCCGGATAATGCCGACCTGCGGAATGCACTTGGTGTGATCCTGTGGGAATCCGGTCGCCGTGAAGCGGCCATTGCCTGTTACAAGCGGGCCATGGCGGCGGCCCCCGCGATGGTTCATGCACCGTTCAACCTGGCCAACGCCCTGATGACCATCGGCCGGTATGACGAGGCGCTGGCACTGTATCGCAGGGTCATCGAACTTGATGACGGATATGTCGGCGCCTATTCCGGCATGGGTCAGACGCTGACCGGGATGGGCCGCCCGGATGAAGCCCTGAATTATCTGCGCAAGGCACAGGAAATAGATCCGGATCATCTCGACACGCATCTTGGTCTGGCCCGGGCTTATCTGCTGAAAGGCGACCTGCTGGCCGGCTGGGACGAATATGAATGGCGCTGGCAGCGGGTTGACCGGCAACCCCGTTATCAGGACCGTCCGGTCTGGGACGGCAGGAAATCCCTGAAGGGCAAGACGGTTCTGCTGCAAAGCGAGCAGGGTCTTGGCGATTCGATCCAGTTCGTCCGTTATATCCCGCTGCTGCGCGAGAAGGGGGCGACCATTCTGCTGGAAACCCAGCCCGGTCTGATGCGGCTGTTCCAGTGTCTGGACGGGGTTGAGAAGATCATCCGGGAAGGTACTGCCGCCCCGGATTTCGACTTCCGCATTCCCATGCTGACCCTGCCAAAGCTGTTCGGCACCACCCTCGACAACCTGCCGGTGCAGAAACGCTATCTGACACCACCACCGCAACCGGAACTGCGGCTGAAGCCCGCCGTCAACCGGGCGCTCCGGATCGGGATTGCCTGGGCCGGGCGACCGGAACACAAGAACGACCATAACCGCAGCGTCGATCTGAACCGGTTCATGGAGCTGACCGAGATCGACGGCATCGAGTTCCGTTCCCTGCAGAAAGGCCGGGGCGAGAGCGATATCGCCAAACTGTCCTGCGCCACCGTGCTGGCCGATTGTTCGCCGGAACTGTTCGACATGGCAGATACGGCTAACATCATTGATCAGCTTGATCTGGTGATTACCGTCGATACGTCGATTGCCCATCTGGCAGCCGCCCTCGGCAAGGCGGTCTGGGTGCTGACACCACATGCCCCGGACTGGCGCTGGCTGCTGAACCGCGAAGACACCCCCTGGTATCCGACCATGAAACTGCTGCGCCAGCCGTCCCCCGGCGACTGGGACAGCGTATTCACGCGGGTAAAACGTGACCTTGAGGATATTGTCCGCCGCCGCCGCAATCTGGCGCTGAGTGCGGTTGAAGATCGCGGTGATGTCATTATCGCCCCTTCGGCCTTCCGCTTCCCGGACGGACGGCCGACCTTCCGCATGCCGGTCCCGAAAAGCTATCTGTCCGATGCCGGTGTCGGCTTTCTGGTGCGTCACGAGACCCAGTTCGGCGGCTATGAGTTTCCTGCCCGGCGTTTCATTATCGAACATCTCGAACCCGGTGACCTGTTCATCGATATCGGTGCCCACTGGGGTATCTTCACCTTGTCTGCGATCTCGGCGCACCCCGGCAAAATCAAGGCGCTGGCGATTGAACCCCTGCCCGATAATGTCGCGCATCTGCGCCAGTGGCTTGCCTTCAACAACATGCAGAATCAGGTCGATGTGGTGCAGGGTGCCGCCGGTAACGGCTATGGTGAGGGCGTGCTGTTTGCCAATTCGACGATGGGACACAGTCTGGTCGAAGGCAATATGGCGCCGGGGGCAAAGGGTCGTGAAATCCGTGTACCCATTGCCTCGGTCGATGACCTGCTGGCCGCCCGGCCGGACCTGCAGGGCCGCCGCACGATCCTGAAGATCGATGTCGAAGGGGTCGAGCCGGAGGTTGTCGACGGTGCCTGGAATCTGGTTGAGGCCGGGCTGGTCAAGGCGATCATGTGGGAGAAAGGCCGGAACTACGACGAACAAGAACGCTTTGACGCCATGATGCGCATGGCAGACAAGCTGTCCCGCGCCGGCTTCCGCCATTATCGCTTCCCGCATGAACAGGCCGGCGGGCCGCTATTACCCTGGATCCCGACGAACGAGATGCTCAACGTCTTCTCCGTTGCCGGCGATATCCAACTGAAAACCCGCTACGCCAAACCCTTCACGCCGACACCGAAAGTGTTTGGCGCCGACCGCGCCAATCTTCCCCCGGAACAGGCGATCCGGGTGAGTGAGGAACTGATCAGGCGGCGTGGTACGGATGCGGCGCGCTGGGGCATGCCGGAACTGCTGCCGGCCGATGCGGATATCCGGGCCGCCGCCGCCGCAAAATATCTGCCGAAATCCGGCACCATTCTGGATGTCGGTTCAGGCGCGATGGTCCTTCGCAAACATATCGATCCGGCCTGCGGCTATGCACCAATCGATCTGACGCCAACCGCCAGACAGACCATCGTCATGGACCTTAATCGCGGCCATTTCCCGGATGGCAGCTGTGCGGCAATCGCCGCCCTGCATATCCTGCCCTATATCCATGACATCAACGCCCTGCTGACCCGTCTTCACAAAGCGGCTGACCAGCTGGTTCTGACCTATCCCGTCTGGGAGGAAGGACAAGACCGGCGCGCCCGGCGTGCACTCGGCTACTTCAATGACATGACCGCCGATGCCCTGAAAGAACGCCTTGTCGCAACCGGCTGGCAGGTAACAGGCGAAGAAGCAGCCGGTGATGACCTGCTGCTGGTCTGCAAACGGGCAGGATAAGATCGCTGCCCGGCCTGTTGTACATCTTACAAACGGGCAGGGCAGCGAATCAGTCTAGTTGAACTGGGGTTCAACTCCCGGCGGCATCGAGAATCCCAGATCACCGCGTTTGATGATCTTCTCCTTGCCACCGTTTTCTTCAATCATGCGGGCCTGGCTTTCCCGCACTGCCTTGTCCACCTCGACCGGGTCACAGATCCTGCGAAGTTCACCCAGCATTTCAGCCTTGATCGCGGCGCTTGCGGGATCATCCGTCAGGTCCGAGACCTCTTCCGGGTCATCATCCAGATTGAACAGCTGGGCGGGATAATCCGCGTAATAAACCAGCTTCCAGGGGCCTTTCCGAACCATGAAGGCGGCCGTCTTTGACCCCATCGCATGATATTCAGAGAAGGCGACGCGTTCCGGCACATCCTTTTCGATCAGCTCGAACAGGCTGGTCCCCGGAATATCTTCAGCCACTGTTTCCGCGTCCCGTTCACCGACGCAATCCATGATGAACGGATAGACATCAGCAATCGTCGACGGCGTCTCGACGACACGGCCTGCCGGGATACCCGGACCGGCTGCAATCATCGGCACCGCAACGGCTTCTTCATACATCAGCGACTTACCCCACGCGCCGCGGGTACCCATATTGTCGCCGTGGTCGGTGGTATAGACGATACGTGTGGAGTCACTGAGGCCCGCTTTCTCAAGCGCCCCGAGAACCAGCCCGACCTGTTCGTCCATGAACGAGATCAGGCCGAGATAGCCAGCCTGGGCGCGTTTGACCATGTCCGGGGTCTCAAAGTACTCGTCATAGGCAAAGATCTTACGGTAATCATCGACATAGGGATGAATCGACTCATGACGCTTGTCATATAGTTTCGGCGCCGGGAGATCCTGATTGTAATACCGGTAGAAATGCTCTGACGGGGCGGTCAGCGGAAAATGCGGTGCCACCCATGAGACAAACAGAACCCATGGTTTGTCGGTATGTTTCGGCGCTTCTTCGTAAAGCCAGGTCTGCGCATCAGACGTGATATCCCGGTCGTACCGGGTGTACATGGATTCCCCCGGCCCGGCCATTTTGGCCATTTTCCAGGAGGCACCACGTTTCACCGTGTCTTCATCACGGATCAGGCCGAGCAAATCGCCCTTGGCCTCGATCAGATGCATCGGGATACGCTCGTCCGAAAAGCCGTTATCGTCCTGATCGGAGCGGAAATGCAGCTTCCCGATGGAGACCGTCTGATGGCCCCGGTCACGAAGCAGGCTGTGCCAGCTGGGAATTGAGCCATCGAAGGCCTTCGCATTATCCCAGGTTTCTATCTGGTGGACATATTTGCCCGTCGCAAATGAAGCCCGTGCCGGCACACAGACCGGACAGGTGGTATAGGCATTGTTGAAGCGCGCGCCGCGGGCGGCAAGTTTATCCAGATTAGGTGTTGAAACGATTCCATGCCCATAACACCCGGCAACGCTTCGGGTATGTTCATCGGACATCAAAATGATCAGATTTGTGTTTTCCACGATGTCTGGTCCAGTTGTGGGTAGTGCAGGAATATCCGGCAGGCGCCCTGCACCTGCCGGATGATGAGTTATTTGATGAACTTGTCGTAGGTTGACTGATAGAAGGCTTCGCCCGCTCTCATGTCAGCTTCGAATTCCGGGCCGGGAATCCATTCCGGCGGGAAGCCGAATTTCTTGCCGAACTCGATGAATTCCGGGTCCTTCGTCGCAGCCTCCGTCCAGGTAGCGAGCTGCTGAACAACCGCATCGGGGGTGTCCTTCGGTACAAAGATGCCACGTACAGCGGAAACACTGATCGGCTTGCCCATGCTTTCCAGTGTCGGGATGCTTCTGAGCGGTGCATGTTCGATATTCTTTAGCGACCCACCCGTCGTCAGTACATCGATGAGACCGGCCTTGGCTTCTTTCAGAAGAACCGGCGAGTGAATAACCCCGGCATTAACCTGATTGGCGAGCAGTGCCTTTTTCAGATCGGCACCACCGGAATAAGGTACAATACGGACATCAAGGTCATAGGCACCCTTGATCGCCGCTGCCATCACCATATGAGCGCCGGCCGCACCGCCAACACCGATGGTCACCTTGCCCGGATTTGCCTTTGCGTCATCCAGGAATGCCTGAAAATCCTTATAGCCGCGCTCTCTGTTCGCCAGCATCCAGGTCGGCGTCGTGAAGAAACCACCCACGAAGCGGGCATCATCCAGACTGAATGGCAGGCCCTTTGTGAAGGTCATGAAGGCCAGAATTTCGCTGGTCCCGTTCATCAGCAGGGTACAGCCGTCCGGCTTTGACTGAACTGCCTTGATCGACCCGGTGGCGCTGCTGGCACCGCTGATATTATCGACGATAACGGACTTGCCGGATTGTTTCTCCAGAGCTGCTGCCAGTCCGCGACCGATCCGGTCCGTTCCGCCACCGGCTTTCCAGGGCACAACCATACGGATGGTGTCGCAGTCCAGATCAGCTGCACTGCCGGGCGTGGCCGCAAATGCGACACCCGCCGCAAATGCGGTTATCAAAGCCACAGGCTTCATAAGTTTTATCATGGGGAATCCTCCTTGGTTTTTGTTTGAATACTGCTTCGACTAATCGCTGATACCGATCCTGCTGCGCCTGCCCGCGGCGGCATCACGTATGCCCGTGAACAACTCCCAGCTCAGAACAACGACAATCAGTGCGACAAGAACCTGTCGCGGGGTCGTGGCGACGAATGTCGTCCAGTCATTTGCAGACAGGACAAGGGCCAGACGCAGGTTGGCTTCGATGATCGGGCCCAGAATGATTCCCAGCACAACCGTCACCACCGGGAATTTGCGTTTCTCAAGGAAGTAGCCAACGACACCGAAGAAGATGGCGATATAGATGGCGTAGACATTATTCACCGTCGCAAAGGCACCGATGGTTGCCAGCAGCAGGACAAAGGGGAACAGCCAGGCCCGGTCCTGTTGCAGGACGATGATGAACAGGGAAATCGCACGCCAGGCGATCAGGAACATGAAAATCGTCGAGATCAGCAGGCCGGCGAGAATGCCGTAAACCAGATCTCCGTTGGTCTGGAACAGCATGACGCCCGGCTCGATGCCGTGGAGAATCAGCGCACCGAGAATCACCGCTGTCGAGCCGTCACCGGGAATCCCCAGCGTCAGCATCGGAATCATCGTGCCGCCGGTTGTCGCATTGTTTGTGGCTTCCGGCGTGACGATACCGTCGGGCTCACCCTTGCCCCAGTCATCCGGATTCTTTGCCTGACGCTTCATGGTGCCATAGGCAAGCCAGGTCGCCCCTTCGGCACCCACCCCCGGCACAGCCCCGACGCCGGTGCCGAACAGACTGCCGACGACAACTGCTTTCCAGCGTTTCATCATGTCCCGGATACCGGGCAGCGCCATATTGCCGGCACCGGAAATGACCTCACTCCGGCTGCCAACCAGTTTCAGGTCGCTGAGCACCACCGCAATACCAAAGAAACCTGTCAGCGCCGCTGCAAAGGGAATGCCCGACATCAGATCGACAAAACCAAAAGTATAGCGCAGCGTCGCATCAACCGGGTCGAGACCGATCGTCGAGATCAGCAGTCCCAGAAGCACCCCGATCAGCCCCTTGAGGGTGGACCCCCTGACAAAGGAGGACACCATGAGAAGACCCAGAATGCCGACCAGAGCGATATCGGCATTGCCCGATTTCAACGCGACGGAGGCCAGCACAGGGATAAAGGTGACGGCGATGATCCAGCCAAAGATTCCGCCAAAGGTGGAACCCATGACCGCATAACCCAGTGCCAGCCCGGCCTCACCCCGCTCTGCCATCGGATGCCCGTCCAGCGCGGTACAGGCCCCTGCCGGAGTTCCCGGCGTTCGCAGCAGAATGGCAGAGAACGACCCGCCCAGTTTGGTCCCGACATAAACGCCGATCATCACCAGCAGCGCCTGCAACGGCTCCATGGTGTAAGTGAGCGGTAACAATATGACGATCGCCATGGGCGAGCTCAGGCCGGGCAGCGCCCCGACCAGAATACCGAGTGCCGTACCTGCAAACACAAGCAGCAGGTTGAACGGATGAAGAATTTCCTGAAATCCGCCGATGAGACCTTCGAACATATCCTGACCTTCCTAGTTCAGCGGCAGATCAAGGATCAGGATGAACAGCCCGTGAAACAGCCCTCCACCCAGAATGGCGATCACACCCATACGCAGAAGGTTCGTCTGCCCGAAGATGAAGAACGCAATGAAGAGAAATATGCTGGCCAGAATGAAGAGCGGGAGCATCCCGATGGTCAGCGCAAATACGACGAGCAAACCGATCAGGCCGACAATCCGCGCCGCGAGGTAAGCCGGTCCCGGGGCTGTAACGCCCGTATCATCACCGTCCGTACCTGCGTTCCTCGATCTGACCCAGGCCGTAAAGCTGGCACAGGCATAAATCCCGGTCAGCAGCATCAGCAGGCCGGAGATAACCGTCGGGAAACTGCGAAATGTAATCTGGGCATCACGGCTGTTTTGCAAAGCTTCGCCCGGCCCATACTGAATATACAGCAGACCGGCGAGACCAACCGAGAACAGAATAAGTGCTAAAAAACAGTCTTTTACAGACTCATTCATGGCCGCTTCCTACCCACTGGTTCAATGCCACACCGCTATCGCTTTCTTGCCGCTTCAACGCGTTTTGCTTACTATTGCGATATTGATGCATAGCTATAATGCTATGTCTTATTATTGCTATATAGCATTCATGATAAAATTAAGTCAAGATGGGCCTTGCACCCACTTGAAAGGTCGGGGAGATGGGAAAAATCAGTGAATCAGCACAACGCAGCAACCCTGTCCGGGCAGCCCGGGTCATTACCGATCTGGATGAATTTCTGAAGCAAACCCTGCCGCGCAGCGCGGATTCCGGGCCGAAATATGCGCAACTCCATGCCGCCCTGGTGCAGGCTATCGAGTCCGGCGTTGTTACCGAAGGAGACAAGCTGCCAAGCGAGATCGAGCTTACCTCCATGACGCCGTTCAGCCTTGGCACTGTTCAGAAGGCACTCAAGGCACTGATGGAAGACGGGCTGGTTGTCCGCAAGATTGGCGCCGGGACAATTGTCAGGCAGCCAGACGAAAGAATGAAGCAGCCGCTTCATTGCAGATTTTCGGGCCCTGACGGGGTTTTCCTGCCGGTCTTTCCGACACTGGTGAACCGTCAGTCCGTTGACGAGACCGGCCCCTGGACATCGGCGTTACCGGAGAATGCCAGAATTGTGCGACTTGATCGTGAAATCCGCATCAGTGATGCCTTCACCATGGTCACCCGTTTCTATGTCGATGCCCTGGCGTTTCCGTTCTTCATGGAAAAGGACTTTGCCGAACTGCATACCGAAAACTTCAAATCGCTGATGCAGAAAGAAGCAAATATCGTCGTCGCAGCCATTGACCATAAACTGACATTCATCCGGCCAGACCCGGACATCGCGGCCCGCATTGGCGTCGCGCCATCGGACCAGATTCTGAAAATCAGCGTGGTCACCAGCATCACAACCGGTGAGGCAATTTACTATCAGGAGTTTTTCATCCCGCCGAACGATCTCGACCTGGCAATCGAGAGCAGGCTGCAAAGTAAGTTCTAGTCCGTGATCTCATTCTGGAGACGGGAGAGAAAATCCTGAATGTCCGTATCATCTTCAGGTTCCGGCTTCTTTTCCTCCGCCGGGTCTTCGACGGAAATGGCTGTCGGCGCCTGCTGCAGGCTGCCGGTATGGATTTCCTCATCCAGAGAGCGATCGATTGCCGCGAAAAGGTCTGACCGGTCAATCGGTTTCATGACACAGTCTCTCATACCCGCATCAAGGTAATGCTGTTTGTGCTCCACCGTCACATCTGCGGTGCAGGCAATGATCGGAATGTCGCAGAACGGTGGCGGCAATTTGCGTATCTGCCGGGTTGCCTCCGGACCATCCATAACCGGCATGCGAACATCCATCAGGATCAGTTCAAAATCACCGCTCTTCGCAGCCTCAACCGCCAGCTCTCCATTCTCGACCATGTAACAGACATGACCGACATCGCTGAGGATCCTGTTGATCAGCATCTGGTTGATCTGGTTGTCCTCGGCCACGAGAATATTCAGGGGACGGCTGGCTTCGAAATGCGTCACCATCACATTATTGCGTGAAGATACCGGCCCTTCGGCTTCCTGCAATGGCAGCTCAAACCAGAAGATGCTGCCTTCACCCGGCAGACTCGAAACCCCGATTTCACCACCCATCAGCTCAACCAGCTGCCTGCAAATCGCCAGTCCCAGTCCGGTGCCGCCAAAGGTCCGGGTTGTCGAGACGTCGGCCTGACTGAATTTCTGGAACAGGGTTTCAATCACCTCCGGGCTCATACCAATGCCGGTATCACTTATTTCAAACCGCAGGATGTCGGCTCCGCTCTGGCCCGGTCTGCGTTTGATATGCAGGGTTACCGTTCCCTTTTCGGTGAATTTCACTGCATTCCCGATGAGATTGATCAGCACCTGCCGCAACCGTGACGGATCACCGGACAGGCCCTCCGGTACATCATCATCGATCATCTGTGTCAGCTTCAGTTCCTTGGCTTCCGCCCGGTTCATCAGTGAGCCGACCGCTGATCCCGCCTCATCAGCAAGATTGTAATCCACAGTCTCGATCTCCAGCTTTCCGGCCTCCAGCTTTGAGAGATCAAGAATATCATTGAGAATGGTCAGCAAGGCCCGGCCCGAACTCAGGATTGACTGGCCAAACTCCCGCTGCTGCGGCGAGAGGCGGGTTTCCAGCAACAGTTCGGCCATACCCAGAACGCCGTTCATCGGCGTACGGATTTCATGGCTCATCGTCGCCAGAAAATCTGACTTCGCCCGGTTTGCATCATCCGCCAGGTCTTTCTGCTGGCGATAATCTTCTGCCAGGTCACGCATCATTGTCGCCTGTTCTTCAAGCGTCTGCTGCGCTGTTTCCAGATCGGTGACCGTCTTGGTCAGCTCGTTCTCTTTCTCTTTCAGCGTGGAAATATCTGTCCGGATCCCGACCAGTCCGCCACTCGGGGTGCGGACTTCGGTCACGCGCAACCAGCGACCATCTTCATTCTGGCGTTCAAATGGTTCGCGGGCGCGACGCCGGCGTTGCAGTTCGGCCCGGAGATAGTCTTCTTCCCTGCCAATTGCCTTCGGTTCATGTCCCAGCCTGAAACGCTTGCCCAGAACATCCTCGCGTCTGGTCCCGGGGACCAGAACATCCACAAGATCGGGGAACATCGCCTTGTGACGGCTGTTGGCCGCAACCAGAACGTCATCCGCATCATAATAAATGAAGCCTTCATCGATCGCCTCGATCGCTTCATGCAGCATACTGCGCGACTTCTCGGCCATTTCGTAGAGGCTGGCCAGCCGCTCCTCACTTTCCTTCATGTCTGTAATATCGCTGAGGATCGCCACGATCCCGCCATCACTGGTACGCTTTTCCTTGATCCGGAGCCAGAGACCATTTGCCAGTGACCGCTCTTCCGGGTCGCCTGGATTCAGATGAAGCGCCAGCCGCCGCTGGATCCATGCCTCCTTGTCCGCGTCCCCCAGCCGGATCCTGTCGGCCTCAACCACATCACGGAGCATTTCTTCAAAGGTCCGGCCCACCTGGATCATTGTATCCTGCAGATGATAGTAGCGGGCGAAATTGCTGTTGAAGACCACCAGCCGGTCATTGGCGTCATAAAGAGCAAACCCGGTCGGCATTGCATCAATGGCGTCCTGCAGCCTCTGACGTGCCCGATAGAGCTCGGTGATATCGACCCGGGTTCCAATTATCTCATCGGCGGCTGTTCGGGCTTCGTAAACACTGACAACGCGCCCGTCACTGAAGATCAGGTCAAGCGGCGTGGAGGGCGGATTGCGATGCCCCCGGCAGCGTTCCTCGACAGCCTGATCAATATCTCTGCCACCGGGTGTCGGAAATGCACCTGTTTCATAGCCTCGGCGAATGATTTCGGCGTAGGTCAGACCTGTGATTGACGGCAAGTGGTCAAGATAGGAATAGAGCTTGCGGAAGGCCTCGTTATAAAGGACCAGCCGGTCGTCGGAATCATACAGGGTAAAGGCTCCCGGCATGTTGGCAATGGCAATCCGCAACCGTTCTTCCGCGCGTTTTTCTTTCGTGATGTCGTAGCGAATACCAACGATGCCACCACCTGCTGTCCGGGTTTCCGTGACACGGAACCACCGGTCACCGGCAAATTTCAGGTCAAAAGCCTCACCTGTCGGATTGAGATGCGCAGTAACCCGTTCTGTAATCCAGGCACCCAGTTTGTCAGGTTCAACATCCGGGACCAAAACACCATTATTCAGACTGGAACGGAGCATATCTTCATAGCTCAGCCCGAACAGACTGTCGAATTCCTCCAGATGCGGGAAGTGCTGCACGACCTTGTCATTATACAAAACGATACGGTCTTCACGATCGTATAGCGTGAAGGCTGCCGGAATCGAATTGATCGCATCGCGCAGCAACTGCTCCGCCTGCTTCAGCGCAGTGATATCAAGTCTGATGCCAACAATGCCGCCGTCTTCTGTCCGTCTTTCCGTGGTCTGAAACCACCGGCCCTTAATAATGGTCTCGATTGACTGACCATCTGCCGCATCATGGGCTTTAATCCGGTTCTCACGCCAGGCCAGTCTCGAGGTCTCATCATCGAACTGCATATAATCGTCGATTTTAAGAAACTGGTCGAGCAACTCCGGATAGGTCAGGCCCAGAAGGGGAAGATTGATGCCAGCTTCCTCGAACGGTTTTTTAAAGTCGCTGTTGTGCAATATCAGACGGTCATCTGCGTCGAACTTCGCGAAAGCCCCCGGCAGCTGTTCGATTGCCTGATGCAGCAACATTTCAGCCTGTTTCTGCTTGGTGACATCAATGCCGACACCAATCAGCCCGCCATCTGCTGTCCGTGCCCGGAAAACATGTCTGTATTGCCCGGATGCCAGCCTGACCTCAATGGCCCCACCATCCGCGTCCCGATGGTTTTTCAGCCGCCCGGCGAGCCATTCCTCCCGTTCTTTCTCCGTTGCAAATGGCGGGTAGGCACCGGCAGCATCACGCATCCGGAGGAGTTCTTCATAGGTCCGGCCAATCAGATCGTCAGTGATTCCAAGTACTGAAAAATCATTCCGGAAATGACTGTTGCAGAGAACCAGCCGGTCCTCGGGATCAAACCGGGACAAGGACCCGGGCATCTGTTCAATGACTTCTTCAAGCAACCCTTCGGCCTGCCTGCGGGCGGTGATGTCTTCACGCAAACCGATGATCGACCCCGTCGCGGTCCGGTACTCCGTGAACCGGTAATACCGGCCATCCGACATCTTTCGCTCAAACGGTGGCTGATCGGCAGCCAGATGCCCGGCAACCCGCTCTTTCACCCAGGATTCTTTGTTTTCGGCCTGTGTATAGCCGGGGAATTTTCCCTTGCGGGCCCCAAGCAGCAGCAACTCTTCATAGGTCCGGCCCTCGATATTCTCTTCATCCTTCAGGTACGGGAAATATTCCACATACTCCTTGTTCCAGAGGACCAGACGGTCTTTCTGATCATACATGCGGAAAGCCATCGGCAGCTGTTCGATGGCTTCACGCAAAATGATCTCGCTGCGTTTATAGGCGGTGATATTACGACCGATCGACAAAACTTCGGTCAGTTCACCCGCCTGATTGAAATATCCAATATTGCTCCAGCTTTCCCAGATCACTTCTCCGTCCGGTAATCTGGTTTCCTGCACATGGCTGGATTCCGGGGCTTCAACCGTGAGGTTTGCCACATCTGCCTTGAACTGCTCGTAAATCTCGTCGGGCAGCAGTTCACTGATATGAGTGCCGATCACCTCGTCCTGCCGCACCCCGTGTCGCCAGGCGTAGGCATCATTAACAAACATAAAGGCGCCGTCAGCAGACTCACGGCTCACCATCTCGCGTTCATTGTGCCGGATCGCTTCGAAGTTCAGGGCGGCATCGTCATAGACTTTGGGACGGACAACCGTCTCTGACAGTCTGCGGGAGAGGCCGCTTAAGACCGGCTCGCCGCCTTCCTCCGAACGTTTCGCACGCACATCGAACGTGACGATATGACCGTCATGATGCCGCAGTTTCTGCTGAAACCGCGCCTCCTCATCAATGCCATCGAGAAGCGGCTGAAGTGCCGACATGGTCGACTCAAACTCGCCTGCCGGAGATCGCATCTGCCAGACATCAAGATTGCCTGCCAGGTCATCATCTGAAAAACCGAGTACCCGTTTCCATTGCGGCGACAGCCAGAGCTCGCCGGTCCGGGGATAATACTCCCAGAAACCGTCATCCGAGAGACTGAGCAGGCGGGACTCCATTGACGCCGTCACAACGCTTTGTGTTTCGGTGTCAGCACCGGACTTTGAAGTCCGCCTGTTCATCAGACAGTAACCCGGAGATCAGGGGGTTTGGATCCAATCATCACATCAGGACTTCCGGCGATAGGCAAAGGCGTGATCATATCGTTTCAGAACGTAATCACCGCACAGGACGGGCGGATATGATACATCGCCCCCCTCACGACAGACATCCTGCGGATCAATCATTGTCTCATAGTTCGGATCAACAAACACCGCCAGGGACAGCCGCTCACGCCCTGACCGGTTGACCACCCGGTGTGGCGTCGAGGCAAAACGGTCGTTGGTCCAGCGTGCCAGCAGGTCGCCCACATTCACGACGAAAGTTCCGGGAACCGGAGTGGCCAGCAACCATTCACCCTGCTTGCTGCGGACTTCCAGGCCCCCGATCGGATCCTGATAAACCAGGGTCAGACAGCCATAGTCCGTATGCGGACCAACCCCGAACTGATCACTGTCCAGATTAGCCGGCTGTGGCGGGTAATAGACCGCTGCTCCGCGGCTGATGGGGTAATCAATATTCCGGCGGAATGTCATTTCAGGCAGATCCATCGCCACCGCAAAGGCCCGCATCAGGTCAAACCCCACATCATTGCAGGCGGCATAGAAATCATTGAATGCCGCCGCCATTCCGGGTCGCCCCTCCGGCCAGTTGTTCGGTCCGATGAAAGGATTGTCCGGATCCATGGCCACCGGGTCATCCGCCGGTGTCTCGCGCCCCCAGACAAAGCTCTCCTTCAGGTCGGGAAGCCGGTTACCTTCCATCTTTGCCTCACCGACACGCAAAAAGCCCCGGTGCCGCTGGTTGATTGCCGTCTCCAGTTTTCTTTCAAGCGGTTCAGCAAAGAAATTCCGGGCCTCCCGGTCGGTCCGGTCAATGAGTTCCTGCGGGACGCCGTGGCCACTGACATAGAAAAAACCGAGATGAGCGGCCGCTGCCAGCATTTCGGACGCAACGGAATCTCTGGCGTTTGTGTCACCACTTCGCAACCCGCTGATATCGATCACCGGAATATCCGTGACGTTGATTTCAGTTGCTGTCGCATAAGCCATGATTTCAGTCCTTCTCTGCCGGATAATAACCGATCCGGTCACCCTCTGTCGTAACGCCCAGCCCGTTCAGAACCCGGTTGGAGAAGGCAAAATAGGCGGCAACCTGATTGACCTCCAGAATCTGTCCGTCATCTGCACCGGCAGCCCGGCAGGACTCAATGTCCCCTGCCGACATCTCGCCGATTGCGACCGTCACCTTCCGGGCATAACGCAGCAATGCCAGTTCGAGACCACTAAAAGCATCCTCTGGCCGGTCACAGGCCAGTGCTGCGAACATGGCCTGGCCTTTTGACTGATCAGGCGCCAGACGTCGCATGTTCGCACCATGATGGGCCGTCGCATAATGACAGCGGTTCAGCAGGCTGACATAACTGGCAACAGCTTCAAGGAACCAGAACGGTAACGCATTATCCGGATTGTGCAGCACGCTTCTGTACAGCGCAACATGGCCCGCCAGTGTTTCCGGACGCAGGGAATGCGCCCGCATCACATTATCGACGGTGCCATGCGGCGTCGTCGCGGCATCATACAGCTCCCGAAGCCTGCCGGTCGCAGACTCCGGCGGAATCATTTCGATCCAGCCAGACATAACCCTAACTCCAGTATTCTCACAGAATAAAGGAGCAGCTTATACCGGACAAAAACTTACAGATAGGTAATTACCACAAGTGCCGGTCAGACTGTCTGATTAAAACGTCCGCCAGAGGAGGGATCACCCGGTTCCAGATCAATGGTTGCGTCATTTGCAGCATTGGCCGGCTCGCCTTCTGTCTTCGGCGCGGCTTCCGGGGCAGCACCCGGTTTCGGGCCTCCTTTTGCCACACCAACCATTGCCGGTCGCAGCAGGCGGCCATGCAACACATAGCCGGGAGCCATTTCCTGAACCACGGTACCTGCGGGTTGTGCCGGGTCTTCAACTTCGAACATCGCCTGATGGAAATTCGGATCCATCGGCTTGCCGATGGCCTCGACCTTTGAAATGCCGTGCCGTTCAAAAACGGAATCAAGTTCCTTGCGGGTCATCTCAATGCCGATTGCCAGGTTCTTGACCGGACCATCACCGTCCTTGATGCCTCCCGGCAGGCTCTGCAGGGCCCGGCCCAGATTGTCACCAACCGCCAGCAGGTCCTTTGCAAAGCCGGAGACGGCAAACTTGCCTGCATCTTCCTTCTCGCGCTGGGTGCGTTTACGCAGATTGTCCATTTCGGCATGCTGGCGGACCCATTTGTCCTTCCATTCGGCAATCTCTGCCTCAAGTTCGGCAATCCGGTCAGCCGCAGAAGCTTCCGCCGCAGCCGGCTCTTCAGGAACAAACAGCGCCTCTTCCGGGCTTGCCACAGCCTCGGCCTCCGGTGCGGCTTCTTCGAAACCAGTGTTTGGCGGGGGTGTCCCTGCGTCCGGCTTCTTGTCCTGTTCGTTCTGCATCTGCCTGTCCTCTCTTCTTTCTGTGGCTCAGCCGAGTATCCGGCCAACCACCCGGGCCGTGTAATCAACCATGGGAATGATACGTGCGTAATTCAGCCGCGTCGGGCCGATAACGCCGATTGCCCCGATTATCCGCTCCTGTGTATCGCGAAATGGCGATACGACAACTGAACAACCGGACAATCCGAATAATTTATTCTCTGCCCCGATGAAAATCTGTACGCCTTCCGCGATATGCGCGAGGTCCAGCAGCCGCAGCATGGTCTGCTTTTCCTCCAGCGCCTGAAACAGACCCCGGATGCGTTCCAGGTCCTCAAGGGCGCTGACATCCTCCAGCAGATTGGCCTGACCTTTGACAATCAGGGCCCCGTGCTTTGCATCACCCGACCAGGTCGCCAGACCTGCATCAATCACACTACGGGTCAGGCCATCCAGTTCGGTCTGATGGGCGTCCAGATCAAGACGTACCTTCTCTGATGCTTCGCTCAGTGTCCGGCCCCGCAACTGCATGCTGAGATAATTGGCTGCCTCTGTCAGGGCGCTTTGCGAGATACCCATTGGCAGGTCAAAAACGCGGTTCTCGACAACCCCGTTCTCTGACACCAGCACAGCCAGGGCGCGACCGTCTCCCAGCGGAACAAACTCGATCTGCCGCAGCGGCGATTCCCGTTTCGGCGACAGCACCATGCCGGCACAGCGGGACAGGCCGGACAGCGCCGATGTCGCTTCCTCCAGCACATTTTCCATCGAACGGTTCTCGGCATTGCACTGGGCATCAATCGAATTGCGTTCGTTCTCTGTCAGCTGACCGACCTGCAGCAGGCCGCTGACAAACATCTGCAATCCCCGGTCAGTCGGAACCCGCCCGGCAGAGGTATGCGGCGAAAACAGCAGCCCCGCATGCTCCAGATCCGACATTACATTGCGGATCGTCGCTGGTGACAGCTGCATCGGCAGGGCGCGCGAAAGGGTTCGCGATCCGACCGGCTCCCCGGTCTCGACATAAGTCTCGACCAGTCGCCGGAAAACTTCGCGGGACCGTTCATTCAGTTCGATAACGCCGCTTTTCTGCTCGTCCATCATTACGTCCAAGGTTGCGGGCGCAACATAGGTTTGCCTATGGCCCGCGTCAACGAGCCCCGGTCATATCAGACTATGCTGCAAACCTCGCCAAAGTCCGGTCGCGGGCTGCGGTCGAACAAGGCGTCCGGATCACCATAACCCAGGCTGCAAAGAAAGTTCGACCGGATATCGGTGCCATCGAAGAACGTCTTGTCCACCGCCGCATTGTCAAAGCCCGACATCGGGCCGCAATCAAGACCAAGCGCACGGGCGGCAATCATCAGATAGGCACCTTGCAGTGTCCCGTTACGAAAGCCCGTCACTTCCGCCAGCGCCGCATTTTTACGGAACATGTCGGCTGCACCCTTGCTGTGTGGAAACAGCACCGGCAGCCTTTCAAAGAAACGGGTATCCGTGCCAATGATCGCGCAGGCCGGGGCGGCCATGGTTTTCTCCCGGTTGCCCTCCATCAGCAGCGGTTCAAGTTTCTTTTTGGCCTCGGAAGACTTGACGAAAACCACACGGGCAGGCGAGCAGTTCATGCTTGTCGCCCCCCATTTATAAAGATCATAGACCTGTTTCAGCAGATCATCCGGGACATCCCGGTCCTGCCATTTGTTGTGTGTCCGCGCATCGCGCAGGATCAGGTCGAGACCATCAGCGTCAAGGGCAGAGATCCTGCGGCGCACATCTTCAACGGCAGCTTTCGCTGTATCGGTCATATTCTGATCCTTCGGATGACGTAAAGTTCAGGTCTTCATATGGTTGCCTGCCAGCGGGGATCAACGGTGCTTTCACCGGGCAGATGAAGGGACTAGACTCCGCGCCAAAGAATAACGAGGAACTCTCCCTGATGACTGATACGGAACGGGCGGACTGGATTCGCCAGACCTATGGTATTGATGTTACGCCTGAAATGATCGCTGAACCGGCGCGCGTTTCCGCCGCAAACAGTGCTGTCGTACGCAGGCTGGCGACGCGGCTGTCGCTGGAAGCCGAGCCTGTAGATTATCTGCGGGAACTCGAAGCCCTCGCGCCCGGAACAACCGGAGGTGGCGGCAAATGAGCATCGACCCCTATCTCTCCCTTGAAGCCGCCGCCGCCGGTATCCGAAAAGGTGACTTTACCTCCGTCCAGCTGACAGAAGCCTGTCTCGCACGGATTGACGCACTGGGTGACAGGCTGAACTGCATCGCCGGTGCGGACCCTGAGACGGCACTGGCCGGTGCAGCAGATGCAGATGCACGGCTGGCAGCCGGTAAGCCCGTCGGCCCGCTGCACGGTGTGCCGCTGGCACATAAGGACATGTATTACCGTGAGGGCCGAATTTCCGCCTGTGGCGCCATCATCCGCAAGGATTATCAGCCCACGACAACCGCCACCGCCCTCCATCGCCTTGATGCGGCGGGTACGCTGGATATCGCCCGTCTCAACATGGTGGAATTTGCCCTCGGACCGACCGGCCATAACCAGCATACCGGCGCTGTACGCAACCCCTGGAACACCGACCATATTACCGGGGGGTCGTCCTCCGGTTCCGGGTCGGCGGTTGCGGCGGGGCTGGCCTTCGGTGCTCTCGGCTCCGATACGGGCGGGTCTATCCGCACCCCTTCAGCCTGCTGCGGGCTGGTCGGCATGAAACCGACCTATGGCCGGGTCAGCCGGTCCGGCGCAATGCCGCTGTCCTTTTCCCTCGATCATGTCGGGCCCCTGACCCGCACCGTCCGCGACAACGCCCTGATGCTTCAGGCTATTGCCGGCGGTGACCCCCGTGATCCGACGACCAGCCATCTGCCAGTCCCCGATTTTCTGGAGGGAATTGAAAAGGACATCCGGGGGCTGCGAATAGCTGTCTGCGAAGATTTTTTTGGTGACAGTCTCGACGACGAAGTTGCCGCTTTGACCAATACCAGTCTGGATGTCTATCGCCGCCTCGGCGCGACCATCGTTCCCGTCCGGTTCCCGGAAATGCAGGATCTGGTCGCCCTGACCACGGTACTTTCAAGCTCGGAATCTGCCGGTTATCACGCCAGCGGTCTCGCCTCGGACTGGGATCGCTATGGGCATCAGACGCGCGGACGCATGCTGGCCGGGCTGTTTTACCCGGCGGTGACCTATCAGCAGGCGCTAAAGCTGCGGGCCCCGATCTTGCGGGCTTTCTGCAAGGCGATGTTCGCCAATGCCGATGTCATGCATGCGCCGGGTCTCGACACCCCCGTGCCGACAATAGCCGAAACCGATCATTCTGACGGGCCGGGCTTCCTGCAGGCACTGATACGCCTGACCCGCAATATCCGGCCCTTCAACTATCTCGGTGTGCCGACAATGGCCGTTCCCGCCGGTTTCACCGCCAATGGTCTTCCCGCAAGCTTCCAGCTCGCCGGACGGCCATTTGACGAGGCAACAGTTTATCGCACAGCACGCGCCTACGAGCGCGCAACCGGCTGCACCGATGCCCATCCGCAGCTAGACTGACATATCCGACAGGAGAGAGACGATCATGAGCTTTGACTGGAAATCCCTGACCGCCGAAGAACTTGAATTACAGTTCAACCCACGGGCCGTGCCGGCCAACCGCGGCGACTTTGACCGCATATTCGCCGAACTGAGCGCCACTGCCCGGGCCAGCCTGAAACATGAAATGGGCGTCCGCTATGGCACTGCCGACCAGATGCTGATGGACATCTTCCCGGCCGATGATCCCTCGGCACCGACCATGATCTTCATCCATGGCGGTTACTGGCGGGCCCGCACCAAGGACGAATTCGGTTTCGTCGCCGGTGCCTTCACCCCGCGTGGCGTCACCACCATCAATCTGGATTACGATCTCTGCCCGAAAGTGACACTGGATGACATCGTCGCCGAGATCATCGAAGGGGTGGACTGGATCGCCCGGAATTGTGCTGCAAAGGGGGGCAATCCCGACCGGCTCTATATTGCCGGTCACTCTGCCGGAGCGCATCTCGCTGCCATGGTTCTGGCGACCGACTGGGCCGCACGCGGCCTGCCAAAAGACCTCATCAAGGGTGCCACGCTGATGAGTGGTATCTATGACCCGGAACCGGCCCGCCATATCAGCGTCAATAACGACCTCCACCTGACCGAGGAAATGGCCGCACGCTGCAATGCACTGGCTGCTACCCCGACAACGGATTGTCCGATTCTGACCACAGTTGGCGGGGTGGAGCCTGAGGGCTGGATCGATCAGTCCCGGCAGTATCAGGAAAAATTCGGCGGTGACCTGATAATTTCACCGAATGACGGTCATCTGGGCCTGCTGCAAACCCATTGCGACGGCAAGAGCGACCTGTTCAAAGCACAGCTGTCACAGATGGGTATCAGCTGAGCCGGGTTATCCGCTGTCTGATTTTTACTGCGATCCTTCGAGACGCGCTTTTTGCGCTCCTCAGGATGAGGTTTTACCATAACCAGACCTCATCCTGAGGAGCAGCGTAGCTGCGTCTCGAAGGATGCAGAAACCCTGAAGTCTGGCAGACAGAACCCTAGGCGTGAATTGCCTTGCCGGTCCAGGCGGCCATGGCGGCTTCCTTGACGGACTCACCCATCTGCGGATGCGCGTGGGAAATACGGGCGATATCTTCTGCCGACGCACCGAATTCCAGCGCCATCACGGCTTCCGCGATCAGGTCACCGGCCAGCGGGCCGACAATATGTACGCCAAGGACCGTATCGGTTTTCTTGTCGGTCAGGATTTTCACAAAGCCAGCTGTATCCGAAACCGCACGGGCGCGGCTGTTGGCGCTGAACGGGAACTTGCCGACCGCATAGTCGATACCGGCTTCCTTCAGGGCTTCTTCGGTTTTGCCGACAGAGGCGATTTCCGGTGTGGTGTAGACGACACCCGGCACCTTGTCGTAATCAACATGACCGGCTTCACCGGCCAGCATTTCTGCAATGGCAACGCCGTCTTCTTCTGCCTTATGGGCCAGCATCGGGCCAACAATCGCATCACCGATTGCAAAAATGCCTTCAACTTCCGTCTGGAAATACTCGTCTACGGCAACCCGGCCGCGATCATCCAGCTTCACGCCGGCCTTCTCAAGGCCGAGGCCTTCCGTGTAGGGGCGACGGCCAATGGCAACCAGCACCACATCTGCCTTGAATTCTTCTGCATCCCCGCCTTTGACCGGCTCCATGGTCAGAGTGACGGCAGTCTTGGTTTTCTTCGCGCCGGTCACCTTCGTGCCCAGTTTGAAATTGATCCCCTGCTTGCCCAGAATACGCTGTGACTGTTTCGCCAGTTCACCATCCATCCCCGGCAGGATACGGTCGAGGAATTCGATCACCGTCACTTCTGCGCCAAGACGGCGCCAGACCGAACCCATTTCCAGTCCGATGACGCCGGCGCCAATCACGGCCAGCTTTTTCGGCACTTTCTTCAGGCTCAGCGCTCCGGTTGAGGAGACGATCTGCTTCTCGTCGACATCAACGCCCTTGAGCGGTGTGGATTCAGAACCCGTTGCAATGACGATGTTTTTCGTCGACAGCGTCTTGTCTTCCGAACCGTCGAGACCCTTTACCTTCTCGACCCTGACACTGGTCGCAGATTCAATGCTGCCGCGGCCCTTGAAATAATCGACCTTGTTCTTCTTGAACAGAAACTCGATGCCCGAGGTCAGGTCGACAACGACCTTGTCCTTGCGGGCCAGCATCTTGTCCAGATCGACCTTCGGTGAACCAACCTCAATGCCATGCTCGGCAAATTCATGCTGTGCCGATTCATAGAGATGCGAGGAATGCAGCAGCGCTTTCGACGGAATGCAGCCGACATTCAGGCAGGTGCCGCCAAGGGCGCCGCGCATTTCGACACAGGCCGTCTTGAGGCCAAGCTGGGCGGCCTTGATGGCACAGACATAACCACCCGGCCCACCGCCGATGATCACAACGTCATAGGTATCACTCATATTTCTCGCTCCCGGCAGTCGGGTTGGGTTTCAGGCTCAGACGTCCAGCAGGATACGGCCCGGATCTTCGATGCACTGCTTGATCCGCACCAGGAAGGACACGGCTTCGCGGCCATCAATGATGCGGTGATCATAGGACAGGGCCAGATACATCATCGGGCGGATTTTAACTTCGTCACCAACAGCAACCGGGCGCTTTTCGATCCGGTGCATACCCAGTACCGCAGCCTGCGGCACATTGATGATCGGCATCGAGTTCATTGACCCGAAAACGCCACCGTTTGAAATGGTGAAGGTGCCGCCCATCATCTCATCCATGGTGAGCTTGCCGTCACGGGCACGACGGCCAAAGTCGGAAATCGATCCTTCAATGCCGGCGAAGCTCATGTCATCGGCATCCTTGAGAACCGGCACCACCAGTCCGTTCGGTGTACCGACCGCAACGCCGATATTGTAGTAGTTCTTGTAGATGATTTCGTCGCCGTAGATCTCGGCATTTACCGCCGGCCATTCGCGGAGCGCAATGCAGGCCGCACGAACGAACATCGACATGAAGCCAAGGCGCACGCCATGCTTCTTCTCGAAACCGTCCTTGTACTTCGCCCGCATTTCCATGGCCCGTGTCATATCGACATCGTTCCAGGTGGTCAGCATGGCAGCCGTGTTCTGGGCTTCCTTCAGACGCGACGCGATAACCTTGCGCAGCCGGGTCATCTTCACCCGCTCTTCCAGCGGGTTTTCCGGGCGCGGCGGCAGAGCGTCAAAAGACGGACGGGCCGGGGCGCTCCCCGGTGTCGCTGCCGGGCGGCTGGCCGGCTTGGAGCCGCCCTGCATGAAATTCACCACGTCGGCCTTGGTCAGACGACCGTCTTTGCCCGAAGCCGGAATGTCGGCTGCGTTCAGGCCGTTATCAGCGATCATTTTCTTAACCGCAGGCGGCAGAGGCTTGGACAGGTCGGGCTTGTTGCCGGCCGGTACAGAAGCCGCAGGAGGTGGTGGCGGTGAAGAAGGTTTGGCTTCCTGCTTCTCCGGCTTTGCTTCCGCCTTTTCCTCTTTCGGGGCTTCTTTCTTGTCTTCCTTCGGTGCCTCGGCACTGGCAGAGCCTTCGGCTCCTTCCTCGATCATCGCCAGCAGGGCGCCGACTTCAACTTCTGCGCCTTCCTCGGCAATGATTTCACCCATCGCACCAGCGACCGGCGAATTGACTTCGAGGGTCACCTTATCGGTTTCCAGCTCGCAGATTGCCTCATCGACAGCGACCGCGTCGCCGGGCTTTTTCATCCAGCTGGCAACGATTGCTTCGGTCACTGATTCGCCGAGCTGCGGCACCTTTACTTCAACGGCCATGGTTCAGGATGCTCCTCAGATTACAGGTTACCGGACGCCGCTGGCGTCAGGACTTCTTTTTTGCGGGTGATTTGCGGGTTGCAGGCTTCGAGGCGGACCGGCTGCGGGCGGCCGCCTTCGGCGCTTCACCCAGAGCTTCGTTCACCAGTGCGGCCTGCTCGATGGCATGCTTTTTCGCGGACCCGGTTGCCGGTGATGCCGCCGGCTTACGACCGGCATAGGCAATTTTCTCACCGTCGCGGCCCATTTCGCTCAGCATTTCATCGAAATTCTCACCCAGGAAATGCCATGCCCCCATATTTCGGGGCTCTTCCTGACACCAGACAAGTTCGGCCTTCGGGAAGCGTGAGAGTTCGGCGATCAGCGCTTTCTTCGGGAACGGATAAAGCTGTTCGAGACGCAGAATGTAGACATCCTTGCGGCCCGTTGCCTCACGCTCGGCGTCCAGATCGTAATAGACCTTGCCGGAACACATGATGACCCGTTTGACATCCTTGTCCTGCCCCAGCGCATATTCGTCCCAGAGCACACGATGGAAGGTCGTGCCATCGCCCATTTCCTCCAGCTTGGAGACCGCCTTCTTGTGGCGGAGCAGCGATTTCGGCGTGAACAGGATCAGCGGTTTACGGAAGTTCCGGACCACCTGACGACGCAGGATGTGGAACAGATTCGCCGGGGTCGTGCAGTTGCAGACCTGAATGTTGTCTTCAGCACAAAGCTGGAGATAACGCTCGATGCGGGCTGAACTGTGCTCCGGCCCCTGTCCTTCATAGCCATGTGGCAACAGCATCACGAGGCCGTTCATCCGCAGCCACTTCGCTTCGCCCGAGGCAATGAACTGATCGATAACGACCTGCGCACCGTTGGCAAAGTCACCGAACTGCGCTTCCCACATCACCAGCATATGCGGCTCTGACGAGGCATAGCCATATTCAAAGCCCAGCACGCCGGCCTCTGACAGGGGTGAATCAAGCACCTCGAACGGGGCCTGCCCGTAACGGAGATTGTTCAGCGGAATATAACGATCTTCGGTTTCCTGATCGATCAGCACGGAATGACGGTGCGAGAACGTACCGCGTCCTGAATCCTGACCGGACAGACGTACCGGAGAGCCATCAAGCAACAAGGTTCCGAAGGCCAGCGCCTCACCGGTTGCCCAGTCCAGCCCCTCGCCGGTTTCCAGCATCTTCTTTTTGGCTTCAAGCTGGCGCACGATCTTGGAATGCGGATGGAAGTTTTCCGGAACCCGGGTCAGGCCTTCCCCAACTTCACGCAGACGATCAATGGAAACACCGGTTTCGCCGCGCCGCTCGTCACCATGAGCGACCGACAGGCCGGACCAGACACCATCGAACCAGTCCGCCTTGTTGACCTTGTAGGATTTCGAAGCCTCGAATGCCGCATCAAGCTCGGCATTCATCTTGTCGACCACGGCTTTCGCCTGCTCTTCGGTGATGACCTTTTCACGGATCAGCTTCTTCGAATAGATTTCGCCGACTGAATCATGACCACTGATTTTCTTGTACATCAGGGGCTGCGTGAACATCGGCTCGTCGCCTTCGTTATGACCGAAGCGACGGTAGCAGATCATGTCCACCACCACGTCTTTCTTGAACTTGTGCCGGTATTCCACTGCCATACGGGCACAATGGACAACCGATTCCGGGCAATCCGCGTTCACATGGAAAATCGGGGCTGCGACAGTTTTTGCCACATCCGAGCAATAGGGTGATGAACGGGAGAATTTCGGCGAGGTCGTGAAGCCGATCTGGTTGTTGACGATCACATGGATCGTACCGCCGGTCTTGTAGCCACGCAGATGCGACAGATCGAGCGCTTCCGGAACCAGTCCCTGCCCGGCGAAAGCCGCATCGCCATGCATCAGCAGACCCATGACCTTTTCGCGGTTGGTATCATTACGCTGGCGCTGCTTGGCACGCACCTTGCCCAGCACAACCGTATTGACCACTTCCAGATGGGACGGGTTCGCGGTCAGCGACAGATGGATGGAACGGCCGTCAAAGACCCGGTCAGCAGAGCTGCCGAGATGGTATTTCACGTCACCGGAGCCACCCACGTCATCCGGCTGGGCGGAGCCACCCTGAAACTCATTCAGGATCGCGGCATAGGGTTTGCCCATCAGGTTGGCCAGCACGTTCAGGCGGCCACGATGCGGCATCCCGATAACGACTTCTTCGATGCCGAGCTGTGTGCCCCGCTTGAGAATCTGCTCAAGCGCCGGGATCAGCGATTCACCGCCATCCAGACCAAACCGTTTGGTGCCGGTGAACTTCTTGTCGAGATACTTCTCGAAGCCTTCGGTTTCGACCAGACGGTCATAGATCGCTTTCTTGCCGCGGTCCGTGAAATGCGCCTGATTGCGGATTGATTCGATGCGCTGCTGGATCCAGCTTTTCTCATCCGGGTCCTGAATATGCATGAATTCAACACCGATCGTCCCGCAATAGGTCTCCCGCAGGACGGTGATGATTTCACGCAGGGTCGCTGTCTCCAGACCCAGAACGTAGTTGATGAAGATTTCCTTGTACTGGTCCTTGTCCGTAAAGCCGTAAGTTGCCGGATCCAGTTCGGGATGCGGCTCCTTCTTGTCGAGCTTCAGCGGATCGAGATCGGCTTCCAGATGACCACGCACCCGATAGGCACGGATCAGCATGAGAGCGCGGATTGAATCCAGCGTAGCCGCGCGAACCTGATCGGCCCCGACACGCTGGGCAACGGCCTTGTTGAATCCGCCGGGCGCGGGAGAGCCGTCGCCCTGTTCTTCGGACATCTGTTCGGAAAGCGGGGTCAGCCCCATCTCGCCAATGACGTTGCTTTCCTTCGGCGCCCAGGGGGCACCCTTCATCTCACGGACAAGGCCGCCGGCATCATCTTCGAGATCAGCAAAGAAGTCCTGCCAGCCAGGATCAACGGAACCCGGATCGTCGAGATACCGCTCATAAAGCTGGGCGATATAGACCTGATTGCCGGTAAACAGGAAGGAATCGATATCAGTAACTGCCATTCCGCTGAAGCGCTGCCGCGCTCTCCCTTATCACTTTGACGCTTGTGGGCCGATCAGCCCTTGAGCAACTCAACCATGGTGCTGCCCAGAGCCGCCGGTGACTTCGCCACCGAAATGCCTGCGCTGCGCATGGCTTCCATCTTGTCGTCGGCCCCGCCCTTGCCACCGGAAATGATGGCGCCGGCATGACCCATGCGGCGACCCGGAGGGGCCGTCACACCGGCAATGAAACCGACAACCGGCTTCTTCACCTTCGACTGTTTCAGGAACTCGGCGGCGTTTTCTTCTGCATCGCCACCGATTTCGCCGATCATGACGATACTTTCCGTTTCATCGTCGCCCAGGAACAGGTCCAGGCAATCGATGAAGTTGGTCCCGTTTACCGGGTCGCCACCGATACCGATACAGGTCGACTGGCCAAGACCGGCTGCTGTGGTCTGAGCGACAGCTTCATAGGTCAGGGTGCCCGAACGGGACACGATACCCACCGATCCGCGCTTGTGGATATGGCCGGGCATGATGCCGATCTTGCAGGCATCCGGTGTAATCAGACCCGGGCAGTTCGGCCCGATCAGGCGTGAACTGGACGTTCCGAGCGCACGCTTCACCTTCACCATGTCCAGCACCGGAATGCCTTCGGTGATGCAGATGATCAGCGGCACTTCCGCATCCAGTGCCTCAAGGATTGCATCGGCGGCGAATGGCGGCGGCACATAGATGACTGACGCATCGCAATCGGTTGCTTCGCGGGCCTGGGCCACCGTGTCATAGACCGGCAGGCCGAGATGCTTGGAGCCACCTTTGCCCGGCGTTACGCCGCCGACCATCCTGGTGCCATAGGCAATGGCCTGTTCGGAGTGGAAGGAACCCTGCTGGCCGGTAAAGCCCTGGCAGATGACCTTGGTATTCTTGTCGACGAGAACGGCCATCAGTTTGCCTCCTTCACCGCTTTGACCACCTTCTCGGCCGCATCGGCGAGATTTTCGGCGGAAATGATATCGAGACCGGAGGTGGCGAGGATTTCCTTGCCGCGCTCCACGTTGGTGCCCTCAAGACGGACAACCAGCGGCACGCTGAGGCTGATTTCCTTCGCAGCGGCAACAATGCCTTCCGCGATGATGTCACAGCGCATGATGCCGCCGAAGATGTTGACCAGAATGCCTTCGACATTCGGATCGGAGGTGATGATCTTGAAAGCCACCGCCACCCGTTCCTTGGTCGCGCCACCGCCAACATCCAGGAAGTTGGCCGGTGATCCGCCATAAAGCTGGATGATATCCATCGTCGCCATGGCCAGACCGGCACCGTTGACCATGCAGCCGATGGCGCCATCAAGCTTGATGTAGTTCAGGTCATGCTTGCCGGCTTCGAGTTCGGAAGGATCTTCTTCGTCTTCGTCACGCAGTTCAGCGACATCCTTGTGCCGGAACAGGGCGTTGTCGTCGAAGTTCATCTTCGCATCGAGGGCAATGACATCACCCGCGCCGGTCACGACCAGCGGGTTCACTTCAAGCAGCGAAGCATCGAGGTCTGTGAAGGCCTGATAGACCGACAGCAACAGCTTGGTTGCCGAGCGGACCTGATTGCCTTCCAGCTTCAGGCCAAAAGCAATTTCCCGCGCATGAAACGGCATCATCCCCGTGATCGGGTCGATGAATACCTTCACGATCTTTTCCGGCGTTTTCTCGGCGACTTCCTCGATATCCATACCGCCTTCGGTCGAAGCCATCACGACAATGCGCGACGATCCGCGGTCCACCAGCATCGACAGATACAGTTCGCGGGCGATGTCGCAGCCTTCTTCAATATAGAGGCGCTTGACTTCCTTGCCCTCCGGTCCGGTCTGCTTGGTGACCAGAACCTGATTGAGCATTTCGCCGGCATTCGATTTGACATCATCGACGGACTTGACGACGCGCACGCCACCCTTGCCGTCCGGGTCACTCTTGAAGCGACCGGCACCGCGACCACCTGCGTGAATCTGGGATTTGACGACCCAGACAGGACCGCCCAGTTCATTGGCTTTTTCAACAGCTTCATCGACGGAGTACGCCACGCTGCCACGCGGTGTGGCGACGCCATACTTACCGAGTAGCTGCTTCGCCTGATATTCGTGAATATTCATGATCGCTTTCCGGGTCGTTAGAAAGAAACGGCGCGTCCCTGTCCGGGGCGCGCCGTGTTGATCGGCTGCTTATTTTGCGCCTGCCATAAGGCCTTTTGTCGCCTCCAGCAAACCCTTAACCGCCTTGACTGAATTATCGAACATCGCCCGCTCATCAGCGTTCAGTTCGATCTCGACAACCTTCTCGACGCCACCGGCACCGATAACGCAGGGCACACCGACATAAAGGTCATCAAGACCATATTCGCCGCTGAGATTCGCTGCGCAGGGCAGAACCCGCTTCTTGTCCTTGAGATAGCTTTCGGCCATCTGCACGGCGGAAGAGGCCGGAGCATAGAATGCGGAACCGGTTTTCAGCAGGCCGACGATTTCGGCACCGCCGTCGCGGGTACGCTGAACGATCTGTTCCAGCTTTTCGTCTGTGGTCCAGCCCATCTTCACCAGATCCGGCAGCGGAATGCCGGCAACCGTGGAGTAACGGGTCAGCGGCACCATGGTGTCGCCGTGGCCACCCAGTACGAAGGCGGTGACGTCTTCAACGGACACACCGAACTCTTCAGCCAGGAAATAACGGAAGCGCGCACTGTCGAGGACACCGGCCATGCCGACGACCTTGTTATGCGGCAGGCCGGAAGCTTCGCGCAGCGCCCAGACCATCGCGTCGAGCGGGTTGGTGATGCAGATGACAAAGGCATCCGGCGCATTGTCGCGGATACCCGCGCCAACAGAGGCCATGACCTTGGCGTTGATGCCGATCAGGTCATCGCGGCTCATGCCCGGCTTGCGGGCAACACCGGCGGTAACGATGATGACATCTGCACCGGCGATGTCGGCATAATCTGTCGACCCGGTTACGCTGGCGTCAAAGCCTTCAACCGGCGAGCTTTCAGCGATGTCGAGTGACTTGCCCTGCGGAATACCGTCTGCGATGTCGAACAGAACGACGTCGCCGAGTTCCTTCAGGCCAATAAGGTGAGCGAGGGTGCCGCCAATATTGCCGGCGCCGATGAGAGCGATCTTGTTGCGTGCCATGGAAATTCCCTTAACGGATCAAGTCCCGGAAAATCTGCTCTTCGGACCGTCATCAGGACGGTCATCCCGAACAGCCATTTGCCGGGTTCATTTGCGCGCCAGTATGCCCCATTCCATCCATCGGGCAAGTGTGGATACCCACAAGAACGCCCCGGATCAGGCAACTTTTGCATATTTGATCCATCAGAGCCGATTTTTTTAATTGCTTTTAGCAACTAATTTATTGACGATTACATTATTATGACCGTTTCACCTCCAAATGACCCTGTCTCCGGCCCGCATATCGAGGCGGTGCGACAGTTCAACCGGTTCATCACCGTTCAGGCCGGGTTATTACGCGAAGGATTGCTCGACAGCCCCTGGACCCTGACGGAAGCCCGGATCATTTTTGAGCTGGCGCACAGTTCAGGACTGACAGCCCGCGACCTTTGCCAGCTGCTGGATCTGGATCCGGGATATGTCAGCCGCATTCTCAAGCGATTGCGCAATGCCGATGTCATCGACCGCCAGCGCAGCGAGCAGGATGCCAGACAGATGCTGCTGCGGCTGACCATCGCAGGGCGGGAAGTCTTCGACCGGCTGAACCGCGCGTCCGTTCGCCAGACCAGCAGACTGCTGGCCCCGCTGGCCACCAGCGACCGCGAGCGCCTGATCGCCTGCATGAAATCGATAGAGGATATCTTCCGGCCACAGCCTGACTCTGCTCAGGGCTGGCTGCTGCGTCCGCATCGCAGCGGTGATCTCGGCTGGATCGTCGAGGCGCATGGACGCCTCTATTCAGAGGAATATGACTGGGACATTACCTTTGAAGCACTGGTGGCAAAGATCACATCGGAGATCATCGACAATTTTGATCCGGACCGGGACTGCATCTGGATCGCAGAGCGTGACGGCCAGCGGGTCGGATCAGCCGTCGTTGTCGCCCAGGATGACATCACCGCCAGACTCCGGCTGGTTCTGGTCGAGCCGAGGGCCCGCGGGCAGGGTATCGGCAAACGGCTGGTTCAGGAATGCCTGCGCTTTGCCCGTGAAGCCGGCTACCGGCGCATGACCCTCTGGACCAACAGCATCCTGACCGATGCCCGTCAACTTTATGAAGCACTCGATTTCCGGCTGGTTCATGAAGAACCGCATACCAGTTTCGGCCATGACCTGACCGGTGAAACCTGGGAGCGTGACCTGTGAGCGACAGCCCCTCCGTCACCACCTCGCTCGCCGCTGCCATCACCGGGATTCAGGTCGGAGCAGCGATGGTCGCCAGCCGGTTCGTCCTGCCGGATATCGACCCGGCCTCACTGGCCATGATCCGCTATGGCGTCGGCGCGCTTTGTCTGCTTCCGGCCTATTACACGATCCGGCGCGCCCGCATCGCGACAGCAGACATGGCGCCGATTGCCATTCTTGGCATCCTGCAATTCGGGGTCCTGATCGCCGTGATGAATTACGGCCTCAGTCTCATTCCCTCCGGACGGGCGGCCGTCATCTTCTCCTCCTTTCCGCTGCTGACCATGTTATTTGCGGCCATGCTGGGCCGCGAACGCCTCGGCTTGTTCCGGTCGGCCGGGGTGATCCTGACCATGGGCGGCGTGGCACTGGCGCTCAGCCACAAGCTGCTGACGGAAGGGATCGGTAACGGCGACTGGCGGGGTGAGATCGCGATCTTCATCAGCGCCGCAACCGGGGCACTCTGCAGCGTCCTCTACCGCCCTTATCTGCAACGCTATCCGACTGTGCAGGTCAGTACCCTGGCGATGGCAGCCTCGGTTCTGTTTCTGGTGGTTTTCGCCGCATATGAAGGATTCTTCACAACCGCGCCCCGGCTCGATCAGACGGGGTGGATCATTGTCATCCTGATCGGCCTGTCGTCGGGGGGAACCTATTTTCTCTGGCTCTGGGCGCTGGGCCGTGCCTCACCCACCCGCGTCACCATATTTCTGGCGCTGGGGCCGGTCACCGCAACCGCACTGGGCTGGGCCTTGCTGGATGAACAGGTCGGCCCGTCCTTTCTGGCCGGTCTGCTGCTGGTCGCCACCGGCATTATCATCGCGCACCGACAGCCAAGAAGTCCAATTCTGCTGGGATAAAGGAAAGGTTGATAATTTTGATCTTGAAGAGGGCCAATGACACGCTTTGAAGGACGACAGACACTCCTATCACCCAGCTTAACCTATTCGACATAATCGATTTATGTTCAGGTATTGACCTGGGTCCAAATGCGCCGCCCCACATTTACTATAAAGATTATTTAAATCTATTATAATTCATAATAATATATGTAATTAAAGTTTGGAGTGAAAAATGACTGATATTGAGATGCCGCCGACCATCAAACCAGAAGAGGAAACTGATCTCAGATCATTCTGGACATACCTATCAACCCCCTCGGGGCATGAAGTTGCTATTCGTGTTGTCGCAATTATCGAAGATTTGAAACGATTTGGGATGGAGCGAAATGCAGGACACCAAAAAATCAACATTATTGGAAAATATATTCTTGTCTTTACCGTAATTATTGCAGCCGTACTTCTATCGTTTTATGATAAATTTGACTCTACAATAGGTGTACTATTTGGGACATTGATTGGGTACTTCTTTGGCCGGAGTAAGAAATAAAAATTAATAATCATCACATTTTCGTAATTAAGTTTTATGAGTCCACACAGTTAAATATTAGAGAAAGGTCAATATTTTTCTCGATTTAAACTTCAACAACCCAAGTCGATGCACTTCACTTAACTCATGCTCAAAATTTATAAAGTAAGTAGCAAATATATTAATAAACAGTAGCCTGAACAGCCTCGAAACGACTGTCGAGACAGTCACCCCCCTCCCCCACCTCACCGCAGGAGAGGGGGGCTGTTTCATTCGGCAGCCTGCTGGTCCGGCTCCAGCGGGGTCCAGCGCAGCACCGGCTTGCGGGCTGCGCCAGTTTCGTCGAGACGGCGCCAGGGGGTGAGTTGCGGGGCGTTCTTGAAACGGTCCACATCACCGGCCTTTGCCTTTTCAGCCAGAAACCGCATGGAGCCGATGAACTCGTCCAGCGCCTCCCGGCCTTCGGTTTCCGTCGGTTCCATCAGCATCGCGCCGTGCACCACCAGCGGGAAATACATGGTCATCGGATGGAAACCCTCGTCGATCATTGCCTTGGCAAAATCCAGTGTCGACACACCAGTATCCTTCAGGAAGGCATCATCGAACAGGGCTTCATGCATGCAGGGACCACCGAACGGAGCGGTCATCACATCCTTCAGACTGGCGAGGATGTAATTGGCATTCAACACCGCATCACCGGAGACCTGACGCAGGCCGTCCTTGCCGTGGCTCAGCATATAGGCGATGGCGCGGACGAACATGCCCATCTGGCCATGAAAGCCCTTCATCCGGCCGAACGGTTTTTCGTCCGCATCGCCGGGATGTTCGACCAGCCGGAACCGGTCGCCGTCCTTCACCACATAAGGCAGGGGAGCAAAAGCCGACAGCGCATCGGACAGCACCGTCGGGCCGCTGCCCGGGCCGCCGCCGCCATGCGGGGTCGAGAAGGTCTTGTGCAGGTTGATATGCATGCAGTCGACGCCGAGATCGCCCGGACGCACCCGCCCGACAATGGCGTTGAAGTTCGCCCCGTCACAATAGAAGTAACCACCGGCTTCATGAATCATCGCAGCCAGTTCGATGATATCGTTCTCGAACAGGCCACAGGTGTTCGGGTTGGTCAGCATCATGCCGGCCACATCGTCACCCAGCTTGGCCCGGAAGGCTTCGAGATCGACCCGGCCACGCTTGTTGGCGGGGATCGGATCAACGGTAAAGCCGCAGGCTGCGGCCGAGGCCGGGTTGGTACCATGTGCCGATTCCGGCACCAGCATCCGCATACGATGCTGCTGGCCGTCGCTGTCCAGCTTGGAGCGGATCGCCATCAGGCCACAAAGTTCGCCATGCGCCCCGGCAGCCGGGGACATCGCCACGGCCGGCATGCCCGTCAGCTTCATCAGCCAGTCTGCCAGATCGTCGATCAGGCGCAGCGCACCCTGAACCGTCGATTCCGGCTGCATCGGATGCAGATCGCCCAGACCACCAAGCCGCACCACCTTCTCATTGATCCGGGGGTTATGCTTCATGGTGCAGGAACCGAGCGGGAAGAACCCGGAATCAATACCATAGTTGCGCTGGCTCAGCCGGGTGAAGTGGCGCACCACCTGCGGCTCTGACAGGCCGGGCAGCGGTACACTGCGCCCGCGGGCACAGTCACCGAGGCGGCTTTTTACCGCCGCCGGCTCCGGCAAATCAACGCCGGTACGGCCTTCCTGCCCCTGTTCAAACAGCAGCGGTTCTTCCAGCATCAGGCCGCGATGGCCGGTGAAAGTATCCTTGGTCATGCCAGGGCCTCCTTCAGGCTGGAAACAAGATGGTCGATATCTTCCGCTGTCGCGGTCTCCGTTGCTGCCAGAATGAGGCAGTTATCCAGACCGGCACCCGGCATCATGCGTGAGACCGGAACCCCGCCCAGAATGCCTTTACCGGCAAGTTTCTCGACGACTGTATCCGCAGGCTTTGACAGCTTGATCGTGAATTCATTGAAGAAAGTGTCGTTCAGCAGTTCAACGCCGTCCAGAGCTTCCAGCTTCTCCGCCAGCGTCACCGCTGCCGCATGGTTCAGCTTCGCCAGCCGGTCGAGACCGGCCTCGCCCAGCAGCGACACATGGATCGTAAAGGCCAGCGCGCACAGACCGGAGGCCGTGCAGATGTTGCTGGTCGCCTTCTCGCGCCGGATATGCTGCTCGCGGGTCGACAGGGTCAGCACATAACCACGGCGGCCATCTTCATCGACAGTCTCGCCGCAGAGACGGCCCGGCATGTTGCGGACATATTTCTGACGGGTCGCAAACAGCCCGACATAGGGTCCGCCATAGCCCAGTTGCACACCAAAGGACTGGCCTTCACCGGCAACAATATCCGCCCCCATTTCACCCGGCGATTTCAGCGCACCAAGGCTGACGGCCTCGGTTACGATCATCACCAGCAGCGCGCCTTTTTCATGGCAGGCCGCAGCAAGGTCGGAATAGTCACGGACATGACCGAAAATTCCCGGATTCTGCACCACGACACAGGCCGTCTGATCATCGATCAGGGCTGAAAGGTCCGTCCCGTTCAGCGGATCTGCCGGTTCCGAATGAATTTCCGTTCCCAGAAAATGCGCATTGGTTTCGACCACTTCCCGATAATGCGGGTGCAGCCAGCCGGACAACACGGCCTTGCTGCGCCTGGTGATGCGCATCGCCATGGCGACCGCCTCACCGCAGGAGGTCGCGCCGTCATACATGCCCGCATTTGCCACATCCATCCCGGTCAGCATGGCCACCTGGGTCTGGAATTCGAAGACATATTGCAGGGTGCCCTGGGCGATTTCCGGCTGATAGGGCGTGTAGGCGGTCAGAAACTCGCCCCGCTGAATCAGATAATCCACCGAAGACGGCACGTGATGATGGTAAGCACCGGCACCCAGGAAACAGGGCACCGAATTGGCCCCAAGATTTTCGTCGGCATAACCCCGCAGAAGGCGTTCAACCTCCAGCTCTCCCTTGAAGTCAGGCAGGTCGAAATCACCGTCATGATAGGCCTGCTCCGGCACATCCCGGAACAGGGCATCCACCGATGGCGCGCCGATGCGCGCCAGCATTGACTGGCGATCCGCCTCCGTCAGCGGCAGATAGCGCATCAGTCCAGCCCTTCCAGAAATGCCTTGTAGGCAGCATCATCCATCAGTTCTTCCAGTTCGCTCTCGTCTTCCAGCTTGATCTTGAAGAACCAGCCATCACCCTGCGGGTCATCGCCGACTGTTTCCGGCGCATCCGGCAGGCTGTCATTGCTTTCGACCACTTCGCCGGAGACCGGGCTGTAGATTTCACTGGCCGCCTTTACGGATTCGACCACCGCCGCATCGTCACCCTTGGCCAGGGTCTTGCCGACTTCCGGGACTTCAACAAACACCACATCGCCCAGCTGTTCAGCGGCATAAGCGGTAATGCCGACGGTTCCGACTCCGTCTTCGACTTCAATCCATTCATGGTCTTCTGAGTAATAGATCATCGGTTTTCTCCTAGCCTCTGTAATAGCGTTGTTGAACGAATGGCATTTTCTCGACCTGCGCCGGCGCTTCCTTGCCACGCACAATCAGGGTGACCGGGGTTCCGGCCCTGGCAAACTCTGTCTCCACATAGCCCATGGCGACCGGGCCACCGACCGTCGGGCCGAAGCCGCCGCTGGTGATCTCGCCGATCTTGCGGCCGCCACTGTGTATTTCCGTATGGGCCCGCGCCGGGGCACGGCCTTCCGGGCGGATACCGACGCGTTTACGCGCTGCGCCCTCGGCAAGCTGTCTGGCGACAACATCCGCGCCAGGATAGCCGCCTTCGGTGCGGCGACGCTTGCCGATGCTCCAGACCAGTCCCCCTTCGACCGGGGTCGTGGTCTCGTCGATATCTGACCCGTAAAGGCAGAGACCGGCTTCCAGTCGCAGGGAATCACGAGCCCCGAGACCAATCGGCTCGACTTCCGGCTGATCCAGCATCAGACGGGCCAGACGTTCTGCCTGATCGTTCGGGATGGAAATCTCGAACCCGTCCTCACCGGAATAACCGGACCGGGTTGCCAGACAGCTGACGCCGTCGATCTGAACCTCGGCGGCGGTCATGAAGGTCATCGTCGCCATTTCCGGTGACAGCCGTGCCATCACCTCACCGGCTTTCGGACCCTGAATGGCCAGCAAGGCCCGGTCGTCAATGATCTCCAGCTCCGCCTTGCCGGCGAGCTTCGATTTCATATGTGCGAAATCTGCATCCTTGCAGGCTGCATTGACGACGATGAACAGATGATCGCCCATATTGGTGACCATCAGATCGTCCAGAATGCCGCCCTGGTCGTTGGTGAACTGGGTATATCGCTGCTGTCCCGGCTCCAGCGCCTGCAATTCGGCAGGCACAAGGGTCTCCAGTGCGGCAGCCGGGTTGTCGCCGGTCAGCCGCGCCTGACCCATATGCGAGACATCGAACAGTCCCGCCGCGTCACGTGTGTGGTTATGTTCTTTCAGCACGCCGGCCGGATATTGCACCGGCATGTCATAGCCCGCGAACGGCACCATCTTCGCGCCGAGTTCGACATGCAGGTCAAACAGCGCGGTCTTTTTTAAAGTTTCACTGGGGTCGCTCATCAGGTTTCTCCCGTTATGACAGTCTTTCAGGCGACCAGCAGTTCCCTGTTACCGGAACCCTGTGGCCACCCCCCTCTGTCACGGAACCTGAAAGATTCGCCGCCGGGGATTCTCCCGCCGTCTTACATCTTCGGTGGGATGGCCTTGTAGCCATCCACTCTCCAGAGCTTCATCACCTGACGGTCCTTTTGCCTGAGAGTTTCGCGGGGGCGATTTGCTCCTTCGGCGCAGGCGGACCTGACTCTCCCGCCAGGGTCATCTGTATGTCCGGGCCTCTTTTCTGCGCCCGGTCCGGCCAATATGTCCGCGATACGGATTCAAATCAACTGAATGTGGAGATAAAGATCCACAGCAGCAGTCCGGATTTTAGCGGGCGATTGAGGCCCGGTTGTACTGAAGCTGCTCTTCGGTCAGCTGAAAGCCGGTTTTCACTTCGATCATGTTCGGGCGCAGGTTTTCCGAAAGCGGGATCTCGATATCCACAAAACCATCAATAAACCGCATGCGGGAGGCGCGCTCGGGATAGGTCAGCTGGGCCAGAAACGACTCTTTCCGGATGATCTTCTGGTCCTTGGTCACGATCGCGACATAGTAGGGAACATCTTCAGTCTGGGTTCTTGCCGTCGGGCCCCGTTCAATATCGAAGACGACCTGAAGCGAAATGATCATCCGGTCTTCGTCATCCGGGTAGATACATTGTCCGACCGGGTCAGCCATCACTGCCTTGAAGTCGATATCCGTGATGTCCCGTCCCGGGCCGTCGCGGAACTGGGTGATCCGCGCATGATCAATCAGCTTGTTCTGAGGCGGACAGGGCGGGGCTATCCGCTGCGTACAGGCCACAAGCAGGGCAGAGGCGATCAGGCAGACGGCGAAGGACGGAATATGGGGGCGCATGGGTCAGGTCCGGTTATGCATGCCGGTGCAGGGTGGGGTCCTGTGACCCGTCATCGGGCGATCACCACACATGACTTCCTGCTCCTGCAATCGGGTTGTCTTTATCACTGTTACCGCCTTGGCAAGGCGGGACCGGGAGTGTAGGGAAGCCGCCTCTGAACAACAAGCCGCTGGACGATCATGACCAAGGACGCCATCGAAATTTTCACCGACGGCGCCTGTTCCGGAAATCCCGGCCCGGGCGGCTGGGGGGCCATCCTGCGCTGGCGCGAGACGGAAAAGGAACTCTCCGGCGGTGAGGCATCGACCACCAACAACCGCATGGAGCTGATGGCGGCGATCTGTGCACTGGAAACCCTGAAGCGCCCGTCCTCCTGTGTGCTCTATACCGACTCGACCTATGTCCGTGACGGAATCACCAAGTGGATTCACGGCTGGAAACGCAACGGCTGGAAAACAGCCGCCAAAAAACCGGTGAAGAATGCCGAACTCTGGCAGCGTCTCGAAAAAGCCTGCGCCACCCATCAGGTTGACTGGCAGTGGGTCAAGGGACATGCCGGGCATCCGGAAAACGAACGCGCCGACCAGCTGGCCCGCGACGCCGTACCGGGCCGCTGACCAAACCCTAGAACGGTTTGTCGCCGGCAATCGTGACCCGGTGCATCACCCGCTTGAAGCCGTGATAATCGTTGACCGGGTTATGCTGTGAGGCCCGGTTGTCCCAGAATGCGGCAGCCCCTTCACGCCAGACAAAACGGCAGGTGAATTCGGGCCGGGTCTGGTGCGCGAACAGGAAGTCCAGCAGGGGGCGGCTTTCTTCCTCCGTCAGTTCCTTGAAACCGATGGAATGACCACTGTTCACGTACAGGGCCTTCCGGCCGGTTTCCGGATGCGTACGTACGGCCGGATGCTCGGCCACATAAACCGGGGCAGTCTTCGCATCCCGGCCTTCCTCCTCGATCCGGGCCTTGCGGCTTTGCGCCACCGCACCTTTGGCTGAGGACTGAATCACCGTCAGCTTGTCGAGCATCTCGCGCAGCGGTGCGGACAGGGTTTCATAGGCCAGGTACATGTTGGCGAACAGGGTATCACCCCCATATGGCGGCAACTCCCGCGCCAGCAGGATCGAGCCCAGCGGCGGAACATCCATATAGGTGGTGTCCGTGTGCCACATGCCGCCGAAATTATGTTTCTCATGCTCCAGCTTCACCACCGGCACGATTTCCGGATAGCCTTCCAGCCCCTTGACCATCGGATAGGGCACAATATCACCGAAGCGGCGGGCAAAAGCGATCTGCTGGTCCGGGGTCACATGCGCCTGACCGTCAAAGAATATCACCAGATGATCAAGCAGCGCCTGACGGATTTCACCAATCACCTCATCATCCAGATCCTCTGCCATATCAACATTGCCAAGCAGGGCGCCGATGGACCCGGATTGCGGTGTGACGGTGATCCGGCGATAGCGGTTATCGCCGATTTTCGGCGCATCTGCGGGCTGTGACTGGTTCGTCATGATGGATGTTTCCTGTTATTCCCTGCCCCGATTATAGAAACCGGGACGCAGACGGAAAGTTCAATTTGTCCGGACAGTATATCAGCGGACCGGAAAGTCCGGCAAGGCCCCGCCCTGCGCCGGGAAGACAGGCAGAACGAGGGAAGATCAGACCACCGGATTGTCTGATCCGGCCCGGTGCTATGCAGGCTTTACAGACGGATGGGTTCTGAACAGGGTTTCCGCTTCCCGGATAAAAGCCGTCGCCGCCCGTGACGTGATGGTATCCGCCGCCTGAATGATGCGGAAACCAAAGGGAATCGAAGGCTCGAACGGGCGAATGACCAGCCGGTTCGGGCCATAGAAAGCCGCCGTCAGCGGATCAACCAGGGCCACCCCGATTCCGCGTACCACCATGGAACAGGCAATCGCCGAGGGCTGGGTCTCCAGCCGTATCTGACGCCGGATATTTGCATTTTCAAACGCCCGGTCGATCTGAACAGCCGCCCGCGTATGCTGTGCCAGCGCGACAAAGGTCTCGGTCGCCAGATCACCGGGCCGGATGACGTCACGCTCCGCAAAAGGGTGGCCGAGCGGGCAGACCACAACACAATCCGTCCGGTAGGACTGCACCACGTCGATCCCCGGCTGGTCGAGCGAAAGCTGGGCAATTCCGATATCGAACTGCCGGGCCGCAACCCATTCGACAATCCGGACAGAGGTGTGGGATTCTATGGTCAGCCGCATTTCCGGATGATTGGCCAGAAACCGGCTGGTGATATCCGGCACCAGATCAAGTGACAGGGCCGGCATGACGGCGATCCGGAGGTTCCCCCGCCGCATGTCACGGATTTCCGTCGCTGTCTGTTGCAGCCGCTCCATCCCGACAAAGGACCGCTCCAGCTCTTCATAAAAGCTGGCGCCTTCCGGCGTCGGGCGCAGGCGACCCCGCTGGCGGGCAAACAGCTTGAACCCGATTGCCCGCTCCAGATCACCGATCAGCCGGCTGATGCCCGGCTGCGAAACGCGCAGCATCTGTGCCGCACCGGTGGCACTCCCCATCACCATGACGGCGCGGAAAGCTTCAAGCTGACGGATATTGAGGGCCATGAACGCCGGGGTGAAAATTGCGACAGAAAGCCAGCTTAGCGAAATCTGCCGGTTCGGCCAGCCGCCGAACGCTTGCATATCATCCGGCCATCCGACACCGTCTCGGCCAACGCCGGTCGGCTGACGCACCGGCAGCAATCAAAACAAACGGAGACTGAAAAGATGGATCAGGCACGCTACGATCTGGGGATGAAACTGCGCCGTGAAGTCATGGGCGATGCCCATGTCGACAGGTCATTGGCCGCCGCTGACGAGATGACGAAACCGCTGGTTGATCTGGTCACGGAAATTGGCTGGGGCGCAACCTGGGGACGGCCCGGCCTGCCGAAACGCGACCGCAGCCTGATCAATATCGGCATGCTGACGGCGCTGAACCGTCCGGACGAGCTGCGCGGTCATCTGCGCGGCGCCCTGAACAACGGTGTCACCCGGGAGGAAATCGTCGAGGTTATCCTGCAAACTGCAATCTATTGCGGCATGCCTGCCGCGCTGGACAGCATGCGCCATGCGAAGGCGGTTTTTGCCGCCGCCGATGAAGAAGCCGCAGGCTGAACCCCGAAACAGGAAAACCCCGGACCAGATGGCCCGGGGTTTTCCGTCGGGGAAAGAGGCGCTGTCAGATCAGCGCGGAGTGCATTCAAAAATCGCCGTCCGGCTGCCGTCAGTGTTCGTGCTGACGCTCGACTTGGCCAGTGTACTGCCCTGTTCCAGGCAATAGCGCTGGGCATTCTGCGAAGCCGCAACAAGCTGCTGATCCGTGTGATAGGTCTTCGTCATCACAGGAATTGACGGCGGCAGGGTCGCAACCGGGCGCGGCAGCGGGCGGTCACAGTCAAACCGCACTTCGGTCTTGCCGTTCTGGCCGGTGCTGACAACCGCATTACCGGGTGCCGAATTATACTGGGCGCAGAAGTCCATCGCCCGCTGGTTCGCGTTGATCAGCTGGTCATCGCCGCGATATTCGTATTTCACGCTCGGCGTATCCGAACTGACCTGCGTCGGCGGCACGCTCTGCGGTGCGACACAGGCGGAAAGCAGAATTGCTGCTGCGATTGAGGTGGAACCAAGGGTCATCATTTTCGTCATGCGAGCCATTTTGTGCTCCTTTTCTGTTGGGGCAGGCGTCTTGCCCGCATCCGTTGAAAGAAGAACGAAGACCAGCCCCGTTGGTTCCGGGAAAAGAGTCAGAAATGATAAAACCCCGGTCCGCACAGAAGCGCAGACCGGGGTTTCAGGCAGATCACATAACCTCAGAAGTTCCCCGTCTGACCGGGGAGGATATCAGCGGGCCAGCGGCTTGTACTTGATGCGATGCGGCTGATCGGCGTCGGAGCCAAGCCGGCGTTTCTTGTCCGCTTCATATTCCTCGAAGTTGCCTTCGAACCATTCCACATGGCTGTCGCCTTCAAAGGCCAGAATATGCGTGGCGATACGGTCAAGGAACCAGCGATCATGGCTGATGACCACGGCGCAGCCGGCGAATTTCTCCAGCGCATCTTCAAGCGCACGCAGCGTCTCGACATCGAGATCGTTCGTCGGTTCATCGAGCATCAGCACATTCGCGCCGGAACGCAGCATCTTGGCCAGATGAACGCGGTTACGCTCACCGCCCGACAGATTGCCGACTTTCTTCTGCTGGTCCGGGCCCTTGAAATTGAACCGGCCGACATAGGCGCGTGACGCCATCGTCGCCTTGCCGAGCGAGATTTCGTCCAGCCCGTCTGAAATTTCTTCCCAGACATTCTTGGAATCATCCAGTGAATCGCGGCTCTGGTCGATATAACCAAGCTGCACCGTCTCACCAACGCGGAAGGTGCCGGAGGTCGGCTGTTCCTTGCCGGTAATCATCTTGAACAGGGTCGTCTTACCGGCACCGTTCGGGCCGATGACACCCACAATGCCACCCGGCGGCAGCCGGAAGCTGAGATTATCAATCAGCAGACGATCACCGAACGCCTTGGTCAGGCCTTCCGATTCAATCACCACATTGCCAAGCCGTGGCCCGGCGGGAATGACAATCTGGGCACTTTCAATCTTCTGTTCCTGCGCAGCGGCCAGCAGATCTTCATAAGCCGTGATACGCGCCTTGCTTTTCGACTGGCGCGCCTTCGGTGACTGCCGGATCCATTCCAGTTCGCGGGACAGGGTTTTCTGACGGCCCGCCTCGGCGCGCTCTTCCTGTTCCTGACGTTTCTGTTTCTGTTCCAGCCAGGCCGAATAGTTGCCTTCATACGGATAGCCGCGCCCGTGGCTGAGTTCGAGAATCCAGCCCGTCACATTGTCGAGGAAGTAACGGTCATGGGTCACGATCACGACGGTGCCGGTATATTCCTCAAGGAAATGCTCCAGCCAGGCGACGGATTCCGCATCGAGATGGTTGGTCGGTTCATCGAGCAGCAGCATGTCGGGCTTCGACAGCAACAGCTTGCAGAGCGCAACCCGGCGTTTTTCACCACCCGAAAGCGGTCCCACATCCGCATCACCCGGCGGGCAGCGCAGGGCGTCCATGGCGATTTCCACCCGGCGCTCCAGCTCCCAGCCGTCCGCAGCGTCGATCTTTTCCTGCAGGTCAGCCTGTACGGCCAGCAGGTCATTCATCTCGTCGTCAGTCATCGGCTCGCCGAACTTCATCGAGACTTCCTCGAACTTGTCGAGGTATTCCTTGATCTCGCCAGCGCCTTCCAGAACGTTTTGCAGCACGTTCTTGGACTCATCCAGTTTCGGCTCCTGCGGCAGGTAGCCGACCTTCACACCATCAGCGGCCCAGGCTTCACCGGTAAATTCGGTTTCAATGCCGGCCATGATCTTCAGCAGCGTCGATTTACCCGCGCCGTTGATACCCAGCACCCCGATCTTCGCACCCGGCAGGAACGACAGGCTGATGTTCTTGAACAGCTCCCGTCCGCCCGGATAGGTCTTGGACAGGTTTTTCATGGTGTAGATATACTGATAGGCGGCCATTGGCTGGATCCGTTGAGTCTGAGGTAAAGTGAGAATGCTGGGCCGGTATGTAGCCCGAGCAGGCGTTTGCTGCAACCTGTGCGTCTGATCCGGCCCTGTGCGACGCCTCTTTAACAGGGCGGCGCGGGAGGTTATGTTCCGCCCATGACTGAACCAACCATCAATATCCGCATCCTGCCCGTCACCCCTTTCCAGCAGAACTGTTCGCTGGTCTGGTGCCGTGAGACCATGGAAGGCGCCTTTGTCGATCCCGGTGGCGAGACAGACAAACTGATCGCCCAGGCCGACGCCGACGGGGTGAAAATCACCAAGATTCTCGTCACCCACGGGCATCTGGATCATGCCAGCGCCGTCGCCGACATGGCCGATCACTATCAGGTACCGATTGAAGGCCCGCACAAGGAAGAGGTCTTCTGGATCGACCAGATTGTCGAACAGGCAGCGCAATACGGTTTTCCGCCTGCACGATGCTTCACGCCCGACCGCTGGCTGGATGATGACGATCAGGTCACGCTGGGTAACCTGACCTTCGATATCGTCCATTGCCCGGGACACACGCCCGGCCATGTGGTGTTTGTCGACGCGGCCAACCGGATCGCCTTTGTCGGCGATGTGCTGTTTCAGGGCTCCATCGGCCGGACCGATTTTCCGCGTGGCGATCAGGACAGCCTGATCAGCGCCATCCGCGACAAGCTGTTTCCGCTTGGCGATGATATTGCCTTTGTCCCCGGCCACGGACAGGTCTCGACCTTCGGCCATGAGCGGGCCTCCAACCCCTATGTGGCAGACCGGGCACAGGGCCGTGGCTGAACAGCCGGAAATCTATATCGACGCCGACGCCTGCCCGGTGAAGGACGAGGTCGAGAAAGTCGCCGACCGGCATGGTCTGGTTGTCCATATGGTCTCCAACGGCGGCATCCGCCCGTCACGCAACCCGCTGATCCGCAATGTGGTGGTGCCGGAAGGCCCGGATGTGGCCGATGACTGGATTGCCGAGAACTGCACCGAGCGGGATATTGTCATCACCCGCGACATACCGCTGGCTGACCGCTGCGTGAAACGCGGGTCCGGCGTTATCGACCATGGCGGCAAACGTTTCGACGAAGCCAGTATCGGCATGGCACTGGCCACCCGCGACCTGATGACCCATCTGCGCGATACCGGCACCATCACCGGCGGCGGGCGCAGCTTCAGCAAACAGGACCGGTCAAATTTCCTGAATGAACTGGAAACTGTCGTCCGGATGAAACTGAAGGGCTGAAACGGCTCTTTCCTCTGCTGAAACACGGCAGTCGGCAGGCACTCCAGCCCACATCCCGCTTGACCCGGGGCGGTGCGGATTGCATCAAGGTTGCATGTTCGGTTTACCCAGTCTTTCAAAGCTGCTTGTCCTTGGCCTGATCATCGCTGCGGTCTGGTACGGCTTCAAGTTTCTCGGCCGCCTCGACGCCCAGCGAAAGGCGGAGGGCGGGGTCAGGAAACGCCGTCCGGCACCCGAGGCCGAGCCGGAGCCTGAAACCGTCGCCATGGTAGCCTGCCGGCAATGCGGGGCCTATGTCGCCGACACGGGCAAAAGCGCCTGCGAGCATGAAGGCTGCCCGATGCTCACAACCCGGCAGCGCTGACCCCTTCCCCATACTCCCTGTCTGCTGTTATGCTTTCCGGAAAAGTTGTTCAGGGAGGACATCCATGCAGGTTAACCGGTTATCTGAGAATCAGCTCGCCGCAGAGGTGGTGGACGCAAATCTGGCCGGGTCGGGCTGGGAGACAACGGTCTCTGACACTTTCAGCCGTCATCCCGTGCTTTGCCTGCGCAATCAGCCGGTAACACCGGATATCTATGTCGGTGCCATGTCAAAGCTGGGACAGCCCAAGCCCCAGCTTCATGAACAATACCGCCACCCCACCCGGAACGAGATCATGATCCTGTCCAGCGATCAGGTCGACAGCAAGGGGGATGGCAAGAAGATCGTTATCGGGAAAGCCTGGCATACGGACGATTCCTACACCGCTGAACCCTCTGCGGTGACCATCCTGCAGGCCGAAATTCTGCCGCAGACCGGCGGCGACACGGAATTTGCCGATATGCGGGCCGCCTATGAGGCCCTGCCCGCCGCCCGAAAACAGCAGATTGACGGCCTGACGGCCGAACATCGCTATTTCTCACGCCGCAACCTCGGCAAGGTCGCCTCCCGCACACCGGAAGAAGAAGCCCTGACACCGCCGGTTTTCCATCCACTGGTCCGCACACACCCGGTCACCGGGCAGAAGGCGCTCTATATCAACCCGAACCGGGTGCATCAGATCTGCGATCTGCCGCTGGAGGAGGGCGATGCCCTGCTGGACGATCTGATTGATCACGCAACTCAGCCGCAATTCACCTACCGCCACCGCTGGCAGGCGGGTGATATCCTGATGTGGGATAACCGCTGCACCATGCATCGCGCCAATCATGACTATGGAGACCAGCCGCGACGCATGAACCGGATCCTGCTGGCCGGGGATCGGCCGGTCTGAGTCGTTAACTTTGTTCGTTCAATTTTTGTTCTTGATAAGCATTTGAATTTAAATGTCTTTTTGACGTTTACCAAATCGCTTAACCATGTCGCGATTTGCGAGAACATTAGACGAACGTTTTCAGTTGCATCAACGGAAAAACCGGGAGACCATGACCTTGGTCCGTTATCGGGAAATCCTGCCCGGCCGGCGGGCAAACTGCACAGAAGCCGAGGAACAGTGACCAATGAGCAGCCTGCATTCCGGTTCCTGCCTTTGTGGCGACGTTGCCTTCACCCTGTCCGGTGATCTGGCACCCGTCTCCTGCTGCCACTGCACACAATGCCGCAAGGCAACCGGGCATTACCTGGCATCGACCGAAACCGCGGCCGACACTCTCTCCTTCACGTCGGATTCCAGCCTGAAATGGTATCAGTCCAGCGACTATGCAGAGCGCGGGTTTTGTGGAAACTGTGGTTCGACCCTGTTCTGGCGCGTCATCGGCAGCCGCGACATCTCCATCGCCGTTGGCAGTCTGACCAGCCCGACAGGCCTGAAAACCGCCCGGCATATCTTTACAGCGGATAAAGGCGACTATTATCAGACGCCTGATGATGCGCCCTGTTTCGCGACTTTTCCGGGCGCGTCCGGTGCATTGTAACAGACAGAGTGACCGGGTTGCTTGACCGCGTTTGAGCAACTGACTAGGTTGCACCGCAACATTTTCCGCGGCGACAAACCGTCACATCATGAGCCCGCTAGATCCTGACCGTAAAGACTTCCAGAGCCTGATCCTCAAACTTCAGGCCTACTGGGCCAACTATGGCTGCGTTATTCTGCAGCCTTATGACATGGAGGTAGGTGCCGGCACCTTCCATCCGGCCACCACGCTGCGCGCCCTCGGCCCGGACCCGTGGAAGGCCGCCTATGTCCAGCCGTCGCGCCGTCCGACCGATGGACGCTATGGTGAAAACCCGAACCGGCTGCAGCATTACTATCAGTTCCAGGTGGTCCTCAAACCGTCACCGGAGAACGCGCAGGAAGCCTATCTCAACAGCCTCTATGCGCTGGGCCTGAACCCGGACATGCATGATTTCCGCTTCGTCGAAGATGACTGGGAAAGCCCGACGCTGGGCGCCTGGGGTCTGGGTTGGGAAGTCTGGTGCGATGGCATGGAAGTCAGCCAGTATACCTATTTCCAGCAGGTCGGCGGCATCGACTGCAGCCCGGTGACCGTTGAATACACCTACGGCCTTGAGCGGCTGGCGATGTATATTCAGGGCGTCGAGAACGTCTATGATCTGGACTGGAATGGTCAGGGCGCCCGCTATGGCGACGTCTACCACCGCGCCGAAGTCGAATATTCCCACCACAATTTCTCGCGCGCAGACACGGATATGCTGTTCCGTCAGTTCCGCGATGCCGAGAGCGCCTGCCAGTCGCTGATTTCACCGGACGGCACCGGCGGCCAGCTTGTGCTGCCTGCCTATGACCAGTGCATCAAGGCCAGCCATGTCTTCAATCTGCTGGATGCCCGTGGCGTTATCAGCGTGACCGAACGACAGGCCTATATCGGCCGTGTCCGCGCACTGGCCAAGGCCTGTGCGGAGGGCTGGGTTACCACCCGGACCGGGACGGAGCAGGACTGATGGCTGAATTGCTGCTTGAGATTTTCTCAGAGGAAATTCCGGCCCGTATGCAAAACCGGGCGGCGGAGGATCTTGCCGGTCTCATCACCTCACGGCTGGCCGCTGCCGGTCTGGAGACAGGGACGGCACGGACATTCGCAACGCCGCGACGCCTGACCGTCGTGCTCGACAATCTCGCCGTCGCGACAGCCGATACCAGCGAGGAGCGCCGCGGCCCGAAAGTCGGCGCACCGGAGAAAGCTGTCGAAGGCTTTCTGCGGGGCAGCGGCATCACGCTGGATCAGGCGATCACCCGCGACACGCCGAAGGGTGCGTTCTATTTCGCCGTGATTGAACGGCCCGGTCGCCCGACCGCCGAACTGCTGGCCGAAATCCTGCCGGGCGTCATCGATGATCTGCCCTGGCCGAAAAGCATGCGCTGGGGCAATCATTCCCGGCGCTGGGTGCGCCCGCTGCAATCCATCCTGTGCCTGTTCGACGGCAAGGTTGTGCCCTTCACCGCAGACCCCGTGTCATCCGGCGATACAACCCGCGGCCATCGTTTCATGGCTCCGGACAGCTTTGCCGTCACCGGCTTTGACGATTATCGCGACAAACTGCGTGCCGCGCATGTCATGCTCTCTGCCGATGATCGCAAGACGGCCATTCTGCAGGCTGCCGAGAAACTGGCTTCCGACGCCGGGCTGACCCTGCGGCTTGATGCCGGGCTGCTGGATGAGGTTGCCGGGCTGGTTGAATGTCCCGTGCCGCTGATGGGGCGGATTGATGACGCCTTCATGGATGTTCCGCCAGAGGTGCTGGTAACTTCCATGCGCAGTCACCAGAAATATTTCTCGGTCGAAACCGAAGACGGCAGGCTGGCTCCCCGGTTTATCCTCGTCGCCAACCGCGAGACCGCGGATGACGGCGCGACGGTGACCAGCGGCAATGAACGGGTGCTGCGGGCCCGGCTGTCCGACGCCAAGTTCTTCTGGGATCAGGACCGGGCCTCAACGCTTGAATCAAAGGCATCCGGCCTCGACAGCATCGTGTTCCACGCCGACCTCGGCACTGTTCAGCAGAAGGTCGACCGCATGGCCGGGCTTGCCGAATGGCTGGCCGGGCATCTGCCGGATTGCGATCCGGCGATGGCACGTCGCGCAGCGGCCCTCTGCAAGGGCGATCTGGTCAGCGGCATGGTTGGCGAGTTCCCCGAGTTACAGGGCATCATGGGGCGGTATTACGCCCTGCAGGACGGCGAGCCGGCGGCTGTGGCCGATGCCATTGCCGAACATTATTCACCTGCCGGCCCGGCAGATGCCTGCCCGTCTGCGCCGGTCTCTGCGGCGCTGGCGCTGGCTGACAAGATCGATACCCTCGTCGGTTTCTGGGGTATCGGCCAGACCCCGACCGGATCGAAAGATCCCTATGCGCTGCGCCGTGCGGCCCTCGGTGTTATCCGTATCCTGCTGGAGAACGGTTTCCGGCTGCGGCTGTCAGACGTTTTCGCGAAAAGTTTCGACCTTTATCAGGGCCGTCTGCCGGCATCGCTGGCAGATATCGACCGTGATCTCATGGCTTTCTTCGCCGACCGGCTGAAAGTCCATCTGCGCGGTGAAGGTGTTGCCCACGACCATGTCGCCGCAATCTTTGCGCTGGGCGGTGAAGACGACCTGGTGCGCCTGACGCGCCGCGTGGGCGCCCTGTCCGGTCTGCTGACCAGTGACGACGGAACCAACCTGCTTGCGGCCTACCGGCGTGCCAACAATATCCTCCGCATCGAGGAGAAGAAGGACGCCACCAGCTTTGGCCCGGAACCGGACAAGGCGCTGCTGGCGCAACAGGAAGAACAGCAACTGTTTGATGCTTTGACCGATGTTGCAGCACAGTGCAAAGCGGCACTTCGTGACGAAGATTATGCTCAGGCCATGACGGCCATGGCGATGCTTCGCAAGCCCGTCGACAGCTTCTTTGAGGTCGTCACGGTGAATGCAGATGAAGCGGATGTCCGGATCAACCGGCTGAAACTGCTGTCGCAAATCAGATCGGTCATGGAATCCGTGGCGCTCTTTTCAGAAATCGAAGGCTAACACAGGGTACAGGCATATGACCAAATGGGTCTACAGCTTCGGGGACGGCACTGCCGAAGGCAGCGCGGAGATGAAGAATCTGCTCGGTGGCAAGGGGGCGAACCTGGCCGAGATGTGCAATCTTGGTCTGCCGGTGCCGCCCGGCTTTACCATCACCACCGAAGTCTGCACAGCCTATTACGAGAACGACCGGACCTATCCGTCCGATCTTGACGATCAGTTGCAGGCCGCCCTCAGCCAGGTTGAAGCCGCCGTCGGCATGAAATTCGGCGATGCCGCCAACCCGTTACTGGTTTCTGTCCGTTCCGGCGCCCGTGCCTCCATGCCGGGCATGATGGATACCGTGCTTAATCTTGGCCTCAATGACGTAACCGTCGAAGGTCTGGCTGCCGCCAGCGGAGATGCCCGCTTCGCCTATGACAGCTATCGCCGCTTCATCCAGATGTATGGCGATGTGGTGCTGGGCGTCGATCACGGCCTGTTTGAGGAACTGCTCGACCTTGCCAAGGACGACAAGGACTATGCGCTCGATACTGACCTGACCGCCGATGACTGGCGCGTACTGGTCGACCAGTACAAGGCCAAGGTCGAGGAAGAACTGGGCGAACCTTTCCCGCAGGACCCGATGGTTCAGCTGAAAGGGGCCATTGACGCGGTGTTCGGATCCTGGATGAATGCCCGGGCGAAGACCTACCGCCGTCTGCATGACATCCCTCAGGAATGGGGCACAGCCGTCAATGTGCAGGCCATGGTCTTCGGTAATATGGGCGAGGACTGCGCCACCGGCGTCTGCTTCACCCGTGACCCGTCAACCGGTGCCAATATTTTCTACGGCGAATATCTGGTGAATGCCCAGGGCGAAGATGTCGTTGCCGGTATCCGCACCCCGCAATATCTGACGACCGCAGGCAAGGAAGCCGGCGGATCGGACCTGCCGTCCATGGAAGAAGTCATGCCGAAAGTCTTCGGCGAGCTTTGCGCCATCCGCGACCGGCTGGAAAACCATTACGGCGACATGCAGGACATGGAGTTCACGGTCCAGAAAGACAAGCTCTGGATGCTGCAGACCCGTGCAGGGAAGCGCACCGCACAGGCCGCCCTGAAGATTGCCATCGACATGGCCCGTGAAGGCATCATCGACCAGAACACCGCCATCCGGCGGGTGGAACCCGGTCAGCTCGACCAGTTGCTGCATCCGACGCTGGATCCGAAAGCGCCGCGCAATGTCATTCTGCGGGGTCTGCCCGCATCACCCGGCGCTGCTTCGGGCAAGATCGCCTTTACCGCTGATGAGGCAGAAGAACGCGCCCAGAAGGGTGAAAAAGTCATTCTGGTACGGCTGGAAACCAGCCCCGAAGATATCAGCGGCATGCATGCCGCGCAGGGTATCCTGACAGCACGGGGTGGCATGACCAGCCACGCCGCCGTGGTGGCCCGTGGTATGGGCCGGCCCTGCGTTGCCGGTGCCGGACAGCTGAACATCGACGAGCAAAGCCGCACCGCCCGTATTGGCGAACTGGTCCTCGGCGAAGGCGAAATCATCACCCTTGATGGCGCCTCCGGTGAGGTCATGCGCGGCGAAGTGCCAACCATCCAGCCGGAACTGACCGGCGATTTCGGCACCCTGATGGAATGGGTCGATGCCGTCCGCCGACTGAAGGTCCGCACCAATGCGGAAACCCCGCTGGACGCCGCAACCGCGATCAAGTTCGGGGCGGAAGGTATTGGTCTGTGCCGGACCGAACATATGTTCTTTGAACCGGCCCGCATTGTTGCTGTCCGCGAAATGATCGTCGCAGATTCCGAGAAAGACCGCCGCAAGGCGCTCGACAAGATCCTTCCCTACCAGCGCGAAGATTTTATCGAGCTGTTCCGGATCATGGAAGACCGTCCGGTGACCATTCGCCTGCTTGACCCGCCCCTGCATGAATTCCTGCCGGTTTCAAAATCGGAAATGCAGGAAGTCGCCAATGCCGCCGGGGTGAATGTCGATGTTGTCGTCCAGCGCGCGCAGCAGCTCAGCGAAACCAATCCGATGCTGGGTCATCGCGGCTGCCGGCTTGGTATCAGCTTCCCCGAGATCTATGAAATGCAGGCCCGCGCCATTCTTGAAGCCGCACTGGCCGTGAAAGCCGAACGGGGTGTCGAGACCGGACTGGAAATCATGATTCCGCTGGTTGGCGCCCGCAAGGAACTGGATATCCTGACCGAACGTGTCCGGGCCATCGCTGAAGATGTGTTCACGGAAACCGGTGAACGCACGGCCTTCCTGGTCGGTACCATGATCGAGTTGCCACGGGCCTGCTTACAGGCCGCCGAGATTGCACAAACCGCAGAATTCTTCTCGTTCGGCACCAACGACCTGACTCAGACCACCTTCGGCCTGTCCCGTGATGACAGCGCAAAATTCCTTGAGCGCTATCAGGCCATGGGTATCTACGAGACCGATCCGTTTGTGTCTCTGGATCAGGAAGGTGTTGGCGAACTGGTCAAAATTGCTGTTGAGCGGGGTCGCTCGACACGGCCTGACATCAAGCTTGGTATCTGTGGCGAGCATGGCGGAGACCCCTCATCGGTCTTCTTCTGCCACCGCATCGGCCTGGATTACGTCTCCTGTTCGCCTTACCGCGTTCCGGTGGCCCGCCTTGCCGCCGCCCACGCAGCCCTGGACGATATGTGATCGAAGCAGCTGTCACGCCGGAGACCCTGCGTCTGGGTGGAAAGACGGCAATATCCCGGGCCCTGGCCCGGGCGGAGGTTCCTGACCCGGGAACAGAGGTCACCGATCTGCTGGACAGGGCATGGCAGCAACCACAGGCGCATGTCATTGGCCTGACCGGGCCGCCCGGTGTCGGTAAATCGAGCCTGCTGGATGTCATGATCCGTGACTATCGGGCGCTCGGCAAAACCGTTGGTGTTGTCGTCATCGACCCGTCTTCAAAACTCAGTGGCGGCGCCCTGCTTGGTGACCGTATCCGGCTGCGGCTGGACCCGGAAGACGACGGTGTTTTCGTCCGCTCGCTGTCGGCAGGAGACCGGCTGGGCGGGTTGTCAGTGGCCACCTTCCCCGTGGTCGCGCTGATGCGCAGCCTGTTCGATATCGTGCTGGTCGAAACCGTTGGCGTCGGCCAGTCGGAATCCGATGTCATTGGTATTGCCGACACGGTTCTGCTCTGCATTCAGCCAGCATCCGGTGACAGCCTGCAATTCATCAAGTCCGGGCTGGTCGAACTGCCGCATATTCTGGTCATCAACAAAGCCGACATGACCATCGAAGCCCGCCGCGCCAAAGCCGATGCAGAAGGCGCCCTTTCCGTAACCGGGAACAGGCGCGGTGGCTGGCAGACCGGTATTGTTTCTGTTTCCGCGCGTGCCCGGACAGGACTGACGGAGCTGAATGCCGCCATCGACCGGCATGCTGGATGGCTGGCGTCAGGGAGCCGTCTGCAACAGGGTCGCGACGAACAGGCGAAAGCCTGGCTTCAGGATACCGTTCGCGATGCGTTCGGAAAGCGTGGCCTGGCAGACCTTCCGGAACTGACAGCAGAGAGGCTCAAAGCTCCGTTCCGGACACGCCATTGCTTGTGCAATCCGTCATCCGGCACACATAATGGCCCGAGTCGGTGAGCAGGAGAGCAAGTGGTGAGCAACGATATCGAGAATCGCCTCGCCAAGTTGCGACAGGATTATACAGATACCATCAGTGAAAAGATCGGTATCATCACGGCAGCCTGGCAGGCCCTGCTGGGCGGCGGTGAAAAGTCACCGGTTGTCATGGCCAACATCCGTTATCATGCCCACCGGCTTGCCGGCGGAGCCGGCTCCTTCGGGTTCACGCAGCTTGGTGCCGTAGCATCCGGCCTTGAAGAAGCCGTAACACCGCTGCTGGAAAAGCCGCGACTGAGCAATATCGATCATGACCGGATCAGCGAGCGCATCGCCCTGTTGCGGGAAGCAGCGGCAAGCATTGCCGACCCCGAAACCACAGAAGGCCCGGAAAAACTCTCCGACCATATTGTCACGAATACACTGTTGCAGGTGGGTGATCTGGACTCAGACACCACCGAGGCACTGGGAAATCTGGGCAGCTTCGGCTATTCGGTTGTCCGCAAATCCGCTGCCGAAGTTGAAGACGGTCTGGAGGATATCGATAATCCGACAGCCATCCTGATCGATATCTCGCTGCTGGATTACGGCGCAGGGGTGATTGAACAGCTGACGGACCGGAACAACTGGCGCGCCACACCACCGCCGCTGATTATTCTGTCTGACCATGACGACTTCAAATCCCGGCTGAAGGCCCTGCGGTGCGGCAGTAATGCCTTTCTGGTCTGGCCGGTCACGGATGTCGATATCGTCGACACGCTGGACCGCCTGTCGCCGCCATCAGGGCAGGCACCGATCCGGGTGCTGATCATTGATGACGATGCCAGCCTTGCCGACTACTACACCATGATCCTCGAAGCCGCCGGGATGGAATGCCGCAGCATCACCGACCCGACCGAAGTGCTGGTTGCCAGTACGGAATTCGATCCGGAAATGATCGTCACCGATCTCTATATGCCGATTTGCAGTGGCGACGAGATGGCAGGCACCCTGCGTCAGAAGGAAGAATTCGACGGGGTTCCCATCATCTTTCTGTCCGGTGAACATGATATCGACGCCCAGTTTCTGGCATTGCGGCGGGGCGCCGACGATTTTCTGAACAAGCCGGTCAGCGCATCGGATCTGGTTTCTGCCGTCACTACACGCGCCCGGCGGTTCCGCAATCTCCGGGCCCGGATCAGTCAGGACAGCCTCACCGGTCTGCTGAATCACACCACCATCAAACAGCGGCTGGAGGTCGAAATCTCGCGATCCGTGCGGACCGGACAGCCCATGTCCTTCGCCCTTATCGACATCGACCACTTCAAGCAGGTGAATGACAGTTACGGCCACCCGACCGGCGACCGGGTCATCAAGACCCTGTCACGGATGCTGGTTCAGCGGTTACGCAAGACGGATATCGTCGGGCGCTATGGTGGCGAGGAGTTTGCCGCTGTTCTGCCCGGTGCCGACCTGGAGACCGCCCGCAAAATCCTCGACGACTTCCGCGAAAGCTTCTCGCAGGTTGCCCATAACAGCAGCGAAGGCACCTTCACCTGCAGTTTCAGCTGTGGCGTTGCCGAATTCAGATCTGAAGACCAGGATCTGACCGAAATCGCCGACGAGGCCATGTACAAGGCCAAGCAGTCCGGCCGGAACAGGGTTGTCGCCGCAGACAACTGACCCAGCCCCGGATCAGCTTGCCGCTGGCGTCACCTTCAGGCCAGCTGCTGTCAGTTCTCCCGCTTCCAGCGCGTCCAGCCGCACCAGCGCCATTGCCAGATCACCGCGACCCGACCGGATTTCACCAACATCACGGTCACCGGCCATGATCGCTGTACCCGGCTCCGGCAGATCACCTGCAATCCGGACCGGCATCAGGCGTTTTTTGACCAGCCCGCGATATTTCGTGCGCGCCGTCAGCTCCTGGCCCATGTAGCAGCCCTTGTCGAAATCGACGCCGTTCAGGGCCTCGAAGCCGCTTTCCAGCAGAATTGCCTTCTCGACCACCATGTCGCGGCTGCCATCCGGCAGACCCAGCGACAGACGCCAGCGATCATAATCATCCGCCGTTGCCGCCGAGACAGGCAGATCGCCGGTCTCCGGAGATGTTCCGGCAGGCAGAATGTAGCGCAGACCGGCACCGGCAAGGCGGGGATCAACAAAACTGACACCCTCACCGTTCGGCATTGCCTGACCGGCAGACGGATTTTCTCCGGCGAGCCCGGCTGCCCCTTTACCGAAGGCCGCATGAACCGCCAGTTCTTCCGTCACATCCGTCAGCTCAACCTTTGACCGCAGACGATACAGGCGCAGGCGACGGAACAGGTCATCCCGCCGGTCGCCCTCGCAGTCAATCAGCAGGCTGTCCCCGATGGCGGCGATGAAAAAATCATGCAGGAACTTGCCCTGCGGTGTCAGCAAAGCAGCATAAATCGCCCGGTCTGCCCCAACCCGGCTGACATCATTCGAGACCAGCCCCTGCAGAAAGGCGACCCGGTCTTCGCCATCAATTCGCAGCACACCACGGTCCGGCAAACCCGCTAATTTTACGTCTGACATTACCTTCCTGCTCCTTTGATCGGGGGAGATTGTCCTGTGATCCCCATAGGTGGAACGTATGACCGGGCCTGACAAGGCTTGCCCGGCTGTTACCGGCGTCATAATAAATCAGACATGCGTATCACAATGATCGACGATTCCCTGTCTTTTGACGGCTACACCCCGGCCTCGCAGCCGCTGGGAGCCGCCGAAAAGATTTTTGCCAGCCTTGCCGGTGCCCTGGCGCAGCTTGGCCACGAGGTCAGTGTCTTCAATCGCTGCGGCTTTCCGGTCAGATGTGACGGCGCGCAATGGACACCGCTGGCCCAGGCCAACCTGAGCAGTTGCGATCTGCTGATCGCCCATCGTAAACCCTCGCTTCTCAAGATGGTCGCAGACGCGGATTTAAAGGCACTGCTGGTCGCCGCCCCGCCCGGTTACCTGACCAAACCGAAGGCGCGCGAGGCCATTCTGAGTACCCGGCCCCATCTGATCTTTCAGAGCCAGATGCAGACGGACGATATCCATCCCTCAACCTTCGACACAATCGCCGATCTGCCCCGGTTCGTCATGGCCCCCGCCGCCCGCCCGTCCTACCTGGGGGACCGGCCTGAAGCCCAGCCTGCCGCGCCGGTTGTCACCACGACAGCTCATCCGCGGCACGGGCTGACGGATATCCTGCGGCTCTGGATTGAGCGCATCGCGCCGGAAGCCCCGACCGCACAGCTGCGGGTCTATTCCATGCTGCTGGATCACGCCCTGCTGGGGGCTGACCATGACGAGGATATCGCACCCTGTGTTGCAATGGCACGGCTGGCCCGGGAACATCGTGTCACCGTTCATCGTCCGATGGGCGATGCCGCAATGGCAGATGAACTGCTGTCTGCGCGGCTGCATCTGCATATCGGCCAGAAGAATGACATGCTGGCGCTGGGCGTCCACGAAGCCCAGGCCGCCGGTGTGCCTGTTGTGGCGCTGCCCGGCGGCGCTGTCAGCGAACGGATCGTCGATGGCGAAACCGGCTTTATTGCGCCGGATGAAGATGCCTTCGTCAATCTGGCCCGGCTTGTCATCAGTGATGATGGCACGCATGCCGCTGCTCAGGCCGCCGCCCGCAAACAAAGCCAGAAGCGAAGCTGGGAAAATGCCGCACGGGAACTGGTGGATTTTGTGGCCAGCCGATGAAAATTCTGTTCATCACCTCAACCCGGATCGGCGACGGTGTGCTGTCTACCGGGCTGGTTGATTACCTCTGCCGTCTGCATCCGCAAGCCCGGATCACAATTGCCGCCGGCGAACATGCCGCGCCGCTTTTTGAAGCGACCCCGAATGTCGAGCGGGTCATCGTCATGGTGAAACAACGCCATGCCGGCCACTGGCTGGGATTGTGGCGTGAAACGGCTTTTACCCGGTGGGATATGGTGGTTGATCTCCGTCGTTCTGCCATTTCCTGGCTGTTGCTGGCAAAACGGCGCTTTATCCTCAAGCGAACAGACGAGCAGGTTCACCGGGTTCGCCAGCTTGGCGACCTGTTCAACCTGCCCGAGCCACCGGCACCCCATGTCTGGACAACCGATCACCATCATGACGAGGCCAGGAAACGGCTGCCCGACGGCCAGCAGATTATCGGCATCGGGCCGGTGACGAACTGGCGGGCAAAAACATGGCGCCCCGCCCACTTCATTGAACTGACCGAACGGCTCACCGCCAGTAACGGGCTGTTTCCGAATGCCCGAATCGCCGTTTTTGGTGGCCCCGACGAACGCGATGATGCCCGGCCCGTGCTCGACGCCATCCCGGCAGGCCGCCTGATCGACCTGGTCGGGGCGATCAGCCTTCTGACCGCAGCGGCCTGCCTGAAACGCTGTGACATCTATATCGGCAATGATTCAGCCGTCATGCATCTGGCCGCAGCAGCCGGAATTCCGACCGTCGGCCTGTTTGGCCCCAGCAACGAGCGACATTATGCACCCTGGGGGTTCGACAGCCGGGTCGTCCGGACGAAAGAAGATTTCGACAGCATCTTCCCGGCAGATTTCGATCACCGGACGTCCGACAGCCTGATGGACAGCCTGACGGTCGATGCGGTTGAAACGGCCGTCAGTGACCTGTGGCAGAATGTCAGGATGCGCGCAGCATGACCACGCTCTCGATTGTCATTTCCGTTCATAACGAGGAAGCCCGCCTCGACCATTGCCTGACCCATCTGAACTTTGGCGATGAACTGGTGGTGCTCCTCGACAAATGCACAGACGGATCGCGCGAGATCGCCGCCCGCCATACTGACCGGCTGATCGACGGTTCCTGGGAAATTGAAGGCGATCGCCGGAATGCGGGAATCGACGCCTGTCAGTGCGACTGGATACTGGAAGTCGATGCGGATGAGACCGTCAGCGCAGAGCTGGCGGCTGAAATCCGGCAGACCATTGCCACCACAAGCTTCGACTGGCACGAAATTCCGGTCGATAACTATATCGGCAACCGGCTGGTCCGCCATGGCTGGGGGGCCTCTTTCGGAAAAGCGGCCTATCCCGGCCTGTTCCGGCGCGGCGTCAAGAAATGGGCCCGGCAGCGGGTCCACCCGCCACTGGAATGGTCGGGCCGGAAAGGACCCATGCTGAAATCGCGACTGCGCCATGATGTCGACAAAAACATCTCCAGTATGATCCGCAGGCTCGACAATTATTCAACCGCCCGTGCCCGCGACCTGCGGGATGCCGGTGAGACATGGGGTTCGACGGCAAACAATGTACGACGGCTGTTTTCACGCTTTTTCAAATGCTACATCTCCCGAAAAGGTTATCGGGAAGGCGGATATGGTTTCCTCATTGCCCTGTTCGCCGGTATGTATCCGCTGATGTCGCATCTCAAAGCCAGGCTGGAGAAGGAATAGCTGATGGCCCGTATCGTCATGGCCGACGACGGAATCCGCTTCGACGGCCGCGTTGCAGAAGCATCCCCCCTTGGCGGGGCAGAATCCGCCTTCACCGCTCTGGCAGAAGAATTTGCGGCGCGTGGTCACGATGTCACGGTCTGCAACAACTGTGCGGAAGCCATCACCCATAAAGGCGTGAGCTGGCGGCCCATTGCACAGGGTCTGCCGGACGGGCCGGACATGTATATTGCCAATCGCGGCGACAAGCTGATCGACGCCCTGCCATCTGCCCGCAAGCATGTGTTCTGGACGCATAATCCATCGACCTACATGGTCAAGATGCGTTACATGGCAAAGCTCTGGAAGGTTAAGCCGGACATCGTCTTCATCGGCGATTATCACGCCACGACCTATCCCCGCTGGGCACCCGGCGGCAAACGTCATGTCATCCCCTATGGCATTACCCGGCTGTTTCTCGACCCCGAACCGGCCAAAGACATTCCGCCGCCCCGTGCCATTTTCACCTCGAATCCCCTGCGCGGACTGGACTGGCTGCTGGATGTCTGGAATGAGCGGATCAGACCGCAGGTTCCGGCAGCAGAACTGCATCTGTTCTGTGGCCCCGGCACCTATGGCCAGGCCGGTATCGACAAGGCCGGGCCCATGCGCAAGGTCCTGCAGCGTGCCTGGGGAATGGCCGAGAGCGGTGTCGTGCTGCGCGAACCGGTCCGCAAGGCCGAACTGATCGATGAATTGCTGGCCTCCCGGGTGATGCTGTACCGGGGCGATATCAATGAAACCTTCTGCTATGCGCTGGCCGAAGCACAGGCGCTGGGCCTGCCCTGTGTCGTCCAGCCCATCGGCAGCGTCATAGAGCGGGTGGTTGATGGCGAAACAGGTTATATTCGCGGTGACGATGCCGGCTTTGCAGAAGCAGCAGTCAAAATCCTGACCGATGATGCACTCTGGCGTCACCAGCAACAGGCATCGCTGGCCAGACAACGCCTGTGGGGCTGGCCGGAAGCGGCAGCCCGATTTGAACAACTGCTGCCCTGAATGCGGAGAAACCAATGAGACTGATGCAAGCCATGGCCGGGGCAGAGTTCGGCGGGGCGGAAGAGTTCTTCGTGCGGCTGGCGAGTGCCGTTACCCGCACCGATATTGAGCAGCGCGTTCTTGTGCGCCCGATCGGCGACCGTCTTGAACGGCTGCGTATTGCCGGCTGCGACGTTCGTCCCGTCAAGTTCGGAGGGGCCATGGATATCGGGTCCCGGCTGGCATTCCGCCGGGAAATCCGCGACTTCAAGCCGGATGTTGTGCTGACCTGGATGAACCGGGCCAGCCAGTTCTGTCCGAAGGGTAAATATGTCCAGGTCGGCCGCCTCGGCGGTTATTACGATCTGAAATATTACGAGAGCTGCAAGCATCTGATCGGCAACACGCAGGATATTGTCGACCATATCATCGGCAAAGGATGGCCGGCTGACCGGGCACATTACCTGCCGAATTTTGTCACCGCCGAACAGGCTGAACCGGTGGCCCGTGCACCGCTGCACACTCCGGACGGAGCACCGCTTCTGCTGGCACTCGGAAGACTGCATGAAAACAAGGCCTTCGATGTCCTGCTTCATGCGCTGGCCAAACTGCCGGACGCCTATCTGTGGCTGGCCGGTGAAGGCCCGCTGAAGGAAGACCTGCAGGCACTGGCGGAGCGCATCGGGGTGCGTCCCCGCGTGCGCTTCCTCGGCTGGCGCACCGACATGCCCGCTTTGATGGCGGCCTGCGACTATTTCGTCTGCCCGTCACGGCATGAACCCCTTGGCAATGTGGTGATTGAAGCCTGGGCACATGGCCGCCCGGTCATTGCTGCGGATTCTCTCGGCCCCGGCATGCTGATTACCGAAGGTGTCAATGGCCTGCTGGCACCGGTTGATGATTCAACCGCACTGGCGAAGCAGATCAAGCGCCTGTTGCGGGATGATGACCTGGCCGAGCGCCTGGCAACCAATGGCTGGAAGAAATACAAGGCAGAATACACCGAGAAGGTTGTTGTCGAACAATACCGGCAGTTCTTCGAGAAGGTTCTCAGCTGATGTGTGGTATCGCCGGCCAGATTCGCCGGCCGGGCGATACCGTATCGCAAGGCATCCTCGACCGCTTTGCGACTGCACTGGCTCATCGCGGGCCTGACGGGCAGGGACAGTGGCTGGCAGGGAATGTCGGCTTTGTGCAGACCCGGCTGGCAATCATTGATCTGGATACCGGCGACCAGCCCCTGCACGGCCCGGAGGACACCCATCTCGTCGCCAATGGCGAGATCTACAATTATCTCGAACTCCGCGACATGCTGGCCCCGCAGGACTGGCAGACCCGTTCCGACTGCGAACCCCCCCTGATTCTGTATAACCGAGACGGGGCAGGTTTCCCGGCGGCCCTCCGCGGGATGTACGCCATCGCCCTGCATGATCAGGCAACCGGCGATGTCATCCTGTCCCGCGACCCCTTCGGCATCAAACCGCTTTATGTGAAATCCGGCAGTGACGGTGTCAGCTTCGCCTCCGAGCCGCAGGCGCTGCGGGACGGTGATACCGGTGCCGCAGATATCGACCCGGAAAAGCGGGCTGAATTGCTGCAGCTTCAGTTCACCACAGGCAGCCAGACGATATTTCCCGGTATTGAGCGCCTGCTGCCAGGCGAAACCCTGACCATCCGGGATGGCCGGATTGCGGAACGGCAACGCCTTCCCGCATGGCCTCAGGAGCCGGGGCCGGCCCTGACCTCTGAATCAGAGGCACTGGCGGCGCTGGATGATGCGCTGATGGACAGCGTTGAACTGCATCAGCGGTCGGATGTTCCCTATGGCCTGTTTCTGTCCGGCGGCATCGACTCCACCGCTGTTCTGGCGGCCATGCGGCGGCTGAACGACAAACCGGTCCAGGCTTACACGGCCTGGTTTCCGGAAACCGCTGCGCGTGACGAACGTTCCCACGCCCGCAAGGTTGCAGAAGCCGCAGGCGCAGAAGTAATCGAAGTTCCCTTTGGCGAAGACGATTTCTGGTCCCTGTTGCCTGAGGTCGCTGCCGCACTGGATGACCCGGTGGCCGATTATGCCACCCTGCCGACCTGGAAACTGGCTGCCACCGCCCGGCAGGATCTGAAGGTTGTCCTCAGCGGCGAGGGGGGAGACGAGCTGTTCGGTGGCTATGGGCGCTATCGGCGCGCGCTGCGCCATCGCTGGCTTGGTGGCCGACCCATGCGGGCGAAAGGTACTTTTGACGGGCTGGGCCTGTTGCGCCCCGACCTGACAGGCTGGCGCGACGGCATCGCCCTGAGTGAAGCCGCCGCCGGGCAGCGTGCTGACCTGACGCCGCTACAGCGACTGCAGACGATTGATTGCGATGACTGGCTGCCCCATGACCTGCTGACAAAACTCGACCGCTGTCTGATGGCGAATGGTGTCGAGGGACGCACACCCTTTCTTGACCCTGCTGTCGCTGCCGTTGCGGCAAGACTGCCCGACGGGATGAAGATACGTGGCAAACAGGGAAAATGGTTGCTGCGCCGCTGGCTGGAACAGCAGATGCCGGAGGCCGAACCCTTTGCACCGAAGCGCGGTTTCACTGTTCCCGTGGGGGAATGGATCGCCGCAAAAGGCCGGCATCTTGGCGAGCTGGTTGCACGCCAGCCGGGAATCGGACAGATTGCCGACTCACAGGATATCGTCCGGTTCTTTTCCTCCCTGAAACCCGAACAGGGTTTCGCCGCCTGGAGCCTGCTGTTCTATGCGCTCTGGCATCGGCGGCACGGATTGGGAATGCTGCCGGATGGTGATGTTTTTGATGTATTGGCGGAGGCTGGTTAAATGGACGACAAGTTTGATCTGATTGTACGCAAGGGTACCTGTGTTTTGCCGGGCCGCGCGCTGGCTGCCGCTGATATCGGAATTCGCAATGGCCGCATCGAAGCCGTCGGTGCCCTTGGGTCCGCCAAGGCCGAACACACTTTCGACGCGATGGGTTTGCATGTTCTGCCGGGGGTGATCGATACCCAGGTCCATTTCCGCGAGCCGGGACTGGAACATAAGGAAGATCTGGCAACCGGGTCCGCCGCCGCCGCAATGGGCGGTGTCACCGCCTTCTTTGAAATGCCGAACACGTCACCGCTGACGCTGACTGCCGAGGATTTCCAGCACAAGCTGGATCGTGCCAAAGGCCGAAGCTGGACCGACCATGCCTTTTTTATTGGCGGATCCGCCGGTAACGCGCACCGGCTGCACGAACTGGAAAAGCTGCCCGGCTGCTCTGGTGTGAAAGTCTTCATGGGGTCTTCGACCGGCGATCTGCTGGCAGAAGATGACGAGACGCTGGAAGCGATCCTGTCGAACGGCATTCGACGGGTGGCTATTCACGCCGAGGACGAGCCCCGTCTGCGGGAGCGCTTCGAACTGGTGCGTGGCGGTGCCGACGTGGAAATGCATCCGGTCTGGCGCGACGCCGAAACCGCCATCCTTGCAACCAAACGCATTCTTGCGCTGGCAAAGAAAACCGGCCGCCGGGTGCATGTGCTGCATATCACCACCGGCGACGAGATGGAGCTGCTGAAAGACGCAAAGGATTACGCGACCGTCGAATGTACGCCGCAGCACCTGACGCTGACCGCGCCTGACTGCTATCGCGAACTCGGGTCACTGGCCCAGATGAACCCGCCGATCCGCGATGCCAGCCATCGTGACCGGCTGTGGCGCGCTCTGGCAGAGGGCGTTGTCGATGTCATCGGCTCCGATCACGCACCACACACGCTCGAAGAAAAAGCCGGGAAGTATCCGGCCAGCCCGTCAGGTATGCCGGGCGTACAGACACTGGTGCCGATCATGCTGGATCATGTCGCCGCCGGGCGCCTGACCCTGCAGCGGTTTGTCGATCTGACCAGCGCCGGCCCGCAGCGTATCTACAACATCGCCGGCAAGGGCCGTATTGCCCGTGGCTATGACGCCGACCTGACCATCGTCGACCTGAAGGCGGAACGCACCATCAGCAATGACTGGGTCGCCAGCAAATGTGGCTGGACCCCGTTCGACGGGCGCAAGGTACGCGGCTGGCCAATGGCAACGGTGATCCGCGGCAATGTCGTCATGCGTGATGGTGAATTGCAGGGCGAACCTGCCGGTCAGCCGGTCCGGTTCCAGGGCGTCTGAAACCGGGACCGTCTGAATTCGGTGTCACCAGGCCCGGTCAGGCCGGGACGGCAAGGCCTTTCTGCACCGCCGGGCGGGCAAGGCAGCGTTCCAGATAGGCGGTGACGTTGGTCCGGCTTTCCAGCTCGGTTTCTTTCGCCGCGCCATAAAAGCCGCCCATCACCCGGATCCACGGGAAGATTGCAATGTCGGCGATGGTATACTCATCACCCATTATGTAGTTGCGGTCTGCCAGACGCTGATCAAGCACGCCCAGCAGGCGCTTTGATTCATTGAGATAGCGTTCAGTCGGGTAGGTGTCGGTAATCTTGTCAGCGGCAAATTTGAAGAAATGCCCGAACTGGCCAAACATCGGCCCGACGCCACCCATCTGGAACATCAGCCACTGAATGGTTTCGTAGCGTGCTGCCGGGTCTGCCGGCAGAAACCTGCCCGTCTTCTCCGCCAGATAAATCAGGATGGCAGCACTTTCGAACAAGGGCAGCGGCTTGCCGCCCGGGCCATCCGGGTCAATGATCGCGGGAATCTTGTTGTTCGGATTCAGTGACAGAAATTCCGGGGTCATCTGATCATCCGTCCCGAAGGAGACCTTGTGCGCCTCATAGGCAAGGCCGGTTTCCTCCAGCATGACCGACACCTTCACACCATTCGGTGTTGCCAGCGAATAAAGCTGAATACGGTCCGGATGCCGGGCTGGCCAGCGACCGGTGATTGGAAATTCTGAAAGATCGGACAAATCTGTCCCCTTTGTTTCTGTTCATGTAATCCGGTAAATGGGGTCGAAGCTGGCTCTTTCAATTCATCTGCCAGCCTGTAACTTACCCGAATTCAAAACAAAGAGAATGACATGAACATTTACGCAGGCTCAAAAGCAAACACCGGGATTACGGACCGGAGCCAGTTCATTGACCTGCGTTCAGATACTGTCACCCGGCCCTCTGACGCCATGCGGGCCGCGATGGCCGAAGCCATTGTCGGTGATGATGTCTATGGCGAAGACCCCACGGTTACCCGGCTGGAGGAGGTTGCCGCTGACCTGATGGGCAAGGAAGCCGGTCTGTATCTGTCTTCCGGCACACAGAGCAATCTCACCGGTGTGCTGGCCCATTGCGGGCGCGGTGACGAAATCATCATCGGTGACGCCTATCACGTCTTCCGCTACGAAGCGGGCGGGGCCTCTGTGCTCGGCAGCGCGGTTTACCAGATTTTGCCCGTGCAGCCGGACGGGTCGATCCGCGCAGAAGATGTCGCCGCCGCCATCAAGCCCGATGACCCGCATCATCCGGTCAGCCGCCTGCTGTCGCTGGAGAATACGGTCTCCGGCATGGTGCTGTCTCCGGCCGTACTGGCCGCCTCTGCCGCACCTGCCAGAGCCGCCGGGATGGCGGTGCATATGGACGGCGCCCGGCTGTTCAACGCGGCTGTTGCGCTGGGCTGTGCGCCCCGGGAAATCGCAGATGTCGCCGATACGGTGTCGATCTGCCTGTCGAAAGGTCTGGGCGCGCCGGTCGGCTCGGTGCTGGTCGGACCGGCGGACCTGATTGCCAGGGCACGGCGCCTGCGCAAGATGCTGGGCGGCGGTATGCGCCAGGCCGGTATTCTGGCGGCTGCCGGTCTTTACGCCCTGACAGAAAACATCGACAGCCTGTCGGAAGACCATCGCCGCGCCGCCATCCTTGCCGATGCGCTGCAGGACATGCCGGGGATTGTCACAGACCTTCGCCGGACACAGAGCAACATGCTGTTCGCGACACTGGCTGAGGGCAGGGGCGATGACTTACGCGAACATCTCGCCGGACATGAAATCATTGTCGGCGGGGGTGATGTAGTCCGGATCGTCCTGCATCGCGACATCGACGACAACCGCCTCGACCGGGTAATCAGCGCCTTCCGCGGCTTCCATAACAAAATCTAGAGACGCCAAAGCAGCCCCGGAGAGGGTCGGAAGGACGGCGGCGGAATATCAGATTTCGCTGAACTCGTTGGTTTTTTCATCCAGCGCCAGCAGCCGTGACGGCCCGATATCGAAATACCAGCCATGCAGGGCAATCTCGCCGGCGGCTTCCCGGTCGGCAATCCACGGAAACGTCCGGAGATTGGCCAGCGACAGCCGGACAACTTCCCGTTCGACCTCCGGTGCGACTTCCTCAGCAGAACAACAGCTGCCGGCAACCCGCTGATAGGCATCACGGGCAATGCTGATCCATTGCGGGATAAACTCCCCGACATCGGTTGCCCCCCGCTGATCTTCAATCAGGGCACGGACCCCGCCGCATTTGGCGTGACCCAGAATAATGACATTCCGGATACCAAGACCGCAGATGGCAAATTCCAGGGCCGCGCTGGTGCCGTGATAACCGCCATCCGGGTTATAGGGCGGCGCAATATTCGCCACATTGCGGATCAGAAACAGCTCGCCCGGCTCCGCCTGGGTGATCAGGGTCGGATTGACCCGTGAATCACTACAGGCGATGACCACCGCCTTGGGTGATTGTCCAATCTGTGCAAGCTGCGCATAACGCTCATGAACTTCGGCAAATTCAGGGCCTTTGAAGCTCTGATATCCTCGCCGCATTCGTGTGATAAAATTGTCGTCTGCCAAAAGTCATCCCCGCTGAAAACCCGGTCCCGGCGATGCTCAGGGCTTTACAGACCGCCGGCAGCGCTCGGAACAGTAACGCACACTGTCCCAGTCGCGTGCCCACTTCTTACGCCAGACAATCGGGAGACCGCAAGCAACACAGGGCTTTCTTGGCAAATCGGCTTTCCGGACCACCTTGCCATTTCCTTTCGTGCCCCGCCGCATCAGAGCTTGAACTCTGTCTGACGGGGGTTCGGCGGGGGTGTGCGTTTTCGTTTCGCCTGCGACGATGTACGGCTTTTGCGGCTGCCATGCTTGGCCTGAATGGCCCCGGCTTCATCAAAGAAGTCGCGGCCCCGCCGGACCGCGTAAAGCCTGTCTCTGGCCTCTCGCGCCGCCTGTTGCAGATCGACGACGGGAGCAGGGTAGGAAATACCCGGACGAAAACCGGCACTGGCCAGAATCAGCGGAGAGGCAAGCCATGGTTCATGCAGGTCTTCCGCCGGCAGGCTTTCCAGTTCGGGCACCCAGCGGCGGATGAAACGGCCTTCCGGATCCTGTTCCCGGGACTGCTTCACCGGATTGTAGATGCGGATGGTGTTGATGCCGGTCGAGCCGGATTGCATTTGCATCTGCGACCAGTGGATACCCGGTTCATAGTCGGTAAACCAGCGCCCCAGAACAAATCCCGGCTCCTGCCAGTGCATCCAGAGGTGATGTGTTGCAAAAGAGGCCAGCATGGCCCGCATCCGAAAATTGATCCAGCCGGTCTGCCGCAGTGACCGGAGGCAGGCATCGACAAACGGATATCCGGTCTCACCGGCTGCAAAGCGTTGCAGGCGGACTGGATCTGTCTGGCGCAGACCGCGATAGGCCGGATGCATATCCCTGAATTCAATCGACGGTTCATCCTCCAGTTTCTGGATAAAGTGGCAATGCCAGGCCAGCCGGCTGGAAAACGAAGACAGCGACTGTTTCCAGGCTGTGTTACCCGGTCCGTCGAGTTCCGCCTGGCGCTGCCGCAGGGCGGTCACGATTTCCCGGATCGAGAGGCTGCCCAGCGCGATATGCGGACTGAGCCGTGAACAGGCCTCAGCACCTTCCAGTGGTCCGGACATCGACCGGCGATAGGTCTCTCCGCGATATTCAAGGAAGCTCTGCAGGCAGCTTATGGCCCGGACACGACCACCGCGCTGGATCTGGCCGCTCTCCGGACTGTTCCCCGCGCCGGACTGACGGGACGTTACGGTTTCGGGCAAGGGGTCCGTGCTGACATCCACAGCCGGAGTCACGCCTGCGGGAAGGTCCGGAACCGGCTGAAACATGAAACGGTTCCAGCTTGCAGCCCGGCCGTCCCGGTTTTTCAGCCGCCGGATAACACCGGACTGACGGCATTCCCGCAACCGGATACCCGTCGCCCGGCACCAGGCAATAACCTGCCGGTCGCGGGCGTAAGTCCAGGCATTGCCGGTCTCTTCATGCGCCCAGATCGTGTCGACCGGCTGTTTTGCCCGCAACTCCTCCAGAACCCGGATGATATCACCCTGCCGGATGATCAGGGTCAGCCCGAGTCCGGCGAGATCTTTGCGGAGGCCGGACAGGCAATCGCGGGTAAACTGCCACTGCCGGTCAGATGTGTCCGGCAGCTGCCAGTAGTCCGGCTCGACCACATAAAGCGGCAAAACCGGCCCGCGTCGCGATGCTTCGGCAAGCGGCGCATGATCGGTGATGCGAAGGTCGCGTTTGTACCATACGATCTGTATACCCATTCGGTTTATCTGGTAACAGGGTGATGCGAATCCAACGACGAATCACCAGCATGGAAACGAGAACAGCGACATGAGCAGAAAGACAGAAATACCCGGCGTGCTTTATCTGCAGGAACCGACAGGCGACCCTGCTCCTGTGGTGTTCGACAGCCCTCACAGCGGTGAGGTCCTGCCGCCGGAATTCGAATATGTTGCCTCGCTCCATGCCCTGCGAACCGGCGTCGACATGTTCGTCGATGAGCTGTTCAGTGCCGGACCTGCCGAAGGGGCGGCCCTGCTGGCAGCCCATTTTCCGCGCATGTTCATCGACGCCAACCGCTCCGAGGATGACATTGATCCGGCGATGATTGACGGCAACTGGACACGTGGCCTCAACCCGACTGACAAAAGTGCGAAGGGGTTTGGCCTGATCCGCACCCTGGCGCTGCCTGACCAGCCGGTCCATGGCCGTCCGCTGACTGTCGCCGAGATCGAAGACCGCATTGATCGCTACTTCACCCCCTACCACACCGCCCTGAAGCAGCTGATCGACCAGACCCGGGACCGTTTTGGCGGCGTCTGGCATGTGGATTGCCATTCCATGAAGTCCATGGGCAACAAAATGAATGACGATGCGGGAAAACCGCGGCCGGACTTTGTCATCAGCGACCGGGACGGTACAACCTCGGACCCGGCATTCACGGCCTTTGTCGCCGGACAGCTGCAATCCGCCGGCTATGACGCCAGCATCAACTGGCCCTACAAGGGGGCGGCCCTGATCCAGAAATACAGTGACCCCGCCGCCAACCGCCACAGCATCCAGATCGAGATCAACCGGCGTCTGTATATGGATGAAGAGAATTATCTGAAGTCATCCGGTTTCGATCAGCTGAAAGCCGACCTCGACAAACTGGTGCGTGATGTGGTGGCTTATGCCAGAGATCAGTTGCGCTGAATAATCCTCCGGTCCGGCTCCCGAATGACTGTTTTCCCGGCATGATAAGGTCTGCCTCATGACGACGCCCCAGATTATGCTTACCGGCCTGCTCGTGCTGATGTTCACCCTGTTTCTGTGGGGGAAATATCGGTACGACCTGGTCGCCTTTGGCGGCCTCATGCTGGCTGTCGTTCTTGGTCTTATTCCCTCGGCGGAAGCGTTCAGCGGTTTCGGGCATCCGGCGACCGTTACCGTGGCGGCGGTCCTGATCCTCAGCCGTGCCCTGTCCAACTCCGGCGTGACCGAAATGCTGGCACGGCTGATCACCCCGATGACCGGCACAACCACAACCCATATCGGTGGTCTGGCGGGAATTGGCGGTCTGTTGTCCGGTTTCATGAACAATGTCGGTGCCCTGGCCCTGCTGATGCCGGTTGCGATACAGACCGCCATCGCGGCAAAGCGCCGGACTGCGCTGATTCTGATGCCCCTGTCTTTCGGGTCAATTCTGGGCGGCCTGATCACCCTGATCGGCACACCCCCGAACGTCATCATTGCCAACTATCGTGCCGTCAGCGCGGGTGAGCCGTTCGGTATGTTCGACTTCACCCCGGTCGGGTTCGTGCTGGCCGTCTCAGGCATTCTGTTTGTCGCTCTCATCGGCTGGCGGCTGATGCCTAAGGAACGCAGCGGCTCGGCAGAGAACGGGGATCTGGTCCAGATTGATAACTACATCTTTGAATTCGTGATCCCGAAGGAAAATGACTATATCGACAAATGCTGGGCCGACGTCGAAGCCGATGCCGAAGAAAGCGATATACAGGGCCTTGCCATCATCCGGCGCGGGCGACGGCTGTCCGGGTTCCCCAAACGCGAGCCCCTGTTTGCCGGTGACATCCTGCTGATCGAAACCAGCGCCGAACAGGCTGACAAATTCGCTACCGAAACCGGCTTCACAATCAGCGGTACGGAAACAAAAGGCCGTTCTGCCCTTGAGTCCGACGATCTTCACCTGATGCAGGGTGTGGTTCAGCCCCGGACCCGGCTGGATGGTCGTACCGTCGAGTCAGTCCGGTTCCGCAGCCGTCATGAAGTCCATCTCCTCGGCGTCTCCCGACAGGGCCGCCAGCAGGTTGGCCGTCTGCGGGATTTCAGACTGCAATCCGGTGATGTGATGCTGCTCTATGGTGAGCAGGAACGCCTCGACGGCGCGGCAAAGCGCCTCGGTATTCTGCCGCTGATGGCCAGCGCGGTGACACTGGGGGCGCGTCGCAAAGCCATCGCAACCATCGGCATCTTTGGTCTGGCTGTGCTGCTGGCCTCGCTGAAACTTGTCGCCCTGCCTATTGCACTGGGTATCGCTGCCCTGCTGGTGGTTCTGATGAATGTGGTGCCGGTCCGTGACCTGTATGACGCTGTCGACTGGCCGGTCATTGTGTTGCTGGCCGGGATGATTCCGGTTGGTGGCGCGCTGGAATCGACCGGCCTTGCCGACCTCGCCGCCAATGCACTGGCGGGCTCACCCATCGGACAGTCACCGGTACTCGCCCTGATTCTGATTTTTGCCGTCACCATGACCGTCTCTGACGTGCTCAACAATGCAGCCACAGCCGTCCTGATGGCCCCGATCGCAGTGCGCACGGCAACCGGGATGGACGTCAATCCGGACTCTTTCCTGATGGCAGTTGCCATCGGTGCCTCCTGCGCCTTCCTGACCCCGATCGGGCATCAGAACAACGCCCTCGTCATGGGCCCGGGCGGCTACCGGTTTGGCGATTACTGGCGCATGGGGCTGCCGCTGGAAGTTCTGCTGATCTCTGTCGGCACGCCCATGATCCTGCTGGTCTGGCCTCTGTAATGACGGCATTCAAGACCTTCTGGCTGGGGCTGCTCCTGACATTCATATCAGGCTTCGCAGCTTCCTTGCAGGCTTCTGAACTTCGTGATTTTGCGACGGCCATCATTGATTCGCGCACCTTCAGCATGAGTGGTGTTGAAGTCCGGCTCTACGGGATTGTCTCTCCCGGCAACGGCGAGGAGGGGGCAGCTGCTGCACAGCGCGAGTTGTTCAGGATTGTCGGCAATCAGCTGGTCACCTGTCGCCTGACGCAGAAGATCAGTGCCCGGCGGCATTTCGGTATCTGCAACAGAAACGGCATTGATGTTGCCCGTGAACTGGTGACTTCCGGCTATGCGAGGGATTGCGAACGTGAATCACAGGGACAATATGGTGACGCAGAAAGACGCGCCCTGATGCTGGGCAGGGGCGTGGTCAGGGAAATTCCCCTGCCGCCACGCTGCAGATGGGCAAACTGAGACAGAGGGCCGGGAATGCAGGGAATCATTGATATCGCGGCGGCCAACCTGCTGGCCCCCATGGTGCTGTTTTTCGCCCTCGGCTTTATTGCCTCACTGGTCCGGAGCGATCTCGCCATTCCGGAGGCCATTGCCAAGGGCATCTCGCTTTATCTGGTCATGGCCATCGGCTTCAAGGGCGGGGCAGAAGTCGCGGCCAGTGGCATCAGTCTGTCACTGGTTCTGGCGCTGATTGCCGGGGCACTGCTCAGTACGGTGATTCCGTTCATGGCCTTTATGGTCCTGCGGTTTGCAACCGGTCTGTCACGCATTGATGCCGGCGCGGTTGCGGCCCATTACGGCTCCATCAGCATTGTGACCTTCATCGCCGCAACCCAGGCCCTGAACCAGTTCGGTATTGGCTATGACGGCCATATGGTTGCAGTTGCCGCGGTTATGGAAGCCCCGGCCATCCTTGCCGGTCTGCTGCTGGCCACCGGCCTCAGCCGGGCGGGCGATACCGGTGGCACGGGGGGCGGGGGACTCGACCGCGAGTTACTGCGTGAAATCGCCGTGAACGGCAGCATCCTTCTGCTGGCCGGCTCGTTCCTGATCGGCTGTATCACCGGCCATGACGGCCTGACCATGATCGCACCCTTCATTGTCGACCCGTTCAAGGGGGTGCTCTGCATCTTCCTGCTGGATATGGGCCTGATTGCCGGACGCGGCTTCTCGCGCAGCGGGTCGAAGCTGGACTGGCGGACAATCGCCTTCGGCCTTTACATGCCACTGATCGGTGCCGCCGTGGGATATCTCGCAGCCTCCCTGACGGGTATGGAGCCGGGCTCTGCGGCGCTGCTGATGACCCTGTCCGCCAGCGCCTCCTATATCGCTGTCCCCGCCGCCATGCGCCTTGCCCTGCCGGAAGCTGACCCGGCGATATCGCTGACCCTGTCGCTGGCCATCACCTTCCCCTTCAACCTGACCCTCGGCATTCCGCTTTATGTGGCAATCGCCGGTATGGCCGCCTGAGACCGGGAGAAGACATCATGCAGACTCATACGAAGAAACGCATTGAAATCATTATCGAAGCCCCTGTTCTGAACCGGCTGGTGAAACTGCTGGGCGAACAGGGTGTGCGCGGCCACACCGTCCTGCCGGTCATGCAGGGCAGCGGTGCCGCCGGTGACTGGGAACGGCAGGGTATGATCATTGATGCCGGACGCATGGTCATGGTGATCGCCATCGTCGATCCCTCTGTCGCCCGCGAGGTACTGGAAGCCGTCCATAATCTGCTGTCCCGTCATATCGGGGTCATCAGCATGACCGACACCGAAGTCATCCGCGACGAGCATTTCTGAACGTCAGCCGTCAGTCTCCGGACTACATGAACGAATAGGGATCGACGTCGATCTGGACCCGGACACTGGACGGAATCTCTGTCGCCTTCATCCAGGCCCGCAATGCAGCCTGAATATCAATCCGGCGTTCCGTGCACATCAGCAGCCGCATCCTGTGCCGGCCACGCAGCACGGCCAGCGGGGCAGGGGCCGGGCCCCAGACTTCCAGCCCGGCGTCCCGCGGGGCCGTCCCCGCGAGGGACCGTGCAGTACGTTCAACCGCGCCGAAATCCTTGCCCGACACGACAAGGCCGGCCAGCCGCCCGAAGGGGGGCATGCCGGCGGCTTTACGGCCTTCGCTTTCTGCCGCCATGAAACCATCGCGATCACCCGACGCCAGCGCCTGAATGACCGGATGATCCGGCTGATAGGTCTGCAGCAGGACCTTGCCCGGACGATCTTCCCGCCCGGCGCGACCCGCCACCTGATGCAGCAACTGATAGGTTCGCTCTGCCGCCCGGAGGTCGCCGCCTGCCAGCCCCAGATCCGCATCAACCACACCAACCAGCGTCAGCAGGGGGAAATGATGCCCCTTGGCGATCAGCTGGGTTCCGACCAGCAAATCAACTTCGCGATCCGTCACCTGTCGTACCATTTCAGCCGCCGCATCCGGTCCCCGCACCGTATCGGAGGTTGCGATCAGCACATTGCGTTGCGGCCAGAGGCCGATGGCCTCCTCCGCCAGCCGTTCAACCCCCGGACCACAGGCAGCAAGGGTATCTTCCGCCTCGCAGGACGGGCAGTTTTTCGGCTTCCGGGCCGCATAACCGCAATGGTGACACTGCAACCGTCCGGCCAGCCGGTGTTCAACCAGCCATGACGTACAGCGCGGGCATTGCATCCGGTGACCACAGGTGCGGCAGAGTGTCAGGGGGGCATAGCCGCGGCGGTTGATGAACAAGGCTGCCTGCTCGCCTGCCTCGAAGGTTGTTTCCAGTGCCTCCGTCAGCTTCGGGGACAGCCAGTGCCGCCGGTCTTCCGGCCCCTGTTTGCGCATGTCGATCACCTCGACCTCCGGCAGGGTTGCCCCGCCGAACCGGGCCGTCAGACGATGACGGGCATACCGGCCGGCCTCTGCATTGGTGATGGTCTCCAGCGACGGCGTGGCAGAAGCCAGGACAATCGGGATATGTTCAATACGGGCCCGCACCACGGCCATGTCCCGGGCATTGTAGATCACCCCCTCTTCCTGCTTGAAGGCGGCGTCATGTTCCTCATCAATGACCATCAGGCCAAGTTCGGCAAACGGCAGAAACAGGGCAGACCGGGCACCGACAACCACCCGCGCCCTGCCATCTGCCACCGCCCGCCAGTTCTGACGCCGGGCAGTCTGACTGATTTCGGAGTGCCAGAGGGTCGGGCAGACACCAAAACGGCGCGCAAAACGGTCCAGTGAAGGCGGGCTCAGGGCAATTTCCGGCAGCATGACGAGAACCTGCCGGTTCTGGCGCAACGCCTCGGCAATCGCCTCATGATACACTTCGGTCTTGCCGGCTCCGGTCACCCCGTCGAGCAGATGCACCGAGAAGCCCTGGCCGATAGCCCCGGCAAGAGCATCAGCAGAAACCCGCTGATCGGCCGAAAGCCCGGGAGCCAGCCTGTCCGGATCGGGAGCGATGATGCGCGGGTCCGCCGGCTGCAGAAGTTCCTGCAGGGCACCTGCCTGCCAGAGACCTTTGACGACGGACTGACCAACACCCGCCTCTTCCGCCAGTTCGCGCATTGTCCGGGGCGGACCATCCGCCGCGATATCCAGTATTCGCTGCCGCGCCGGGGTCATGCGCAGGCTGCTCAGGTCAAACCCCGGTTCTGTCAGGTAGGCACGCTGAACCGGCGGTGGCTCCAGCGCCCTGGGCACGCTGAGCGCCATGCGGAGAACAGCCCCCGGCGGGCTCAGGGTATAATCGGCAATCCAGTCGACCAGCCGCAATACGGCATCGGGCAGACGCACACCGTCATGCTTCAGAATGACATCTTTCAGACGCCCGTCAGTGACATCACCCTCTGCCATGCCCCAGACCACGCCGATGCGTTTCTGGTGCCCGAGCGGCACCTCGACAATATCGCCCGGTTGTAATCCAAGACTAATATCGGCGCGATAGTCGTAGGCGCCGGACAAGGGCAAGGGAAGCAGAACAGAGACCCGGGTCTGACCTTGATTTACGTTGCCGGATTCCATGAGCTATACTATAGGTTCCAAGTAATTCTGTCGCACTCGCAAAATAATGCGGATCCAGACCCCGAAGTGGAAAACAGATGAAGTTCTTTATCGATACCGCCGACGTCACCGAAATCCGGGATATCAACGAAACCGGCATGGTTGACGGTGTAACCACCAACCCGTCCCTCATCGCCAAGTCTGGCGCAAAAATCGCTGATGTCATCGCCGAAATTTGCGACATTGTCGATGGCCCTGTCAGCGCCGAAGTCACCGCAACTGATTATGCGGGCATGATGAAGGAAGGCCAGTACCTCGCAGCGATTGCAAACAATGTCGCCGTCAAGGTGCCCCTGACGGTTGATGGCCTGCGCACCTGCAAGGCACTGACCGGAGCCGGGACCATGGTCAATGTAACGCTCTGCTTCTCCTCGGCACAGGCCCTGCTGGCTGCCAAGGCAGGGGCAACCTTCATTTCACCGTTTGTCGGCCGGCTCGACGATATCGGACAGGACGGAATGGAGCTGATCGGCGATATCTGCGACATCTACGCAGCCTACGATTTTGCAACGGAAGTGCTTGTCGCTTCCGTCCGTTCACCCCTGCATGTGGTCCGTGCCGCCCATATGGGCGCCGACGTCGCGACCCTGCCTCCTGCAACTTTACGTCAGCTTTACAACCATCCGTTAACGGATAAGGGGCTAAAAGCATTCCTGGACGACTGGGAAAAGACCGGTCAATCAATTCTGCCGCAGTGACCGGATCGGGTTGCCGGGCATGACAAAAGGGGTACGGGGAATGCCAAAGCCAGCAGAAAACCTGGAACAGCAGACCGAAATCGATCTCGATTCGATGCGGGTTGCGGACTATCTGCGGACCAATCCGGATTTTCTTGACCGCCATCCGGAAGTGCTTGCCCAGATGGGCGCACCAAAACGGTTCAGCGATGGCGAGCCGGTCATCGACATGCAGCAGTTCCTGCTGGAACGGATGCAGTCGGAAATGGGCCGGTTGCAGTTCTGTGCTTCCGAAATCATCGCAGCCAGCCGCAGCAACATGTCAATTCAGGCGCGCAGCCACGCTGCCGCACTGGCAATGATCGGCGCCAGCGAACTTGACCAGTTCCTTGAAATCATCTCGGGAGAACTGCCTGTTCTGCTGGATATCGATGTCGTGACCATCGGCTTCGAATTGCAGGGGCCTGTCCGGCACGAGCTTCAGGGTGCGCTGGTGCGCCGGCTGCCGACCGGCACCGTCAATGCGCTGATTGGCCCGGGTCAGGATGTCATGCTGGAAAGTGAAGCCTTCGGGTCATCTGTTATTTATGCCGGTGCCGCAGGTCTGGTCCGTTCACAGGCTCTGGTACGTCTTCATGAAACGCCGTCAGTTCCTGCGGGCATGCTGGCCCTGGGATCCCGCGAAGCGGGCCTGTTCCAGCCCGGGCAGGGGACTGAACTGCTGTGTTTCCTTGCCCATGTTGCTGAAACACTGCTGCAAAAATGGCTGCAGCCGAAAAGCTGAAACTGATCGCCGAACCCGCCGTCCTCGACGCAATCGGGGAATGGCGGCGATGGCTGGCCGATGAGAAACGATCATCCGGCCATACGATTGACGCCTATCAGCGCGATATTACCGCCTTCCTGAACTTTCTCTGCCAGCATCTCGGCCACCCGCCGGGCATACCCGATCTGGCACGACTGGGGGCCACCGATTTCCGCAGCTATCTGGCGGAACGGGCCTCCCGGAATCTGGCCCGGACCTCAACCGCCCGGGCAATGTCGACGCTGCGGGGATTTTTCCGTTTCATGGAGAAACGCGGCATCGCTGAAAATTCCGCCATCGCCGGTGTCAGAACTCCGAAACTGCCGCAGGCCGTCCCGAAACCGCTGTCGACTGATGAAGCGCTGGATGCCATGACGGTGATTGGCGAGATCAGCGACAAGCCGTGGATACAGGCACGGGACATGGCACTGATGACGCTGCTGTATGGCTGCGGGCTTCGTATCTCCGAAGCGCTGGCCATGAATGTCGGCGACCTCCCGGATCGCGATGCGATGACCATTACCGGGAAGGGCAACAAGCAGCGGGTTGTCCCGGTACTGCCGATTATCCGCGAGGCGACAGAGCGCTATCTGAAACTCCGGCCCTTTCCGGCCGAAAAGGGTGATCCCCTGTTCATCGGTGCCCGTGGCAGCCGGCTGAATCCCGGTGTCGTGCAACGCCAGGTCAGGCGCCTGCGCGATCTCATGGGCCTGCCGGACTCTGCCACACCACATGCCCTGCGGCACAGTTTTGCCACCCATCTGCTGTCCGGGGGAGGTGATCTGCGCACGATTCAGGAACTGCTTGGCCATGCCTCGCTGTCGACCACCCAGCGTTATACGCAGGTTGATGGTGCCCGCATGATGACCGTTTATGACGGAGCCCATCCCCGCGCCCGGTGATCGCTGCCCTGCCGCTGTTGGCGCAGACTGCCCCGGTCGGTATAGACTGTCCCCATGGAATTCACCGAAACACAGATTCAGCGTTATGCCCGCCATATCATCCTGCCCGAAATCGGCGGGATAGGTCAGGAAAAGCTTCTCAATGCCCGCGTTCTGGTGATCGGGGCCGGTGGTCTCGGATCGCCTCTGCTGCTGTATCTTGCCGCTGCCGGAGTCGGCACCCTGGGTGTTATCGACGACGACCATGTCGACCTGTCCAACCTGCAGCGCCAGATCCTGCATCAGACAGACAGCGTCGGCCGGGCCAAGGTCGACAGCGCCGCTGACCGGCTGCGGGCAATCAACCCGGATATCCGGACAGAAACCCATGAACAGCGCCTGACCGCCAGAAACGCCCTCGATATCATCGGAAGCTACGATATCGTCGCCGATGGTTCGGATAATTTTACCACCCGTTTTCTGGTGAATGACGCCTGCTTTCTGACCCGCAAGACACTGGTTTCTGCGGCGATCCTGCGCTTTGACGGCCAGATCGCCACCTACCGGGGCTATGACGGCGTCTCACCCTGTTATCGCTGCCTGCAATCCAGCGCACCGCCGTCGGGCATGATACCCAGCTGTTCGGAAGCCGGGGTAATCGGCGCGCTGGCCGGTGTTGCCGGCTCATTACAGGCCGCAGAAGTAGTGAAGGAAATCATCGGTATCGGCGACAGTCTGGCCGGCCGGCTGATCCTCTACGATGCCCTCGGCGCAACCTTCCGGACCATCCGGCTGCCAAAAGACCCGGATTGTGCCCTCTGCGGCAAAACCCCGACCATTACCGACCTGTCCGCCCATGATGCCTGAATCAGTTTTCTGCCGGAGCCGGTGATGAGCGCAGACAAGATGCCAGAGAAACTCAGTCTCGTTTTGTTCAGCGGCAGTTTCGACAAGCTGCATTACGCACTGGCAATGGCCAGCTCTGCTGTCGCCATCAACCGTCCGGCGACCCTGTTCTTCACCATGTCGGCAACCCGTGCGCTGAGGGCCGGTGAGGGCTGGCACAACCTGCCCGCCGAAGATGGCCGCAGCGGCGCAGAGAAAGACGCAGAATATCGCGACCGGGGCATCGGCGGCTTTGATGAGCTGCTGCAGGCCTGCAGCACACTGGGGGTCCGGTTCATTGTCTGTGAGATGGGGCTGCGGGCAGAGGGGCTGACCGCAGCTGACCTGCGCGATGATCTGCCGCTGGAGGTCGCCGGGCTGGTAACCCTGCTGAACGACGCCTCACGCGACGGTTCGGTTATCTTTATCTAGGTCGCTCTGCTGACCGGAAAATCGCAAACGCTCCTCATCCCGGACCCGCCGGTCAGAGCTTGTCGTCATCCAGCAGAATACGGTTGGCCGCACCGTCCGGATCATCGAACTGCCCACTGCGCACGGCCCAGAAGAACCCGGCCAACCCGACCAGACCGAGAAACAGCGCCACCGGTATCAGCCAGACAATCACATTCATCCGCCGACCTTTCGGGCAACCAGCCGCAGCCGCAATGCATTCAGTGTTACCAGCAGGGAACTCGACGACATGGCCACGGCGGCGATCAGTGGCGTCGCAAAACCCAGAACGGCGATCGGCACAGCCACCAGATTATACAGCAGGGCCATGGCAAAATTCTGAAAGGCGATCCGCTTTGCGGCGCGGGCGACGGCGACAAGCTCAACCAGTCCCCGCAACCGGTTACCCTGCAGGACAACATCAGACGCCATGCGCGAAATATCCGCCGCATCGCCCAGTGAGGCCGAGGCATGACCGGCTGCCAGCGCCGGGGCATCATTCAGCCCGTCACCGACCATCAGCACCCGGCAGCCCTCGCCTCTCAGCGCCTCAACGACGGCCAGCTTATCCCCCGGCGACAGACCTGCCCGCGCATCCGTGATGCCCAGAGCCACCGCAACCTGTGTTACCGGGCCAGTCTGATCGCCCGACAGCAGAAGGACACAAAGCCCGGCAGCCCGCAGGCCGGCCACAGCTTCCACCGCATCATCCCGCAGCCGGTCTTCAAACCTGAACGCGACAGCTGGCTGATTGCCCGTTTGCAGCCAGACCACACTGTCTGTACCCGTCTCCGATACTTGTTCTTCGACGCCACACCACCGCGCACTGCCAAGCCGGACCGGCTGGCCGTCAAACAGGCCTTCCAGACCTGCCCCGGCTTCTTCCCGCACATCCCCGACAGCCAGACCCGCAGGGTCGCCAGCAGCAACCACCAGCGCCCGCGAGAACGGGTGACGGCTGTGCCGGGCAAGAGACGCCGCCAGCGCCAGATCCTGAGGCTTATGATCTTCCGCATTCAGGAGAACAGGGCGTCCCTCGGTCAGAGTGCCCGTCTTGTCAAAAATGACCGTGTCGACCTCCGCCAGCCGCTCCAGCCCGTCCGGGGCCTTGACGACAATGCCTTTTGCCAGCAGGCGGCCGACAGCCACCGTCTGGGTTGCCGGCACGGCCAGGCCAAGGGCACAGGGACAGGTGATGATCAGGGCAGTGATCGCCACCGTCAGTGACCAGGCCCAGCCGCCCCCGACAAACAGCCAACCAAAGAAGGCTGCCGCGGAAACAATATGGACAACCGGCGCGTACCATTGCGCCAGCCGGTCAGCCAGTCGTACATAATCCGTCTTCCGGCCTTCTGCCGCCTCGGTCATCCGGGCGATATCAGCCAGCAGGGTTGCCGCACCGACAGCCAGCACACGGACCGTCAGCACCCCGTCGAGATTGACCGTTCCCGCATGCACGGCAGCACCCGGCCGGACAATCTGCGGCACGCTTTCACCGGTCAGCAGGCTGACATCAAGCGAGGAAGACCCCGCCTCAACCTCGCCATCAACCGGCAGGCGGTCACCGGGCATGATCCGTATCCGCATCCCCGCGGTCAGGTCCTCTACCCGGGTTTCAGTCAGCCCGCCATCATCCGATATACGGGTCGCCCGTCGCGGGGCCAGACCTGCCAGACGGGCCGCCGCAGAGCGGGCACGCGAGCGCATGCGCTGATCGAGATAGCGACCGACCAGCAGGAAAAACAGCAGGGTGATCGCCGCATCGAAATAGGCGTGTTCTGACCCCATCGCCGTCTGGGCGACCGACATCGCGCTGGCCAGCACCACGGCAAGTGCGATCGGCACATCCATGTTCAGACGGCGTTTGCTCAGCGCCCGCCAGGCCGACCGGAAGAACGGACGGCCAGACCAGGCAATCGCCGGCAGGGCGATCAGCGCCGACAGCCAGTGAAACAGGGTTCGCGTGCCTTCCCCCATGCCGGACACATGGCCGGACCAGACGGAAACCGACAGCAACATCACATTGGCTGCCGCAAACCCGGCAATCGCCAGAGCCGCCAGCAACTGACGTTCTTCGCGGTCGCCCGGCTGATCCGTTTCCCCCTCGTCAACCGGCATCACCCCGTATCCAAGGCTGCCGACAACCGCCGCAAACCGGTCTGCGCGAACCGCATCACCACGCCAGACAAGCCGCAGCCGCCGGCTGGTCAGGTTCAGTCGTGCCTCCTGAATGTCCGGTTGCCGTCCGAGAGCCCCCTCAATCGCCGCAATACAGCCGGAGCAGTGGACCCCGTCGACATAAAGTTCCAGCCGGCACAGTCCCCCCTCGTCAACGGTGACGAAATCGGCCAGACCCTCGGAAGAACCGACCATGCCGTCCAGCGTCTGTGCCGCTGCCAGATCATTGGCAGCAGAGGACAGGCAACAGCCGGCTGTTGTCGTGATCTGGTTACGGGCGGAGACGAGTGTCATGGCCTGATGAATATTTCCTCTGTCATCCGGTAAACCGGCTGGCCCTCACGGGAGGCCACAACCAGCAACTGCCAGCGTCCCGGGGCAATTCCGTCCAGTCCTGTCCGGTGACCGGCAGCCAAGGGGATAAGGTCCAGATCCCGGGCACCGTCTGCGGTTGCCGGGCGCTCCAGCCGGGCCGTGACGGCAAGATAGGGAACATCCTGCCCGGCCGTATCGCGCAACCGCACCAGCAACTCTTTTTCACCCGCCGGGCCAGCGGGCAGGGTTACATCAAGGTTCCAGCCCAGTGCGGCCTGGCGGCGGCCGTCCTCCAGCGTCTGATTGTAATTCAGGCCTTCAACATAAGCCCGGTTGCTGGTCAGGCCGGGAAAGCTGTCGAGCGCGAGGTAAAGAAACACCCCATTGACGGCAAAGATTACCCCAAAGAAGGCAATCATGCCGAACAGGAC